>JAALOD010000023.1:0-3365 GCA_013372845.1 Candidatus Udaeobacter sp.
ATGCAGACGCCATTTGGACGAAGGTGAGATCGGGTTTTGCAATCATAAGCCTATCCTACCTTTCACAAGATACCGGAGCGTTCGCTAATCGCTGGGCCTCACTCATGTGGCGGTTTACGAAGATTGTAGCGAGATATGGGTCGTCGAAGATCAGCATAGCGTTCGAGACTGGCGCGGTCTTAGAGTCCGTCCCGAAAGTTTAGAGCGGATTGCAGAGCTTGCGCAGCATAAGGCGGATGGAGGCGAGGCGAAGAAACGCGAGAGCGTTTCGGTTGAGATTTTCCCAATCTTTGGCGAGGCGACGACAGCGGTTGAGCCAGGCAATGGAGCGTTCGACGATCCAGCGTTTGGGCAGAACGACGAAGCCCTTGGCCTGGTCCGAGCGCTTGACGATTTCGGTTTTCAGCTGCGGCAGGACCCGCGACAGCGTGCCGTCAAAGATGCGTCCCGAATAGGCGCTGTCGGCAAACAGTTTTTCAAGAAACGGATAGATGCCGAAGAGCGTGGACAACAGCAGGATGCCGCCGTCGCGATCCTGAACATCGGCGGGATGCACGACCGCGTGCAGCAGCAAACCCAGCGTGTCTACAAGAACGTGCCGCTTCTTGCCCTTGATCTTCTTTCCCGCATCGTAACCGGGCGGGTCGATGCGCGCCCCCCTTTTTCGGCGCTCTTCACGCTCTGGCTGTCGTGATGGCGGCCGTGGGGCCGCGTCTCGTACCTCCTGTTCGCGGCACTTGAGGACGCGCATGGATGCGCTCCAACGTTCCGTCGTAGCTCCACAGTCGAATAGCGAAAGGGTGCTCGGGCGGAAATCCTTCGGGCGCCGCCACTGGCATCCGTGCTCCGAGCATACATAATTCCGTTCATCACTTCGCGCACGTCAACGTGGCGCCTGTTGCCACCCGGTTTGGCCGCTCAATCAGCGGTGCGACATGCGCCCACGTCGTCGGTCAGATCACTGGGGTATCGCAATTTGCTGCGGTCGTAGCGCCCCGGTTCTTCGCCGTCACATCGGTGACCCTCCTCAAATCAGGCCACCTCTCTTGAATCACAAACGATTCACATGATTCAACATGTTTCGGACGGACACTAAGCACTATCTCCCCTAATGGGCGACGTTTTTCATCATGTGGTCGATGATTAGACAGCAGTCTTGAGCCGCTCGGGGCGTCGTTTGTGACGAGAAACTGTTCTTCTACCCGGAGGTCGGCGGGCCGGCTTACCGGGCACTGACCTATCAAATCGATGAGCAGTTGCGGCCGATGCAGCTGTGATGTCTCTCCAGCCCCAAAGTCCCATGCCGGCTGAGCAGACGGCCAAGAGTTTGCTCCTGGTCGATGACGACGCGCTATTCCGCAGGTCGCTCGGCCACAATCTCTGCGGCGAGGGCTATGACGTGACCAGCGCCACGGCGGCGGGGAGCCGCGCTGGATCACCTGGGCAAAGTGCCCAGATCGACGCCGTGCTGCTCGCTGGCGCATGCCGGGCCTGGACGGGCTCGCGGTGCTGCGCCAGTGCGCGAGCGCGGCCATACCATGCCGGTGCTGTTCTGACCGCGCTGACCGACTGCAATGTCTATGAGGCGGCGCGCTCGCTGAGCGCCGTCGATTTCATCAACAAGTCGCGCAGCCTTTCCGTCATCCTGCAGCGGCTCTCCCTCATCGTCGACGAGCTTAAGCGCACCCTCTCGATGGGCAGCAGATCGTCGGCGCGAAGCTGGAACTCCGGCCCACCATCGGGCGAGCCTTCTGGGACGGCCATCGGGTCGAACTCACCTTGTTGGTTCACGATCGCAGACGCTGGCCGGTGGCGCTGGCGACCTCTATCGGATCTGCGATCGTGCGCGGCCCAGGCTTCGTGGCCGGCTGGGGCGCGGAGGACCGCGTCAACGTCGCTCCTTCATCAAGCGCATCCCAGAGTTCCGCTCCATCGACGCTTAATTTCGACTGCATCAAGAACTACTCGGGCTATGGCTACTACTGGGATCACGGTGAATGAAGGCATTGGTGCGCCGGCTCCGTCGCTCGATGCTGTATGCCGATTCCTCGCTCGCCCGCGAGCGCCTCGGCTTCGTGGCCGCGCTATCGGATATTGACACCATCATCCGCACCGCCGCTCCATCCTTCCGGATCGAGCACCGGCTGTGAGCCGATTGCAAACCCGCAACGAGACCTGGACGCGCGCGATCCCGGCGGCGGGGGTATCTTTGAGGGCGGGGCTAATCGGCGTCGCCCTCGTCGTCCCGACGGTGGCCCCGACGCTTCACGCCAGGGATAGTCTTAATTGCCTCCTCATCGGCGTGGATCAGTTCGCAGCGCCGCAATCTGGTCTATACTCGCGCGTGGCGGGTGCCGCCGCGACGATCCGGGTTGACATCATCACCGGCCTCATCGGCAGAAGCTGAACTCATGGCTGCTGCCCGCGCTTTTGCATCCAAGCCCGAGGTTGGCCCTCGCCGTAGAAAGCAGTGACACGATGACCAAGTCAACCACCCTCCTCACTTGCGCTGGAATCACATGCCTTACCGTCGCTCTCGGCCTGGTTACGCCGGCACGTCCTTCCCTCGGAGAATCGCAAGACCAGAAGTCCGTGAGCGCCGGCCAGACGCCCGGGCGTCTTGCCTTCGGCGTCTACGATCCCGAACACGCCTTCGCCCATGCGCCCGGCGTCTCCATCGAGAATATCTTCGTCCATTGGCTGCTCTTCGACGCCGCGGAATTCAAGGCCGAGACGCAGGTTGCCGAAGGCAAGGGGCGCAGGATGCTCGTCACCGTCGAGCCTTGGACCAACAAGCAATGGACCGTCGGCGACCGGAATGTGATGAAGCGCGTGGCCGAGGGCGTCTATGACAGCCAGATCACGGCCATCTGCGGCGCCGCAGGTCGGCTCGCGCGCCCACCTTATATACGTTTTGCTGCAGAGATGGAGGATGAAAGCGACCGCTATCCATGGGCTGGGAGGCTGCCCAAGGATTATATCGACGGCTATCGCCACTTCGTCGCGACATGCCGCCCTCTCGCGCCCAGGGCGGCGTTTCTCTGGGCGCCGGTCGGCAGGGCCAATCTCGCCGTGTATTATCCCGGCGCGGATGTCGTCGACGATATCGGTCTGCCGGTGTTCTCTCTTCAGCAGGCCGACCAGGATTACTATGGCGGGCCTCAGCGCTTTGCCGATGCGCTTAAGGAAAAATACGATCTGGTGATCAGATTCGCTAAGCCGGTCATCGTGACCGAGGCCGGTGTCTCCGGCGACGAGGGCTATCGTCGCCGATGGCTGGCCGGGATGCTCAACGTGAAATCGGCTTTCCCTGAGCTTCAAGCGGTCGTCTATTTCAACCGGAAGGAGACGGGGCATTGGCCCCC
>JAALOD010000023.1:3465-5926 GCA_013372845.1 Candidatus Udaeobacter sp.
GTCGTAGGTGCGGCGGATCTGCACCAGCTTTACGACGACAAGACCTGGCTTTGGGCGGACGGCGCAGGATTTTTTGCGAAGAGTGGAGATTTCAGCGCGTGGACAGGGTCCGGCGACAAGGCGAGCTATGCGACCGGCTTCTGGTGGGTAAATGACCAGGGCGTCATCTGCTTCGATGGGAACTGGCGGACCAAAGAAGGGGCTAACTCGGCCATCACCTGCTTCAGCCACCGCACTGACGGAAAGGTCTTGTACCAGCGAAGGGATCCCTCGGGTGCCTGGTATGTCTTCAAATCCGATCCGGTCAAGTCCGGCGACGAGTTCGAGAGGCTGAAGGCCGGCGACCAGGTCGAGGCGCAACTGGAGACGGTAAGGACGGAAGTCGGCGCAAGCGCGCCATAAGGCGAGCGTCGCGCTGTGCGCCGGGCGAGCAATGGCTCGCCGTCCTGCCTTCCACGCGGCAGCTCCTCGCGCCCCTGATTGCCCTCAAATGCGCTAGCGTCTATGTTCCCGTGACATTTGTCAGGGGGACGATATGTCTAACGTGAATCAGGCCGACGCCGGGCGGACATACGGAGTCTGTCGGTACCTTCTCTTGATTCTCTGCGGTGGTGCGTTATTGACTGGTGCTAGCTTTCGTTCTGCCGGCGCTGAATCTGACTCCGCAAAAGCTGGACAAATGCAGGCTCTATTGGCTTCGGATGTCACCTCCGACAATCAAAACACCACATCCACCAAAAGCGCTAAGACAGTTCCCGCAAACAACGGAAGTGCGCGCTATATTTGCACCCCCAGTGGCTTTGGTCAGGCCTCAGTCTGTGTACTCCGCAACTGACTATTTTCGATCACATATGCCAACCTGTGAATCGTCGATGCGCGCTATGAATTCGGGCCGAGTTTCGCCTCTATCGTCCGCAGCTTTGCCTCGATAAGATCTCCTCTCTTCAATTTCTCGCTCTCATCATCGGGTTTGCCTGGATCTGACTTAAAGACATACCAGGAACCCGAGGGCACTTTCTTCTGGTACCAGACATTTCCGTCCCTACGATGGTCGAAGCAGGTGATGTTCGCCTTAGCGACGTTCGTCATTCGCCACTTCGCATCGATACAGAGCTGGCCCTTGTCGTCCACCCACCATAGACCGTTCGCATAGGTCGTCTTCTCGCCGGTCCCCGACCATGCGGTAAAATGCCCGCTTTCCGCGAAGTATCCTGCTCCGTCCTGCCAGACCCAGGTCTTGTCCATGTAGATCGCACGTACGTCCGCCGCGCTCGCTACCTTAGCCGGGTCGGAAGAAGCTATGTCCCCCGCCCCCGAGTCAGAATCTCCACTTCGACAGCTCGCAAGACAAAATGCGAGCAATACCGCGGCGAGCCGCACTTTATACTTTATCATGATCACTTTAGCTCCTCTGATCGCATCAGCCCATGTCAGATGGAATGGCTCTAGAAGACCGACTGGACATCTTCTTGGTCGATGTTCGAAAGTGCGCCAAAGGCGCTGTTCTACCGCCTGTTCCGCGCCAAACGGCTTCGCCGGAGTCACGAATATGACGGCATTTGGCATCCCGGCTAAGCGACGCGCCAGTCCGGCAAGCCGAAGTTCCCGGCCAAGGATGACTCTCCTTGTCGTCGAAATACACGACGGCCGTCAGCAGCGGGAATCCGGCATTCGGCTTCGTGACCGCCTTAGCCCAACTGGCAACGTAGCCGTCGGTGCCGTCATAGCCCAACTCAGCCACTACGACAGGCTTTCCGAAGGCGGCCACCAGTTCGTAGCCTGGCTTCAAAACCTCGCCAAAGGTACGGTCGCGCCCGAAATTGCCGTTGTCATACTTTTGGAAACCAAACACAGAGAGACCTATTGTGTCCGTGTAATCGTCGCCCGGGTAGTAATCGGCGAGGTTGCTGTTGCCCTTCGGGGACCACATGAATTTTGCTTGCGTAGCAATGGCGTGGGTCAGATCGTGAAATCTTCGGTAGGCTGCGACGTAATCTTCCGGTTTCCATCCACTCCAGGAGAAACGGCCGCTCGTATCCTCCATTTCTTGTCCCCATCTGATCGTCACAGGGCTCTTAAGCTCACTAATGACCTTCGCGATGGACTTGATGGTTTCGTCATAGGCGCCACCGAGCACTCTTTCCTTCAACTGATCGGGCGTTGGGCGCGAGTCTTCCGACCACGACCATGGTTCGATGGTGATCAGCAATGACCTGCCGTGTTCCAGCGCATATGAATCGGCAGTATAGAGAGCCGACAGCTCGACATCTTGCCAGGGCATGAACACATGTTCGATCTTAACGCCTGAATAATTCTTGAAGTCGCCGTGCGGGTCGTACGCACCTAAGGGGATTCCGGGATGGTTTAGTTGAGGATACTTCGCTGGATAAGCTCCCACCGCCGCCGAGTTATCCGCGAGCAGTTCGCCTGCGCCCCATCCAAACTTGCCCAGAGCGGTAAG
>JAALOD010000023.1:6026-33437 GCA_013372845.1 Candidatus Udaeobacter sp.
GTCACAGCGGCCGGCGCTCTTCCTAGGCAAGCTCCATTTTTATTCATCAACTCGATCTGCGCCCAGAGCGTGCTCATGCCACCTTGGCCATGCAATCAACGAAAGCTTCGTGCTTGAGGCTCATCCTGTACTCGTGCCACTTTCGCCCAACCACTTTAGCCGCCACTTGACCACGCGCACGCCCGTGCCCCCCTGTCCCGCACCAGCGACCTTATATTCCGCCTGTGTCAGCGAAATTGGGCCGCTGCCCCAGGCCATCGCCTCGAGACCATATGGACCGCGGATTGCGGCGCCGGCGCTAACCGGAAGAAGCAATAGGAGGGCCAGGAGCGCGTGAGCGAAAGCAGGCGTCGAACGCCACCTAACGGTGATCCCGTTCTCGGAAATGTGTTTTAAGACAATGACCAAGAGCAAAGTGGCGTAGAGACCGGCATTGAAGATGGCGAAGATATAGAACCCATTTGCAGTGCCGACATGGCCAAGTAGCAGCACTGCCGAGGCCGAGATTCCTGACAAGAACGCGTAGGGCATGAGAACCCTGACGGGCAGTGGCCCGGCCGAATCGGTACCCTTTGGTGTCACGCGAAATTCGACCGAGGAACCAGCGATCCAGTCGCGGAGGGCGGTTATTGTTCCCGCGAATACCCAGGGCCATCGGGCATAGCAAAACAGCATCTTTTCCCAACTCAGGATCTTCCCATTCACAGGACGGTAGGATCCGCCGGAACGCCAGCGGTAACCCATGAAGATAAGAACCAGAGAGATCGGCACGAAATGCACGAAAAACTGGGAATAGGTTACATTTGCGAAGTTGACCCCAGACACTAGCGCGACAATCGGCAGAATATAGATAAGCGCCATGAACATCGAAAATAGCGGGTACCATAGCTGACAAAATAGGAATTGCGCTTTTAGTCTAGTCGAAAGCGAAGGAAGATAGCGAGGCGTATACTGGAGCAAAACTGTGACGAGACTCCTCGACCACTGAAACTCCTGGGTCACCATGTCAGCAAAGGTCTGCGGACCATCGCCGTGAGCGATGGCATCGATGGCGTGGACGCCGCGCCAGCCCGCCGCATTCATCATGAGAGTTGTGGAATGGTCTTCGGCCAACTCGGGGCCAAGTCCTCCGATATTTTTTAGAGCTGCCGTCCGGACTGCGTAGTGAGACCCAATGCAGAGAGGCGCCCAGCCACCGTTGTACCCGGCCTGAAGGGAGCCATGCATACTGGCCTCGGCGTGGAGCCGACCTCGAGCAGACCAACTTTCGGAAGCATTCTTGTCGCAAATGCTCGGGGCTGACACGTACCCCACATCAACGTCGGAAAACGGACGTAACATTTCTCGCAGGTAGGACGGATCCGGGACATGGTCAGCGTCGAGTTGGCAAACAAAGTCGTATTGCTCATAGCCGTAGTGATCATAGAAGAATGCGAGATTTCCTTCCTTGCAGCGTGTGCGTCGTGGCCAGTTGTCGCGATGATAGTCGCTCCGGCCCCGGCGTGTGGATATCTTGATGCTTCGCGCTGCGCACCACTCTGTAGTTTCCGGTGACGGATCTTCATCCGCCAGCCAGGTGTCGTGAGGATAGTCTTGCTCCAGCATCGCCTGGAGTGTCTTCGCGACGACACTGAATGGTTCAGACGGTGCCTTGGTTACCACCATCGCCACCCTGCTTGCCGACGGCAGCTGCAATACACCAGTCGGTTTCTTGGCGCCGGAGAACATCACTAGAAAATACAGCGGTTCGAAGGTCACCCAGACCAGAACCGCGGTCACCAGAGCAAAGTATCCAATCCCGATGACATGCGTTGGATGCAGCCACCAGCTCCAAAAATAGATGATTGCCGCTAACCATGCAGCGCATCCGACCATAAATTCTAATTTCTGCGTGCCGTTGAGTAGCGGGGTGAGGCCCTGCTCCCGGGTCGGAATATTCTGATGGGCGTATCGTGCCGCATGTCCCGCTCGAGCGGCGCGACCGGGCTGCTCCGCGTGGTTGCCGAGTTCCGAGGATTTATCAGTCATGGCTGTATGGCAAGGCCGAACGAGGGCGCGGCTGTCCGAATTATGGTGTCGATGTCTGACAGTTGAGTCCTGAAGCCAAGCCGTTGGGTCGCGAGGCTTGAATCGGCAAAAAGTCTGGGGGGATCGCCGGGTCTCTTCGGTGCAACGACAACCGGTACGGAACGACCCGTAGTGCGAGTTATGGCATCTAATACTTCACGGATCGACGTACCCGTGCCGGAGCCCAGATTAACAGCAATACTGTCATTCTCTTTTGCCAGATACTCGACTGCTTGCACGTGAGCACGAGCCAAGTCTGTCACATGGATATAGTCTCTCACGCATGTTCCGTCGGCCGTTTCGTGATCGTCTCCATAGAGGGATAGGTGCTTCAATTTCCCGCTGAGAGCCATAAGCGCACAAGGAATGATGTGCGTCTCCGGCTCGTGCTTTTCTCCTAGATCTCCGTCCGGATCGGCACCACAAGCGTTAAAATACCGAAGTGCGACATAGCGCAGGCCGTAGGCTGCGGCATAGTCCACGATGATTTGCTCGACCATCAGTTTGCTACGACCGTAGGGGCTGATGGGGTTTTGGGGCGTTGTTTCGCTTATTGGCAGCTTCGCGGGGGTCCCGTAAGTCGCGCAGCTGCTTGAGAAGATAAGTTTCAGCGTCTGCGTGCGCCGGCATGCCTCCAGGAGCGACAGCGATCCAACAACATTGTTCGAATAATATTTGGCGGGATTTTCGACTGATTCGCCAACATAGGCCGACGCCGCGAAGTGGATGACCGTATGTGGCTCGTGTATCTGCAGTGTCCGAGCCAGAAGATCCGCATCCCGGATATCGCCTTCCACGAACGGGCCCCACCGGACGTCACTGCGGTGTCCCGTGGTAAGATTGTCATAGACGATCGGTTCGAAGCCGGCCGCAGCAAGGAATTTGCAGGTGTGGCTGCCGATGAATCCGGCACCTCCCGTTACGAGTACACGCCCGCCACTCATGCCGCGTGCTCCGCCAAGGCTACAGCCGATCCGCTGTGCATTTTGTTGGTCAGCAATACGACCTGCGTTCTGTTGCGCGCGTTGAGCTTCCTCATGATGTGCCGGATATGCACCTTGACGGTGCTTTCGCACATGCCCAGCTCGTAAGCGATTATCTTGTTCTGCTTGCCTTGTTGCAGCCGCTCCAACACCTGGATTTGACGCCGCGAAAACTCAATTGGCTTTCCCCTCTCGTCCATCGGCTGGGCGGGCAATGTCCGCTGAAGCTCGGACGAGGCGGCCAGGACGCATACTGGAATATAAGTTCCGCCCTCGTTGATGAAGCGGATCGCTGCCATCACTTGCCGGAACGGCAAGCCAGCCGGTAGATAGCCCCGGGCTCCAAGCTGAGCCGCCAGAAGCACCTCCGTCGCATCGTCGAGATCCGACATGATCACGAGCGACGAGCCCGCCGGCGCCTTTGCGATCATCGCTATTTCCCGGGCAACATCGGCGTTGCGGAGGCTCTCGCCATGAGTATTGAAGATGACCAGAGAGGCTCTGGACCAATCTTCATCCTCTCGAAGCTCGCTGACGCTAGCCAGAGGTTCGATCGTCCATTCTGGCAGATGGATCGCGAGTTGCTCGCTGATGCAATCTCTCGCCAGACGCTGCTTGTCGAAGTATAGAATCACGGCGGGCTCAGCACCTGCCGAGGCTCGTTCGGCCAGGGCAGCGCCCCTCCGGGCCGAACTTTGCTGCGTTCCGGCTTTGTCCCGCAATGCGTGCGCGGCGGCGGTTCCCGGGTGTCGGTATACCGATAAGGAGGGTGCAGCGTTGATCATCGTCTCGTTTTCCCCTGAAGCCGTACGCCACTGTGACTTTTTGTGACAGGCAGTTCTTACCAAATAATTAATAACACGTACCTACTTATTAAGACGTATTAACTAATAGGTCATTCGCAGCAAGCGGCAAAGGCTTGTAGGCGCTAACTAGCTCAGCGGGCTTGCTTTTGTCTCTGAGAACGCTTGCTTTTCTTCGATGCGCTGGCGTCGCTGCCATCCCAGCGCACAGCTCCCGCGTAGTGCGGCGCGCTGTTCTGGGTGGGATCGCTCGAAAGCGGGGCTCCTGCTAGCGAATGGCAGGTGCAGAGTGAGCAATCCAACAATAAGCTATTGTATTCAACAGCTTATGGAATGAGCGACTGTGGCTCTGACGTCCGGCCTACTGTTTTAGTAAAGAGTTGGTCTTCGGATGCGGATCTAATCTGCTTGCCGGTCACTTTTGGCGCGCGATGATAAATTCCTGGTTGCTGGCTCATGGGAAGCGGCTGTCATGGGGGCGAGGGGCGGCCGTGGAATACAGAGCGGCAGGAGCTGCGGCCATCAGAACGGGCGGCCTGAATGGCAATGCCACTGGCTGCGCAACAGTGCGGACGATGCAAAGGATGCAATGGGCCCTTTAACTGTGCGACTTGCCAGGTTAGCCGGCAATTGTCGATCTGCCTGCGCCTTCCGGAGCGCCAAGCCCCCGAGCCAGTTACCCGTCCAGCGTTGTTCACGGCCAATCTCCTGAGGGCTAGGAAACCAACTAGATCCCTTACCCTGACCTTCGTGCGGGGCGAAGGTGCCGGGTGGGGACTATCCACCGTACGGCTCGACCGTGCCTTCTTGTAACTGAGCGCGGGCCTCTCGATGAGATAGAAAGGTAGCGGTGCACTGCCGTCGCCGGTAAGGCGATCGCGGCCATCTGATAGCCTGACCACCTTCCCGACGGCGGAGCGGATCAGCTGCGTCACCGGCCAGCCAGAGATAGACCCCATGAAATATCGCCATGGGCGCCGACCCAGGCGAAGGGCGGAAGCGGACAGCGCCGAGCCAGATCACCGGATAGGCCGCCAAGTAGCAGAAGATCTCGGGAAGCAGATGAAAATAGGCGGCGGGGAGAAGGGCGAGCCCACAAATCAGCAATCCAGCCCGCGGTCGATGCAGCCCCACCAGCCAGTTCATGATGATCCTGCAACAGAACGCCGTAGGACGAACAGCAGATAATGATCCATTTAACGGCGCGAACTCGCCATAGACGGCGGCGATAGCGATCACGGCCAAAGCAACCAGGACCGAGAGGATTTGGCGCTTCTCTTGAGCAGCGAGGCGCCCAGCAATAGCGCCAGGAACATAGCCGATCATCTCCAACCTGATTAACCACAAGGTACCATTGGCGACGCCGGCAGGAAATCGTCGTATTGAGGGGCGGGTAGAACTGGGTACATTGTCGAAATAGAGCCCACTGCAGTGCGTGGAAGATCGTCTATAGGCGTTGCTCGTAAATCGGGATCCAGCAGGAATGCCGTCACGCCGTTTCGCTAAGAAGGGGCAGACGGCATAGGTCAGCAGCAGTAGGCAGGCCACGAAGCCTGGCGCGATGCAGGAATCGCTTGCGAAAATAGTCACCCAAATCGGGGCGACCGTTTGCGCTTCCCGTCACCAGAAAGCCGCTCAGATGAAAGACAAGACGCCATAGGCCCGTCACGCGGCCGGTCGCATTGAGGCCTGGACGCCTCCGACCCTGTGGCGATTAGAAAGGAATGGAGAACACGACCGATGCCGCCGCCAGCAAACCCCAGTGCGTCCCAGTTGATAGTGATTTGCGATGGATTGTCTCGATCGATACCGCAATCTCGACGGTAGGGGTAATGGTACATGTCATTGTCTGGTTATACAGATCACCACGCCCGTGTCCTTATCAAATTAGCTCCGACGTATTGCGATGCGGTCCACCAAGGTGACTTCGCGAAAAGATCCGGCGCCTTGAACTTGCGCGAAACGGGTATCCCCATCCAGCGACAGATGCGTGCGAGCCGCATTGTAGTAGGTTATGTCCGATAGCAGGTGCCGAAGGTGCCGCTCGCCGCTAAAGCGGTATGACGAGTACCTCTCGCCTGATTGAGCCAATCAGCCGTTCAGCATAGGCATTTGCCATGGCGATCGCGGTGCCGTTGGTCGGTCGCGAATGCCCATCGCGCGGCCGCGACGAACGCTTGCAGCGCAATCGCGATCACGCGATATAATCCGGCGCAGCTCAGCCGCAAGCTCCGCCGTTGTTGAGCAATCCATTCAGCCGCCGACAGCCGCCGCCCAGCCGCAGCGATCGATGTCGATGCCACGGCCGCAGGACGGGAGATCGGTACAGCAGCTGGAAGGATAGTGTCGGCATGACGAGCAGGTCCATGACGCGATGCCATCAACATGATTGCCAAGAAAGGTCCCCATCCCTGACGGCCCTCCCCTCCTCCGGCCACTTTATGACGCTCGTCTGGTCTACATTGATGCCGACCTTGAGCAGTTCGCCGAATGCGGCGCCCCAGAGCGGGTTGCCAGGCTATGTCCTGATCAACGGCGAATCCAGCAGGACGTTCGGTCTCCGCCGCGTCTCTGACTTCCAACGCCAGAACGATCGAAACCCAGCCCGGTGCCAACGTTCATGCATTATCCGGCCGGACGATGGCCAGCGCGTCTACGATGCCGGAGCGAGCGATAAGCCTAACGAACACCAATCGGTCGAAGGTCCGGAAAACAATTTCTTTCAATTCGCCGCAGCATTGATTCGCCGCCGAGAACGACGATTCCGCCCCGCCGGACTCTGAGCGAAACGCCGGGTGAGCCGTGACCACAGCAGCATGAGGAACTGGATCATCGGGCACGACCACCCGATCTGCCCGCACTCGCCATTCCGTAGCTCTCGACAGACAGGCCTATGATAGCGGACGTGCGCACCATGAGAGCACCGTTTCCCCGACAGCATTCGGGCGCTCGAGCTTGGCCATCGCTTAGGGTGAACGAGGGCTTACTGGGCCTGCCTGTCAGTGCTGAAGAACCCCTAAACCCCACAGGATATATGAGGGTCTGGAGGGTTCTGGGGAAGCGTGGCACGCGCCGCCCGCCGCCTGCGCCACCAAATTCGCTATTGCCAACACAATCACCGCGCCGACGGAGTTCTCGATGATCGTTGCTACGAGGCCGAAAGCGTAATACCCAGCACGGCGAAAACGAAGGAGGGGACAATCGCTCCTAGACGCCAAGGCCCGCGTTCGCCCAAACCAGCCACGCCCGCCATGATCTTGCCCGCGAGTCAACCGGCGATGGCGCCAACCAGCAGTATCACTCATGATCGCCACCAGGAGACCACCGCACCTGCTCCAGAGGCGCCACGTATAAGCCCCCACGCCTGAGAGGTTGCGGCATCACCGCTGCTACAGCCTGTGATCACAGTGGAGAACGGCAAGGCCTCGGCCCCATGCGTGACGGAGGGCATGCCGTACAGGTCCACCGCCGACGCCGCGGGAGATTGCGCGCGCCTGGACCCGAGGGGACGCTCTTCAAGCCAGCCCCGGCGAGCCCATTAGCGAGTCACTGGAGGGCACCGGAGGGTTCTAGTCAGTGGGTAGCCGAGAGAGCCCGGATCGCTTGTGCGACTCCCTTCCTGGGCTCTTTCTGCGGCTATGTGCCTGCCGCCAGCCAATGGTGGAGCAATGGTGCGGCTGGTGGTGGGGCAGGCGCCCTGCTCCATGGCCCGAGGGCGCTCCGCGCAGCCACCGCGGGGGCCGGGGCGCTAGGCGCGCTACTACGATAAGGGCTGACCCATATTGGCCCCAAAAAGCCCAACTCGCTTGATACTCCTGGTCCATTGAGCGGTTTAAAGGCCGCGTTCCGGACAAGTCACACGAAGCGAAACGTGGGCGATCCAGCGCAGCCAGGAGGGCAAATGAGTTAATGATACCCGCCGAGAGACGCTTCGATCGAGCACACCGTTCCGCTCTCGGTATGATCCACACACCGCTCAGGCAACCATCATCACAAGGTAGCTGACGGGTACACGGTGACGGTCTGTTGAAAGATGCTGCGCGTACACGAGCGGCATCGGAGGGCACCGTCGACAGCTACACCGAGGGTGGAGACGGTGGCGAAGATTGCCCGCGTCACAGCTGGATTTCCGGTATAAAGGTCGAGGTGGTTTCGAGGTGGCGCTCGAAGGCCGCCACTAAAGGCGCCCCGTGGGTTCCATCATGGGCGAGGAACAGGAGAACTCTATGCCCGACACCACACCAGCCAAGTATCGCTCGACCAGTGCATCGCTCTTCCGCAAGAGGATGACCCGGGCAGCGTCCAGGCGATCATCACGAGGCTGGAACGCCTATATGGTGCAGGTCAGTTTTTATGAAGAACGGGCAATCCCGCGAGTTGGTCGGCAAAGAAGTCACCAGCTACGCGCCGTGGCAGAGACTGTCATGAGAACCTTCGCGGCCACGCACGGGATGCCTTGGGATAAGGTTGAGGTGGTCTCGAGGTAGACGGCGGCCACTTCATCGGATCGCGAGCAGGCAGCCAGCGAGGGTATTACAGACGCTCTGCCTCTCCCGCGCAAGTTGCTGGGCCTCGGCGCCTGCCATATCGTAGGCGCTGCTTTCGGCCCGGTCAGCGGCATTCCGTTACGTAGTCGATAATGTTCGACAGCTTCGCTGGCGAGCAGCGTAACGGCATGACGGCGCGCGCCGCCGGGTGATTTCGCAGATCCGTGGCTGCGCATGCGTTCTCGGCAAGGCAACACGCATCGAGTGTTCCAACAACAACCCGGACGGTGAGAACATTCTCATTGTTTTTTGTCCGTCTACCTTCATGCCTCGCGGCACACCAAAGGGCCTCGGAGCGCCCTAAATCGGGGGAGCAGCTGAACATGGCCAAGGCGCAGACGAGCAAGCCGACCATCTCACGCACCACGAGGCCGCCCATGCCGCGGTCGCTTTCCGTTCGGCCACTGGGATCAATCCGTTTCAACCAGGACGACGACAGTGGCACCTTCGAGATACCCGCGGCGCTACCGATATGCAACAGGTGCCGATTGCGCCGGTGGAGGCAGAGCCGAGAAGATCTCGAATTCATCCTTGCGTCGACCAGCGGGACGGTTCGGCAGGACGAGAGGTGTGCGCTAACTATCATCCATGCCCGCTTCTACGAGCGGCTATTGCCCGAGCAGCTCACGACGCACTATGCAAGTGTATCAACGACAGGGTTCGCCGCCGCTGTGCGCTCATAGTGGAAGAGAGATGGCCGGATGCAGCGGCTCGCAGCGGTGCCTCGCAAGCGCGCTGCCGACACTCGATTGGTCGAACCCAGCGGCGAGATGGCGGAGGACGCCGGCTGACGGATGGTAGGCGAAGCGGCAAACCCATGAGAGTACATGAAGTGATCCCCAAGGCGCCTGAAATGGGGTACACTGGTAGGCACGCTGGCGATCCCAATGTTCCACCTCGCAGTCGCCAGCCGATACCAGGAGTAGTCTCACTGGCCCTCGCGCCAGCCGGCTCTTCTCGATAACCGGCGCGGGGTTTCTTCACGTTTCCCTAGTCGGCAGTGTAGTAGTCGAACGAGGTGTCCAGCCAACCCTGGTGGCGCCCCAGCTCGCTGTCTGTCAGTCCGGCTATCTCGCAGTTCCTCCAGCGTCTCCATGAAGGCCGACAGCTCGGCGGGGTCGTCGCCCAGCGCCTCTCGACCCTCCACCAGCATCTTCTGCCTCGTGGTCGGCTTGCAGCTCTACCCATGGCGACCAGCAGGGCGCTGCGCCACGGTACCCCTCGCCTTCCTCGCATGGCCCCGGTGAGCGCGCCCGCCCAAGGCTCCCCAGGCCCTCCCCAGCGGCTCCGGCTGCCGCCGCGGCCACCCAGGTGATCTTGTGCGGGTCTTCAGAGTTTCCCGGTGGCTTGCCGGGTGGCTGCTAGCATCCTGGGACTGCGGTGTTGCTCAAGTCTATCGGCTTCATGGTGTGCTCCTCGTCCTTCGGTTGCCTTCGGGGAATCCTAGTGGTCGCAGTGGTGCCGCAAGATGGTGCCGCTAGTCCGTTGCGGATACGCCAGCTTCTCGATGGCCTCAATCTTCCGCTGCATCACGAGCCGCCGCTGTACAACCCGTAACTGGCGTCTTCTTCTCATGCCCTCTTCTCATGCCCTAGAATGTCCGCAGCGATGCCTTCCGGCACCCAGCGTTCTCCAGCAGTGTCGCCACGGTCCTTCGCAGGCTGTGGAACACGAGTTCTCGCCGTGTTCTGCGGGCATCTCCGAGGTGTCGGCTGGGATGTAGCCAAGAGGGCCCGGATCGCTTGTATGGACTCCGCAGGACTCCGTGGATGCATTGCCCTCGGAGGCGCATAGACGCTCACAAAGGCCCCTAGCCGGGGCACGAGACGCCGTCGCCTAACCAGTTTGCTCGCTGCCCCGAGGACGGATGCACCGTCTGTGCTAAAGTTTATCGACTGAAGCGTGCTTGCAGCCAAACACCGGATAGGTTGGCGAGAGCGGACTCGGAGAGTACGGTCTCATTGGACATGCTCGGGGGTGTGTCATGCTCGGAAAACTGTTCGATCTCTTGCCGTCGCTGGGTGTAGGCATGCTTGGCGGGGTTCTCTCGTGGTTTGCCACTGACTGGGTGACGAAGCCTATAGCTGCGTTCCGGACGCTGCGGGAATCGGTTATCGAGGAACTGCACTTCTTCGCAAACGTCTATGACGGGTCTCCACCGCATATTCGAGAGGAGGCCAGTAGGCGCATCCGTCGGCTTGGCAGCGAGGCACACAAGCTCAATGAGAGTTCGACTCTTCCATTGCGCTGGTACCTGTGGTGGCGACGAGCCGACCTTGGCCTCGCCTCGGAGGGGCTGGTGGGCTTCTCGAACTGTCTACCAGAACATCGGGACGGGTCACTTGCATTGATGCGGGATCGCATCGAGCGAGGGATGGGATTGCCCCGTTCACTCACTGACAAGCTGATTCGGGTTATCGAACAGCGTGTGGCGAGACAAAAGATCGAGTAGTCACCCAATCGAAAGCATTTGCTGCCCCTGGTGCCTGCACAAACTGAAACAGATCAATACGCTCGGTCAGTAACCCGCTCACAGAGAGTAGTGTCGGCGCTTTTTTGCGGGGGTGCTTCTCTTGCAGATTTGACGAAGAGTTCCCAACTAGGGCCAGCATGGGCGCATCTACCAAACACGCTCCGGCCAATCCGCTCGCCAGCATGATCGTCGAACATGAGGGAGAGCCGCTATTCGCCCAGTCAGAGGTTGCTCTCTACCGGGCCCGCCCGGGAACTGTGCCTGGAAGCAACTCAAACCAGCTGGCCCGACGTGCGCGCAGCGGGTCTAAGGCTGCTGAGGAATACAGCTG
Organism: Candidatus Udaeobacter sp.; assembly: GCA_013372845.1. GTDB lineage: Bacteria > Verrucomicrobiota > Verrucomicrobiia > Chthoniobacterales > UBA10450 > Udaeobacter. The sequence continues at coordinate 17,231 of JAALOD010000023.1, forward strand.
TTGTTTACAGCTTGGATCATCTGTCTTAACCAACAAGTCTGTCGTCAGCCCTGGGCGGCAGCTCAGCTACGCTCTGCTCACTCCCGCCAGCGTCGGGGCTGCGCGAGTTTCTGCCGCCATCGACGAGGCGCTCGCCACCAAATCGTGTGGTGACCGCTGTATCCCATCGACGCGTCAGCGCGACGCATCAGGTCGTAGGGCGCTGAGAGAGCGCGGTATCTGTCTTCCCTAAACACGTGACTGCTTTGGGCAGCCTACGGGCCGGCATGGCCCACGGGGATGAGAGATGGTGTGCTGCAGGCCGTCAAGACCCACCGGCGCGTCAGCTACATTCAGGGGCTGGACCGAACGATCTTGTCCCAGCAGGGCCGAGATGGTCCATGAAGTCTATGTAACGCTCCCTGCAGCGCCCCACGGCGCGCCCGCAAGGGAGTGCCCAAAGTGAGGCGCTGCCTCCGGAGCTTTGCCTCTGGACATTCGCCGTCCGCGGATTGTTTCAGTACGCTTTCATGCAGACACTGGTTTCTAGGCGAGAACACCGTTCGTCGTAGTTAGGGCATTCGAGGCAGTGAGGGGCACGGCGTTCTATGTCGCTATCGCCGGTCAATTGTCACCTATGATGACCGCAGGACCAGATGGCCCTGTATCAGAGAGGCCGCATCTTCCTCCACCTGTAGTCCATTCCTGCGATAAGGTTCCCTCCATGCCTGTTATGGATCTTCGCCGTCTGCTAACTGTCATATCGAGGAGCCTTAACAGACAATTAACGAAAAATCCGTGGCTATGACATGCGTCTCTCGTCCCTGCTGCCGGCGGCCATGCGATGAGAAGGTGGGTTTGACGACTGTTCCGTCGAGCCGAAGGCCGGAGTGATCAGCGGCGCGGTTTGCGCTCCGACGCCGCCACCGCTCTGTAGATGGCGAGGGTCTCCGTGGCCCATCGTACGCACTTCCACCAGCATTCTGACGAGGGCGCGTTCTCGTGGCCTTGCCTCACTGGTTACCTTCAGTATCAGGTCTTTCGTCTCGTCGGACAGCTTCGGTTGTATCCCGGGTCTCGGGACAGTCGCACACGGTATACGGCAGCTCACCTGAAGGAGGCGTTGAGCTGACTAACAGCGCCAGGCGCAAATGTCGATATCACTTTTGTAGAATGTGAGGACATCCATAGTCAGCAGCGATAGCGGCAATGGCCCTAGGACGGCCAGCGTGTCCCGCCTCCATCCGGCAGTAGTTCACAGGTCGCGGGTCGTCGTCGATCTTGTCCTAACAGGGGCGAATGGCCCGTGAAGTCGATAAAATTACTCCAAACGCCGCGCGCCATGGCTGCCATAAAAGCACCGGCAGGCTGCCCTATGATGAACCGTTCTCCGGATCTGATCGCAAAGCCGCCTAGGTGTGCCTTAAGGCGCATTGTGTGTGCTGCCCAGCCCTCCTGAATGTTCCTTGGCTCGCAGGCTACCCCTGTAGGGCGCGTTGACTCAGACTGCGTAACAACGCCGGCACGAACCAGGCGTCGTGGTCACTTTGTAGTACCGATACCTTCAGCTACTCGAGGCGCGCATTGCATCCCAGGGTTTCGTGGCGCAGGTTAGCCACGACGGCGGTGGCTGGCCGGCGCCAATTGAAATGCCTGGCCTGCGCGTCCGAGGCCGAGGGCACAGCCGATTGCGCCACGCGATAGGCGATCACGAAATCGCCAAGGTTTGACCCGCGCATGTCACGAGATCTGGGCTAGATGGCGGTTAGACGCCGGGGACAGCCAGAAGACACAATGAAGAAAGTTTGGCGGAGCCGACTCGGACGAAATTCTCAATGACCCCACTCGACACGCTGCTGGCGCGCGACGGCATCAGTAAGGACGAGCTGAGCTGATCATTGACGATGCACGGGACACGCTGGCGCGCGCCCAGGTCATGGCAAGAGGGCAGGAGATTTCTCCAGTTCCATCTCGACCGAGATCCTGCTCAGCTTCCAAATGGGTGATGACCGCTCTAAGCTATCTCGGCGGTCGTTGAACCCGTTCATAGCGGCGGCATTGGACGCCGGCCAGACCTTGGCGCGAAGGGTCCGGCTTTGCCTGCTCCTACTAGGCTGCGGCATGCCTTTTCCAGCTTCCTTTGCGTCTCAGCCTCAACAACTGGGGTTCCGATTTGTCCCAGACGCCGCTATTATAGCACATCACGCCGAAGGCTGGCATTGACGCCTATGACCGCCTTCCACCACGTGGGAAGCTCATTGTCGCCCAGAACGCCGAAGGAAAAAGCACAGTAGGTAGGCCTGGAGCCGTAGATCCTACGCTCATGTGCCCCAACTACGCCGAGAGGCTAGTGCCGTACCTGCTGGCCAGGGGTGACGTTACCTATCAGTTGCAGCCGCTTCTTGCTCCGCCGAAGGGATGCCCGGCGATAAGGTGACGCACGCGGGCACAACCGCCGCAAGAGTCCCATGGTGCGCTGACGCCTCAAGCCGGGCCTGGTTGTAATGCCGCCCTGACGTCGTGAGAGCATGCCCCAGCACCGGCATGACGCGCTGACATGCTCGGGGTCAGAAGGCGCGGCTGCGCGCATCGCAAACAGATGAGGGGTCTCGCGCCCGAATGCCGCGCGTGCGCGGACATGATGCGCGATCGTGCCGTAGCCGGGGCCGCGTCCCGCGAAACCCAAAGGAGGTGACCGAGCGGGCGCTTGCTGTCCACCCTTCATCAGCAGACAGGCCGATAGGTGCCAGGTACTTCTCAGTGAGTACCAACCTGCGGGGAAGGGTGTCTCATGACGGCGTCCAGATTTCGTCTGCGGTCGGTAAATACGAGGTACCAAACCCGTCGCGTTGGACCAGGTGCTCACCACACGCGATCATCGCCAGTTGCGAGCCCGCAGCGGCCGATAGGCGAGGAGGGCGATCGTGGGCCGTCGCGATAGTCGATGGCCGCTCGAGGTCACGACACCGCGGTCCGCAAGATCCATCAACCGGAGCCCCAGTTCAGCGAGCCGGTCAGACGATTGCAGGACCGTTTGTCCTTTACGGACGTGCCCGGCTGCGCAGCCGCCCGGCCGCACGGGAGATCCACGAATTTCATGCCTGGGTCATCACCCTGAGGACATCCCCGAGTTCCTGATCCGACCCTGAACGCTGAACGGGCCTCGTCTCTTTCAACTCCTGTAATAGGCGCTGACCCATTCTCTGGTCGCCCGCTCCGCCGGTGGGACCAAGGGGTCGAGCCGAGCCTGCTGTGAGCCAGGCGAGCCAGCGCCCGTATCCCAGGGCCATTTGCCGCCGGGTTGCCTTAGACCACTCGGCTCCCAATCCCCGGGAGCAAACGGGTCACCTGGAGCAAGAGCCTGAGCCCAAGCATCGCGATCCGGCCGGCCACGTTCAACCGGCCAACACTGCTGAGGCCGCGCGTGCTCAAGGACTTTCCGCCGGAGTCATGCTCCACCCGGCCTTGTCGGCCTTCGCCGGCCGGGCAGCACCGCGTCTCGGAGACCTGAGATCATCTCGTCATAACGCCGGAAGGCGGCAGCATCCTCATGTCAGCATAAGCCCGGAGCGTCGTCTTCAACGACTTATGGCCCAGATCCGCCGGGCCGTCTCGACGTCCTCGGGATGGGCATCCAGATGGAACTTCACCGCCAGCTGGCGGAAGAGGTGGACGTGCATCTTGATGCCGGTCTCCCCCAGATCAGCCTGGAGAGGAAAAGCGAGAAGCAGACGGTGCTTTGATGCTCACCCCCGTAGCCCGGAAAGAGCCAGGGTGAGGGGACCGGCGTCAGCCGAGAACGGTAGGTCTGAGGCTAGATCGAGGAAGTCCACGCACCCCTTCGGCAGCTCCATCTCGAAGGGTTCCGTTCTTGATCGTCCCGCTGATCGCCAGGTGGACGACGTGGCCCCTGCCGACCCGGCACGCGGAAATGCCCCTCCCAGCGAAGAGGTCAGGTTCTCGACCCGATTGGGGCGTTGATCAGAAGCTCGATGGCAGGCGGTCGCCACCAGGACCACATCGTCGCGACCTCCCTTGTGGCCTCCTGACCCGCCGGAGCAGGCGGCCGGGGAGGCTGAGCAGCGCATCGACGTTCGCCGGGTCGTCGAACCGCACCGCAGCGCCCGGTTCTTCTCCACCATCCGTGCTTCTTCACGGCAAATGCGGCAGCGAGCCCCGACATAAGCAAGGTCGGACGGGCTCTTGGCCCAATGCCGGGCAATGCTCGGAGAAGGGTCGCGTACTGATAGAGGGACCTTCTTCTCCTGGCCGGCCTGATCCAGAAATACCGAAGGGCCCGCTCGCATTCTTGGCCGTCACCAGATCGGCCAACCTGGTGATCTCGTTGATCGGGCATCCGGAATGGACGGCCGCGGAGGCGATCTGGCGGATCTGCTTGCGCCGGCTGGCGACGGTCTTCGGCCGCAACGGTGGCGGTATCGTCCGCGAACGGTCTTCGTTCCCGAGATGGATGTAGGCCTCATTCTCCAGGAGGGTCGGCGGGAACTGGTCCAGTCAAGAGTACTGGAGCTTCTCATGGCACCTGAACTTCCAGCTGCGGCCAGCCCCGATGGTCGGGACGCCTCATTCAGAGCATGCAGGTCTTCCGATAGACCTGTGGCTGCTTGATCGTGCCTCGGTCATCAAGGCTGCGCGGGAAGCGCTCGAGACCACGGTATCGACAGCCTCAGCAATCCCCCCGGCACTACGAAGCTGATGAACCAGAGCCCATAGGGGCATATTATCCGGGATCGCCGCCCGCAGTACCTCCCAGGGGAAGGACAGGGGACGGCGGGCACCTCCGGCTGCCCGACCCCGGCGATACGTACGGCGGCGGAACCAGGCTACGATGTTGTTCCAACGTCGGCTGAGCCGGCCGAGGCGTGGTAATCTGCCCCATCCGCAGAGTGAGGTTCGAGGCTCCGCCGGCACCATGCTAGGTGCCGTCTTCAAAAGCCGGCAGAGCGTCCGATCGCCGAGCATCTGCCCCGGCTGCCCGGATCGAGGTCCGATCTGCTTCGAGCCGGGCCACAACATCCGCAAGGTAACGACCGGAACCGGTTCTGAGGCCCCCAGCCGGCTCGCGTGAAACTCCAACCCCCTCATCCCCCTCCTTGGGACACAAGTGGACATACGGCGACATTTGTTAACTCAAGATAAAAATAGGGGATCTATTTAGACTCAAAGTCATAATAAACGAAGAAATAAACAGATATTAGTGGACATACGTGGACATTCTTGACGATCACTTCCGACTCACGCTAAGGATCTTCCAGATCCTGCTGAGAGATGCGGATCTGGCCCGAACTTGAGAGCCGAGCTGGCCGGCCGCAATCCAGCGGCGGATGCTTTTGAGGAGACATGCAATTGACGTGGCATCATTGATCGAGGAAGCGGAAGACGGGTCCCGTGGGAATGGTCATTGGGTAGATCCCGAGTCTGGGGTTGTCGGCAGCTTCGCGCGCATCGCCCGCCGGCAGCTTGGCGGGCGAGCAGCCGGACCAGTGCAGGAGGGCGCCGGACGCACTCGAGTCCGCGGCCTGGCTACTGGCGGTGCCGCCACGGTCGGGTCTTGCCGGTATGGGCCATGGTGGGCCGAATGGTCGTTACTGAACGAGGTGCGCTCATGTGGAACACACTGTCACGACTGGAGGAGGCGCAGACTTTTTCCCGCCGTCAGAAGCAGTAGGGAGGATCTGCGCTGGGTCAGGCGGGAGCGCTATTGTAACGGCGTTATCGCATTATAACATTCGGAAATGCAGTAACGCCCGGTCTGCCTTCAGGCAATATAGTAGCCACGCAAATCGCGATTCTTCATATGCCGAGGAGGCACTGAACCAGATGCGACTCGAGTCGTGCGAGCAAATCTCCTACCACGGGTCCCAAATTTCGCTTGCGCTCTGGAGGTCGTGATGCCTGGGCCTAAGGAACGAAGTAATTTCGATCCCGCCAATTGGGCTTCAGACGACAGGCTATGCCCACGAATCGCGGTCCCGCTGACCCGGGTGGAGACGTCGGACAGCCGCAGAGCTTATCGCCTGGGCCGGCTGGGGCTGGCGGACGCGGCTGTCCCATGCGATCGGGGTAAATCGACGCATGATAAGTTATTGGCAGGCGAGGCGGGCCATCCGCCAGAGATCGCCAGCAAAATTCGTGGGTTGCGGATATCGGTCCGTAGGGACGCATCCGTGCAGCCGTCGGACGCCGCACCGGATCTGATGCCCTACCGGTCCCATAAGATCGCGGTCCAGGTCTTAGGACCTCCTGACCGCGGGCAGGAGGCTCAGAAGCAAATCAGGGGCTAGGTGGGCTCTGGGCAGTATTGCTGCTGTCAGATGCCGTGCGGTTTCGGCATCGATTGTTTCGGGAGCCGCCGTCGGTCCGCCGCGATCGCCGGCGGCTCGAAGGTCTTTGCGGCGGGCGTGTGACCTGCATTGGGGATAGATGCTAGTGGGGAGGGACATGGGGGTGGCAGGGGCGTGACCAAGAGGGGAAGTACGCGCCAGCGCCCTGGCTACCTCGCCATCGGATTGCCTTTTCCGCCGTTCGGCCGGAGAGGGCTGAGCATGATCTGTAAGATCGGAGTTCGGCGGTGGTTCCGGTCGACAGTTGTCGTGGCCAGCGCTGGCGAACGCCCAGGCCCATCAAAGTCAGAAGCGCGTCTCTCTCAGTGATAACGGACTTCTGAGCCCTTGGAGTCCGCTGGTTGAGGGGAGCAGGAGGAAACTCCAGCGCCCCGGTGGCTGATCCCGTCTATGGCGCCACCCGGCTTACGGCGGCCAGCAGGCTGGACGAGATCGATGCCTGTCCCAGGGCCTAGCGCTGATTGTGAGAAGCGCTGACTGGCTGAACCTCCACCGCGGCGAGCTGAGCAGGGTGCGTGACCGGCAAATAGCACGGTACGTCGACTATCTGGGAGTAGTGTTTTTGCGGGCCCCGCGCAAAAATGGGAAGGGGCGTCCCAAGGGCGGCGTGAGATCCGCGGCGAGAGCTAAAGCTGCCGGAATCTACTGCCCGTGATGCGATGAAGGTGGCGACCATGAGTGCCGCGGTCGCCGAGGTGGTGGCGGATCTCGGCCTGCGACAGCCAGTTGATTACCGAGCTGTCGCCGCAGAGGTGACCGTGGAGGCCCAGATTGCCAAGGCCCAGGAGATTGCGGCTTCAGAGAATGGAATAAGGCCACTCTCGCCGCGAAGATCCGGATTCCCCAGTTGGCAACACTCATGAGGCCTGAAAAACGCGCCGGGCCGCGCGGCAAGCGTTCCTCGCCGAGATAGGCCACGGCCTGCGATATAAACCACCTTCCCTATTACGGCGCACTCAGCCACAGGCCCATCGACGACAAACATAGATGACGGCACCCAGCCGACCAGGGCCCGCAGCTTGGTTGATGGGCTGCAAGTTCGTCGACGTACCCCAGAACAGGAAAGGGTTAGCTAACCTCTGGGCTATCGCTGCCGCAGAAGCTATATCGTTCTGGCTCAGTCCGGTGTCGCTGGACCACCGGTCCGCCCTTAGGCATTGCAGCGATATAATGACGAGATCTTGGTTGACGGAGGAGAATGGCACCGGAGCACAGAAGCCCTTTTTGCCTCGTGCGTGGGGCGATGGCCGCGGCAGGCGATGCGCCGTCGACAGGGTGCCGCTGCGAGACATCGTCCTTTTTCACAAGCGCGCTGCCGGGCCCAAAGCCGAAGATGCACTGGTGATGGGGATGGTCGGAAGGCGGCGAGGCTGACGCAGCTCCTGAAGGAATTGCGAGGCCTAGACCTCGCGCCCGCGCTGAGCCATTCCTTCAGTTTTGACCAGCGGCGGCGACCCGAGACGTTGCGCACCGCGATGGCGTCGCCTCTTTTGGCGACCAGCACGACCTCAGCTTTGCCCCTGGTAACGCCGGTGAGAAGGTTCCGCTGCAGCATGGCATAGTGCTGAGTATCACTGGATCATAGCTGGATATTCGACCCTGGCTCTTGGTTGTCGCAGCATAGGCCACCAAAGCGTCGAGCTCGCCGAAGCCATAGGTAACGGTCTGACTGTCAAATCTGGCTGTCAGTTCGTCGCGTCGGATCACACGTCGACGTAGCCACGTCGCCGTTATAAACCTCCTTGTGTAGTCGTTTTCGATCTGTGACCTTGCAATGGGGCGAAGGTCCATCAAACCTCTCGATCCTTGCGGTGCCGGCGGGTTTAGCGCCGCCTGCAGCCGTGTTCGCGAGCGGCACCGTCCGCCGCGTCCATTGGGCACAAAATATGTCGCGGATGGATCGGCCGAAGCGGTGCGATACGAGTTCACCAATTGACGATCCGCACAGCAGTTTCGGGTTCATCCGCCTGCACAAAGTAAGTCGCTGCTGCCTCGGGCCGGGAGATCGCATCAAACCCTGGTTAATACGGTGTGCGCCGTAAGTCTACTTATGGCTTGCCGAAACACCTCCGTCAACCGCATGACGGGCACTGCGCCTGGGCGATGACGTCAGCCAGGACCTGACCTGGCCCTACCGAGGGAAGCTGGTCAATGTCGCCGACGATCAGCAGTGGCATTGTCGGGGACCGTCATCAGCGCCTGCATCAACAGGACATCAACCATAGACGTCGTCGATGACCAGCGGTCGCATTCGAGGGGTGTCGCTGCGCGTTTGAAGCCACCGCCCTCGGATCGACCCCAAGCAGCCGGTGAATGCTTAGCCTCAACCCTGTTGCCTCGGTCATCGTTTGGCAGCACGACCCGTAGGTGCGCAGGTAGAGTTCCATGCCCGCCGCCGAATGCGCAAGATGGAATTGACAATGGTTGTTTGCCCACACCCGGCCCACCGGTGATGACCAGGACCTTTGAGAGCATGGCGAGCCGTATCGCCGTGACCTGGCTCTGCGCCAGCGTGAAACCGTCTTTGCTCAATCAGGGCAGCGCCTTCTCCGGATCGATGTAGGGCCAGGGCAGCGGTCGTTGGCCAGGCAGTATTCGCTCGGCAATGACTTTCCGGCCCGATGGACCGCCTAGGAATAGGCATGGCGTGTCGCCAACCGCGTCGGCGATCACCGTCCCTTCGGCAAGTTGAGATCGAGCGCAGTCTGAACCACCTTTGGGACTTCAACAACTCAACAGCGAGGGTGCGAGCCTCGGTCGGCAAGCCGCAATGCCCTTTCGTCCGCCTCCGCGCGTGGAGACTTGTGAACGGACCCGATCATCGCGGTCTCTCGTGCCAAGCTTCATGGCACCGCGTCGGCAGTCTTGAACCCTATGCCGCGGATCGCGCGCGACCGATACGGATTCCGGTCATGATCTGATGGCATCCGAGCCGTAGGTCTTATAGTGCGCACTGCCCTCGCGTGCTGACCTGTGGCTGGAGGAAGACCATGATCTCGCACGTCTTCTGCTCGGCGGCCACGGTGATGAGGCTGGGCGCGGACACGGCCAACGCCATCGACTTCGCGAAGCCGGTCGGGCCCGTTTCGATGATGTCGAACAATCTTTTCGCAGAAAGCCCGACCAGCTTCTTCGCGTAGACCGGCCTGATCCTCGGATCATGCCGGAGGAGAAATTTTCGATACCGTCGATGGAGGTCGGTGCTGAGCACTGCATGAAGCGCCTTTGAATTGTTGACCATGGGTAAGGTCGTTCACCCATTCCGAGCGGTGATCATTCCCCCGGAATCGTGCGGCGTACCAATGACGGTCACCAGATCGCGGTGGCTGCGTGCCTTGACCCCAACACGCAGAATCATTCTCCATTATGGTGGTGACTGTTTCGACCAGGCCTGCCAACAGCCTCTTTGAGCGTTGGTAGTTGCTCATGCTCGTTGCGCGTCCAGACTACGGCGGTGTCTCGACGGTGCCTGTCAGGCACAATGGATTACCGTCCGGTTTTTGAGTGCTCGGCGTGCATAGATTGGCGCGTTCAGCTGGCTTGGTCAATCGCAAACTCACTCTCTCCACCCCACCGGACGCATGCTGGCCTGCCGGGCCATGCCGAATTCATGCATGACCTCGCTCAAAATGACCAATAGGTTCGGACACTAAAAATCTTAGATAGGTCTGGACACCAAAGCTGTCAGCCCAATCCATCGTTTAGCAATTGGTCAATTTGAGGTCATGGTTCCAGGCGCCGCCATGGGCATGTCTCTGTAAACTCCTGGCAACTGAACAGGCGATCTGGGGCAATTGGGTACACTCAACTCCCCAAGATGCCGCTAGCGACTCGGCAGCCTGGCTCCCGCCATTCATATCGACTAAGTGATTGTGTGGGTCTAGTGTTCTCATCGGCGGGTGACTTTCCTGAAACCAAACTGAGGCAAGCACAATGAGTGCTGCAGATCCCAACCGCGTCATATTGACGGGTGAAAACCCCTTCATCCGACTGAGCGAAAACGACGGCGACCCCAATAAGACTGATGCAAGCTTCTGGCGCATCATCTTCAGCCCGGCCGGAATGGGCCATGTTCTCTATCTCAAAAGCGAGTTGACGGAGAATCGCTGGTGCATCTATTCGGACAACATCGCTATGGCCCGGTGGTTGCAATCCACCGTTCAGGGAATGCTCAATGCCGAGACGGCAGACTCTGCAATTCCAGTGATTGACGCTGAGTTCGCCAAGTCGGGCGACCCGCGGCATTTCTGGACGGAGCGGGTGGTGTCACGCAATGAGGAGATTTCCCTCACATGGCATGAGATCGGAGAGCCGCTGCTCATACACACAGAACCCAATGCGGTGCCGGGGCGTCGGTACGGTGTCTGCACCGTCCTCGTTCCGGCGCTTAGTGCGCGCCTGGTGAGAAACAACGTCCAAGCAGTGGGTCAGCCATGGCCACGGGAGCGTGAAGGGAGGCCGTTCAGTACATGCGCCTTGGCGTTCTCCGAAAGTTGGACAGAACCTCGATAGACTGATGTCTGCTGAGACTATTACGCAAAGCTTCTAGTGGATCCAACCTGACGATTGAGTCCCATTCTAGAACTCGCATGCATCATCGCTTGGCTCTATAGCCACCCGCGTTCGCCGAAGGCAGTAAGATCGACACCGGGTGGGGCATACCACCCTCCTGCTCGATAGCGGGCACCAAGTTTCAGAGCGTCATCCTTGTTACCATAGGGAATCCGCAGTGGTGTGTCGGTTCCCGAATTCTCCCGAGCCGGCGTTGAGGGAGTAACTGCGGCAGCGATACCAGCGGGGCGTTTCCGAGACCTCTTCTTTGGCGCTGTCGATTTAGGAGCCATTGATCTCGGCAGCTTGTTGACTGACTTGCGACGGCCCATGCCACGCTTTGTGCCCTGGTTCGATTCGAGCCATGCCGACATGGCAGCCGAACTGACCTTGGCCTTGTCGGGAATAACGATGCCTTTGTCCTGTGCAATTTTCTCCGCAAATAACATCTGCGCCGGACTTGCTGGCTTGGCGCCAGACGCTCCGGGCGTTTCAGTATCGGCTTTCTTAGGTGCGTGCTGATTGAGGAACGCGCGGCAGATTGATCCCGATGTCGCATAGCCTGGTGGGGGTTTAATGCATTTCTGTTGGGCGATGCTGTCAGCAAAGCGTTTCATCGCTGGCGTTGGTGGGCGTGATCCCGCGTCGCCGGCGATGGCAGCACCGAGCAAGGGCGGTCCTCCGGCGGCGGCGCCTTCTTGGAGCTTGCCGATAATGCGTTGAGCTACATCGCACACCGCATCAATCGCACCGACCATCTCCTGCTTGCCCATCACGATCTCGTCGAGCAGGCATTCGAGTTGCGCGGTTAACCCCGGGTCGACCAGCGCCGGATCAGCGTGTTCAAGAACCTCGAATAGTGACAGCCCAGTCTCGGTGGGCACGATGTTCTTTCCCTGGGCAATGAGGAAAGTTTGTTTCTTGAGTCCGCCAATGATCTCAGCCCGGGTCGCCGGAGTGCCGATGCCTTTAGCTTCTTTCAGTCGTTCCCGCAGTACCTCGTCATCAACGAAGCGCCAGGCGTTCTGCATTGCTTCGATAAGGGTGCCCTCGTTGTATCGCGGCGGGGGCCGCGTCTCTTTGTCCTCAATGGTCGGGGTTTCCAGCTTCGCGATCTCGCCGTTGCGGAGTGCTGGCAGCAATTGCGCTTCATCGCCTTTTTCATCAGCAGGCTGCCAATCAGGGAATGCTGCGCGCCAGCCGAGATCAATGGGTTGCCGACCGGCAGCGCGGAAAACAGACCCGCGGACGTCGAGCGTTGCGGTCGTCTGACGGTACCGGAAGTCGGGCATGACGGCGGCCAGATAAGCCCGCGCAATAACGTCGAACAGTTTCTTCTCGTCAATCGAAAGACGCGGCCAGACCTCCCGCAGGTTGTCGACCGTGTTGACGTTGGGAATGACGGCGTGATGGCTGGCACCCTCTAGTCCCTTGTCATGGAAACTGCCGCTTGCTCCCTTTCTGATAACCGGGGGATCGGGCACAGGGATCGTGCTGAACGACTTACCCGCCTGCAAGCCGGCCACGATCTTCGGAACATCCGATATCAAGTTCTCCGGGAGATAGCGCACCTCGGCGCGGGGATAGGTGATGATCTTCTTTCCCTGGCCGTCATACAGTTCCTGCGCAACTTCCAGCGTCTTGCTGGCCGGCCAGCCGAAGCGCGAGCCGCACAATTTCTGGAGCAAGGGCAGATCGTGGAGCTTCGGTGGCCCTTGCCGCTTATCTTCGACACGCACGCCAAGCGCACCCTCAAAGCCCTGAGCCGCTCTGACGATCTCCTGGGCAATTTCGCGCCGGACAATTCGCTCCTGCGGCGCATGCCGCATCTGGAATTGACCGCCGGCCACATTCGCAGTGGCGACAACTTCAAAATACGCCTGCGGTACAAAATTCCGGATTTCGAGCTCGCGCTTGCACACGATTGCCAAGGTTGGCGTCTTGACCCGGCCAACTCCGATAACGCCCCGCGCACCTCGACCGAGAATGACGGTCGCTGTTCGCGTCAGCGACAGGTTGTAGATCTGATCGGCTTGCCGCCGCGCAACGGCGGCGGCGTAGAGGGGAGCATATTCGGCGTTTGGCTTCGCCCGGCCGAATGCGTCGCGGATCGTCTGAGAATCCTGCGCGGTAAATAGCACCCGCATGATCTGGCCGCGGTAATTGTAATGCTCGAGAATTTCCTGACCGATGAGCTGCCCCTCGCGATCGCAGTCGGTGGCGAGCCAGACTCGCTTTGCGGTGCGCAGCGCCTCACGGATGGCTTTGAGCTTGGCGGCTTTGTTACCACCTTCAGCCGGGCGGGTGCCATAAAGGCCTTCGGGACGAAGCAGGATCGGCGACCAACGCTTCCACGCCGGCACGACATCCTCTGGCTCGAGAAGCTCGAATAAATGCCCCTCCGCCGGAAGAATGTCCCCATAGCGAGAACCCACCGCGGCGCGAACCTCTTTTGCCTGGCTGGTTTTCTCGGTGATAACGATCTGATCCGCCATATAGGCTCGTTTAAGGACTCGATTCGAGTGTGGAATTGTAAGAACATATAGGGAACATTTGTGCCTCACACAAGAGGTCTTTTGGGGATGGCAACAGCGCGAAAACCCGCGAGAAAGCGCTATCGCCCTCTCGATCGATGTCTAACCTGTACCTTCGAGGCAATCATAGACCGTGATTGTCCGGCGTTAGTACTCTTCATCGTAGGTGATGCGAACGACCGTCAGGTGCGGGCGTCAGTACGGTAGCAGGAGAGTCCACGACCGCAAGCCTCTGTTCCTCGAGTAGGGCAAGGGACGGGGTCCGTTGTTTGCGCACGCGGCGACCGTCAGATTTTCATGTCACCGGCCGAACTCATCGCCGCCGGTGAGTTGGTCTATGGCTCTCAGTGGCGGACGCCTCTGGCCAAAGCGATCGGCTATAGCCGCCGGATGTCTGGTACTACGAGGCCGGCGAGCGCCAGATCCCAGAGAAGGTCGCTACCTGTGCCTCGACGCCTCGCCGACCTTGGTCCGGTCGGATCGCGCTCGTGCGGAGTTCGATCAGGAGGGTCGCGCCCGATCTGCCGCAAGGACGCGCGCACCAGATTACTGTTGAGATCTCTGGCTGACCTCACCGGTGCGGGACTCGTGCGGTGGGCGATGCGCCGACGATAGTCAGCCGCGGGCAGCATCGCCTCACCAGGCCCGAGGAATGCGACGCCTGGCCCAGACTAATCAGGTCGAACCGCTCGCGCGCCGCAGCGCCGCAATCTCCTCTTTCACCCACCGCTATCCGAAAGCCTCCATAGTCCTTTTAGACAGCTCACCGCGGCGGCCTCAGCGCCTCTATACCTCGTCGCCTAGCTAAAGACAGGCGATCTTCCATGCCTATCGTTCGTCCTTGGACGCTTAGCGTTGCCTTGGCCCTGCTGGCGTGGGTGCTCCCATTTCAAGCTCTCAGCGCCAGCATCGTTGTCGATGCTCGAACTGGGGTGGTTCTAGCTAGCAATGAGCCAACGTTGCGATGGCCTCCCGCCTCTCTGACGAAGCTGATGACTCTCTATCTAACTTTCGCGGCGATCGAAGACGGTTCGCTTAAGCTCGACCAGATCCTTGTTGTCTCCGCTCATGCCGCCGGGCAGTTAGGTTCCCGTCTCGGTCTTGCCGCTGGAGATAAGATCACGGTGCAAGACGCCATTTTCGCAGTAGTCACTCAATCCGGCAACGACGCGGCGATGGTGCTGGCAGAGGCAGTGCGCGGCAGTGAGAGCACTTTCGTCGAGGCAATGAACGTGGAAGCCCAGGCACTCGGCCTGGAGCAAAGCTACTTCGTCAACCCCACGGGCCTACCGGACGCTCGACAATCCACGAGTGCACGAGACATGGCGTTGCTGGCGAAAGCGCTCTGGAAAGACTACCCAATGCACTACCATTTTTTTGGCGCCCGAAGCATGCGGTTCGCCCACCGCGATCTGCCGACCGTCAATGGCTTCCTTTTCAGCTATCAAGGAGCCGACGGCTTGAAGACCGGCACCACCTGCGATGCGGGTCATAATTTGGTCGCATCAGCGAGTAGGGACGGTTTCCGCCTTATCGGAGTCGTACTAGGAGCCGACGACAACGGCGCGCGCATCGCGGGGATGGGCAAGCTGCTTAACGACGGCTTCCGTGCGGCCGTTAGCGAACATGGAATCGATTTAGCCGCTCTTCGATCTTCCTCTGCTGAACCCCGGCGATCTTGGATGGGTGCCGGCTCTTGTCTATCCGGCGCATCGTCATCTCCCGCTCCCCCGAGTCCACCAGCATTGCCTGGTTGGGGCTTGGTTCTTGGCGCCTATGCCCAGGATTTCCGTGCGCAACGCCACGCGGAGCTAGTGAAAGAGAGCCTCAGCCTGCCAAGCGGAATCGGCCAGCCGAAGGTCATCCCGTTGCAAGATGGAAAATACTACGCTGCACTCCTGATCGGCCTTGGCGAAGATCGAGCGACAGCAGTTTGCCTGACACTACGTCAGAGCGGCTCTCGTTGCGTCAAGCTTAATCCAAGTGAACTCAACGACGCAGATGCGAGTTGGCGCAAATAGCGGTTGGCGCGCTATCTGGGCGATAGCCCGACAAAGACCCTGAGGACTGCACTTTACACGTAGGAAGCCTCGTGTGTTCTGAGGAAGGCGTCGGAGGATGTCTCGATATCCCGCATCAGCCCGTCCAGCCCCGACAACAAATAATTCATTCTCGGCCAGTTGTTCGTTTCGACCGCCGCCTCAAGCTGGGCGCAGACGTCTACCAACTGATGAGCGCCCATGAGGCTGGCCGATCCCTTGAGCTTGTGGCTAACCATCTTCACCTGCTCGGCTTCCGAACCAGCTACGGCTGTGCGTATCTCGGCCATGCTTGCTTGCGCGTAGGGGACGAAGTCGTGAACAATATCGCAGAGCATTTCTGTGTCGTTACCCACGATCCGGTGCAGGGTTTCCAAGTCGATGCCCGGCTTCATAGCCATCTGCCTCGGCGCGTTGGACTCTTGAAAAGGCGATAAACAGGATGCCGCACTAGATGCACTCAGATCTCTTTGCGAAGCTGGAATCTCTTGAGGCAATGCCCGCTCCTTATGTCTTATGCGTTGGTGCCGTCCGGCGGGGTTCACGGATGCCGGCCTGCTCCAACGGAAGCGAGATCGAAGCTAAGCGGCAAGTTTTGCGGCGGGCCTGTTGTCCATGTTGTTGGTAAGCAATACGACCTGTGTCCTATTGCGGGCATTGAGCTTCTTCATAATTTGCCGGATGTGCACCTTGACGGTGCTCTCGCACATGCCGAGCTCATAGGCGATTATCTTGGTTT
>JAALOD010000024.1 GCA_013372845.1 Candidatus Udaeobacter sp.
GCCGAACGCGTGCGCATTCAGTACGGCGGTAGCGTTAAACCGGAAAACGCGCACGAACTCATGACCCAGTCGGACATCGACGGTGCTCTCGTCGGCGGCGCCAGTCTCGACCCACGCAGCTTCGTTCAGATCGTCAAGGCCGCGCGCGACAAGTAACACCCCACCGGCGGGCACGCCGAGGCCTGTTCACATCTCCTTTTTCCCTTCGTTTGCTTCTGTTAGCTTTTCGCTAATCGACGGCTACTGACCGCGGCTGGTGGGATCCACGCCGGCAAAGGTGAGAAAGTCGATCATACGAAAGCTTGCCGGTGTTCCGTCGTGTGTGGGCAGCGTTGGAACCCAGTTCGGTTGCACGCTAAGGTAAGAGTCAGGGTCTAGCTGAAGCAGTCCGATGAATACTTCGGCTACGATACGCGCGCCCATAGAGCCGAGACGTAGTCCATCCTCCCTCAACTGAGCTTCTTTCAGGATGTAATAGAAAAGCGGAGTCGATTGACAAACTCGGGACGAATCGTCTGCAGCTCAGCCAGCTCGGTGTCACTGAGTGGTGGGATGCCCATCTCGCGCGCGATGCGTTGACCGGAGGGAAGCTGCCAAGTCAGACACCTTAATAAATTGCGTTGCATCAGCGAGTCCGGCGGCATCCCATTGAATATCGTCCCCAGCGGAAGGCGGAAGAGTGGCGTCGAAACTATTGTGTCGATCTTTTGTTCGGCGCGCATCGGCACTGAAAGCGCCGCCGAAATCGAAGAAAGTCTGCCAGCCGATAAAGCGCCTCGGAGCTCTCGCGCCGCCACGCAAGTCCACGGGTCGGAGCTACCTTCCCCGCCGGGTCGAAAATCATACCAAAGAATGGCTGTCCATTATCCCCGTGGAGATTGGCGCGGTATGAGGGCCGCACCATGCTGTGCCCAAATCGGTAGGTGATCTGGAACTCTACCGGAATAAACGCCTGGTTGTGTAACGGGTTATAGAAATGGCGACCATTTGTTAGACATCATCATCACCGACTGAGGAGAACGTGTGGCAGGAACTCGTGAACGATCATCCACTGTAGTGCCACACGGTCAGGCGATGGCTTGAAGTAAGCGAATGTCGGTGATCGATGGATTCTGTGATCGAATGAGATCCACTGCATGGTTATGAAACAAAAGAAAGCCGCATGCAGACCGGCGATCATCATGTTCTCATCGTTCCGTGGGTCACCGATAATCGCCACGTGGTTAATCGGATCTCGCGGCAAGTCCTCGAACTGGCCACCGTTTTCGATTCGGAATTTGATGGGATCAGCCGGATCGTATAACTCCGGGTTACCGCCTGGGCCGCCAGCGTAAACGGAGTCCAGATCAAAGAAGCAAGTGCGAGCGTTTTGTGAAATGATGGGCTGCGTCGGAAATCCGAGTCGGGACCTCTGGTCAAACGTCATATCATGGTCAAGGAACTGGCCGAAGAACGTCACTCCAGCGGTGTGCGTTGGATTGTTCCGGTTGATCAGACTGAGATTAGGATCCACGATCAGCGCCACAGGGCCTGCTGCCAGATCGTCGTTCGCATCCATGATCCCGCCCGGACTACCGAGCCCCATAAGAGCGTCGCGAACCGCATTCGTTGGCGGGGCGAACGGTGGCAAATTACGGAACATCCGACCAAAATTTCCGGTCAGCGCTGGATCTGGAGGCGGTGCGGCGTTAGTGGCTTGCGCTTTCGATAAAACCCCAAAGCCGGCGAGCGCGAGGGCGATGAAAAGCCCAAAGCCGCCGAGCAACCCGGCGATTAGTAGATACGTCCCCCGGAGAGGCGAGCGGTGAATCAAATTTCTGGGGTCAATGTTTGAACCGTTCATGATGTGATTTCCTCCTATTGTTTTGGCCTTCTGGGCATCCATTGATGTACTTCGTAAAATTTTCCGACGCGTTACACCGAAAGTGCAAAAGGCTTAAGATCCCTTCGCAGTGGGTCCGGCATGGCAGGCGCGCATATTCGTCAGATTTTGGAGCAAGGTGGAAGGCACAGTCCTTAACGCTTTGGCAAAATAGATCTGGCTTTGCGGTCTGATATTTGCGCTTTCGGCGACTAATCTGGCATCGTCTTCAGAGAAGCCGATCCACCTTTGCAAAGCAAATGCGCTGCTACTTAGACCGCCAGGTCGTTGCAGAGCTCGGCCTTATTTCGGCGCGAGAGAGGCGACGATTTTTTCGAAGCATGGATCGCCGCGCAGCGGGTCCCACCACGGCGAGAGTTTCAGGTGGCCATAGGTGGGAGAGGTTGGATAGCGGAGGGCGACCCCAAGCTGTTGGCAGGCGAGATCCTTGTTGCCAATCCACGCCGCGATCATCGCGAAACACACGACTATGCGCGTGCCGCTAATCGCATCTTTTTGCACAGGAAGCAGCTCGGTAGCGCCGCGGCCTTCGTGCAGCGCTTCCTCTTTTCGACCAAGTGCGGCGTCGATGAGACCAAGCACGCAAAGAGCGCCAGCGTCATCAGGGCGGGCGCGAACCAGTTTCTCCTGCTCTGCGCGCGCAGCAGTAAATGTGGCACGTGCTTTGGCATCGTCTTTTGTCATCCGAGCGATAAGACCTTCTACAATGCGCGGGCTGTATTTTACTACCTCGTTACCAACGCTGTCCTCGCCTAGCGCCGCTAAAGCATTGACAGCGGCGGTGGGGTCGCGCTCTGCCAGTGCACAGGTAAGCCAGGTATCGGCCACACTTTGGATTGCACCAGGGTCTTTCGCGCGGAGTTCATCGATCAATTGATGCAACGGCCCGGTATCGGCTCTCGAATCCAATTCTACCTGCACGCGCTCTAATTTTGTCTCTACATCGTTCGGCGCGATCGCCAATGCGCGGTTCAAGATGGCTTCTTCCTCGGCGTAACGGCGAAGATCGCGATAAGTGATGGCGGTCTGCTCTAGCAAGAGGAAGTTGCGCGGATCGAGATCGATTGCGCGCTCGAGATTGCGTAACGCCTCCTCCTCGTTACCGCCTGGGCGGCGACGCTCAATATAACCTTTGAGCTCGAATAACCGAGCGTCATTGCGCAGGGTCTGGCGAGCAGTTTCCAGCTCAACCAGAGCGCCGTCGTAATCGCGGTATCCACGGTAAAGATGTCCTGCACGTGCTAGATGGGCTTCGCCTGCATGGGGACGGAGATGAAACGCTGCATCAATCGCTGCTTCAGCTAACGCCAGACGTGCGGGCGTACGGTCCGCACGAAAGTGGTAAAGCTCATCATGGAGCCACGCGGGTTGGCATGCCTGGAAAAAGGTTGGGTCGTGCGCGACACTTGGTTCAGCAAATCGGCCGCTTGCGAGAGGTTCCGCTTGTCGCTCTGGAGTGGTGCTAGAAGCTCCAGGCCAGAATGAGATTTCTGGCGCGGCTATAAGTCGAAAGCGGCGATATCGGCGGTCGGTGGACGCTCGATAGCTAGCCTTTCAGCGGGCGAGATTTTAACGTGAAGCTGACCAGCGACCTTTGCGCGATCTCGCTCTGGATGGCAAACATCTCTTCAAATCGCGATCGTATTGTTCCGCCCAGACGTGCAATCGGTGCGCATCGATCAATTGGGCGTTTATGGCGTAGCCAGGCCCCAGTCTTCCGGACGCTACCTTCCAACACATGAGATACCCAGTTCTTGACCGATCTGGCGCATGTTGTGTTTGTCGCGATATTGCATGACGCTGGTGCGGCTGATCACCTTTAGATGGGCAATCTTTGCCAGCTTGGTCAGAAGATCGTCCTGACGCCATCGGCAAGAGGAGGCATCCTTCTTTGTCGTTACTCAGATTTTCAAACGGCAGAACCGAATTCCCGATGGTGGCGAACGTCCAGCTAGTTCGCTCTTCCAAACGATTACACTTACGCTACTGCCAAAGCGACTAACAACGTCAACTTACAGTGGTCGTTGGATTCCGTCGCACCCACTTTCTTCCACGAGCGAGAACGCCAGTACGTCGGGCTCAAGTTGGTTCATTGCTTTGTGGCGCTCAGGTCTTCGGCCGGCCGAGAGCGGAAGAGTACGGCGCGGCGGATCTTTCTCCAGACATTTCAGGCAGATTGTGGAAAGATCGCGATCCACTTTGGATTCCACAGGCGCGGCGGTCGCGGCTCAGCTTCCAGGAGTAACTTGATAGTTTCGTAGCATTTGTTGTTCTATCGCAAAGGCGGATGACAGTTAAAGTTGGTAGCACTGCACTGAGCCAATGCATCTTGCACTGGTTAACGGCGTTATTACTGGCCGCTTGTTCCGAGCCATGTAACTGGCAGTGGCCCAGGACTTCCAAGGTCAGGGTAACCTGCTCTCAGACTCGACTAATCAGGCAAGTCCGAAATCGGTAAGATGCGGTTCGCCTTTTGCTCTAACAGAATATCTTCGGCTTGATGTCTCGATGCAAAATCCCGTGTTCATGTGCGTATGCACGTTCGAGCCACCTTTGCGATGAGCTCCACAGCGTGCCGGATCGACATCGGCGCGTGTTTAACTACTTCTGTCAAGCTGGCCGCCTTCGACGAACTTCATGCTGAAGTAGCATTGGCCATCCTCCTGCCTACCTCGTAAATGGACGATACAGGGATGGTCGAGATGGCGGCAACTTCTGCTTGAACGAAAGCGCTTTGAGGTGCTGGTGCCCATGCCCGATCCAAGGCCTTTAATGCAACGATGCGGTTGAGACTTTCTCCTCCGGCGCGGAACACCCGCTGACACCGCCCGACTTCTTCCGGTAACTCGATCGCTGGCTAAATAGCGTCACGCATCTGCTGTTTGCGCGCTTGCTTCGCTTTGTCGTTTTGGAAGAAAGTCGCGTGGTCGCATGACTGGCCGTATCGGGAAGATTCTGGGTGCTGTCTCGGAGCACGCGGTGCAAAGTCGCTTCGGTGCGTCGGAAAAGTTTCGCGCCGCTTTCAGGCAAGCTCTAAGCTACAGTCGCCATTATCGAAGAACGAGACGACGAATCGGCGAAGACAGGAAACGGTGATGTCGCCGTTCGCCGCTTCGCCGACTCGCCGTTTCATTCCCTTCTCGTTAAGCCCGGACCACAGTGATTAGATGGCGTAAGTTCGTCTTCGACGTCGCCGGGCGTATAACCGTGTGGGCAATTTCCTCCTCGCAATAACGATTTGATAGCGCTGCCGAAATCGATGAAAGGCCTGCCTGACCGCGTTCTCAGTCATGCCTAGTTGCGAAGCAATGTCCCGCCTGTGAGGGAGCGCCGGGTTCGTCCGGTAACAGTTGCACAAAATCAGGTAAACAACGCAGCATTACCGGCTGCGCGGTATTCATCCTTTGATCGGCTAAGCACGCGTTCGGGGACCGTAGAAGCCCAGCGACGCTCGTAAATGCTCCTCAGTCATTACTGGGTCTGCAGGGTTCCATTTCGACCGTTCGTGCGTGCTTAGTTCTTCGAGCGGGATCAGCGTTTGTCCTTTTCCCGCTTAGCATCCACTTATCCGCGACGCCGTTCGTCGGCCAGGAAAATATTTCAGCGCCCCAAGCAGATAAGAAGCAAGCGTCCCTTTTCCTTGCGAACGGCAGTCGAAGACTTCTGCTCCAGCAAATCCGCAAGAAACCCTGCGACATCCTCCGGCTTCCTCTATTATACCTGTCGTTGTGCGAAACCATAAATGGGTCGCCAATAAACGCGGCAAAGCTTTTCAGAGCGCTTTTTGTGCCGCAGGCGATTCACTTTGCGCTTCCAATACCACACTCCAATGTGTGGTAGTAAAGGCATCCCTGTTTTGCCCGACGTTTGCCGAACCATTCGCGTTCGACTCGCGAACATCCGACGCCAGGGCGACTCAGATTCGCCTCTGTCGTGAGCTTTCAGGGTGACAGGAGGGCTCACGCCGCGTGAAGTAAAAACTCGTGCAGACAATCAAGCCTGTAAAATCTGCCGACAGTGCTTTACCGAACATGCCGGGCTAACTGGATGAGAGTGTGGGACTTTGCAAAATTGGCGCTATCTGGTCTGGCTTTCATAGAGCAGAAACCGAGAACTCTGGAATCTTGAAGCACGAGCCCACCAAATTTATTCTGAGCGAAAATTGACAAGTGCAACTCGCAATTAATTGGATGACGCGCGCACGTTTTTATCGTCAGCCGACTGCAACGGGGAAATCGAACTGGCAGCGGATGTCGCTCGTGAAAGAGGGCAGAAATCGTGAGCGCCGACGCGTTTCAAGTTTATCGCGGACTCAGTCTCCTTACAGCGAAACCGGATGCTTTAACGCTAGCCAAGGCTCCGCATCATCTGATTGGCACAACGCCTCTCCACGAAGAGATGAACGCAGAAAAATATCGGCGCGCGGCGTCTCGCGCCGTTGAAGAAATTCACTCGCGCGGCAAGCTCGCGATTGTTGTTGGCGGCAGCGGGCTTTATATCAAAGCGCTTACCCACGGACTAGCGCCGTTGCCCGAATCCGATCCAAAGCTGCGTGAAAGATTGAACGCCATGAGCTTGGACGAATTGCACACCCAACTTGCCGAACTCTATCCCGAAGCGGCCCAAAAGATCGACCTGAAGAATCGCCGTCGCGTGGTTCGAGCCGTGGAGATTTGCCTGCGCACCGGAAAGCCGGTGTCGGGGGTTGTAGCCGGAGTCGGTGACTCCGGCCAGCCGGGATCAACGATCCCGGCTACAGGTGTTTTCGTTTTTCGCGACCGGGAAGAGCTTTATGCCCGCATCAATCAGCGAGTAGAAGCAATGTTCGAGAACGGCGTGATCGAAGAAGTGCGCGCCGCCGGGAAGGTGAGTTCGACTGCATCGCAGATGATCGGCTTTCGCGAAATTCATGAATTGCTCGATGGCAAAATGTCGATCTCGCAATGTATCGCCGCGATTCAGCAGGCAACCCGCCGATACGCCAAAAGACAGTTGACCTGGTTTCGGCGACAAACTAATTTTTCACCGCTGAACTTGTCGCTTCTTACTCACAACGAAGCAATGATTCTGCTCCGAATGCTTTCGGAGCGGCGAAAGGTTTCGGCGGTTCGCGCAAAGGGATGATTGAAACGCGCCCGATGAGAACCCAGGAGCGCGCGCTCCTGATTGGCCTGGAAAAGGAAGGAGTCTCGAAATGGGATTTGCGGGATTCGCTCGAAGAACTGCGCGAGCTGGCGAGTTCAGCGGGCGCCAAAGTGGTCGATACGGTTACGCAAAAGTTGCCGAAACCGACTGCGCCGTACTACATCGGTCGCGGCAAGGCGGAATCGATCAAAGATTCGTGTCAGAATCAACAGGTGACGTCGGTCATTTTTAACGATGAACTTTCACCCGCGCAGGGTCGCAACCTGGAGAATTTATTCGCGCGCAAAGTTCTCGATCGAACGCAGTTGATTCTCGATATCTTTGCGCAGCGCGCCCGCAGCCGGGAAGGTCGATTGCAAATTGAGCTGGCTCAGTTGCAGTATCTTTTGCCGCGACTCACCCGGATGTGGCATCACTTGTCACGACAGACGGGCGGGATCGGCACCCGCGGGCCCGGCGAAACACAATTGGAAGTTGATCGCCGCCGCGTGCAGGAGCGAATTGCGCGGCTCGAGCGAGAGCTCGAAGCCGTGCGCAAAACACGTGCAATACAGCGTGAAGGCCGCAAACGCCATCAATGGCCTGTCGCCGCAGTGGTAGGTTATACGAACGCTGGCAAATCGACGCTACTGAATTTGCTCACCGGCGCGGACGTGGTTGCCGAAAACAAACTTTTTGCCACGCTCGATCCCACCACCCGCAGTTTTGTTTTACCTAACAAACAGCGGGTCCTTCTCACCGATACGGTCGGCTTCTTACGAAAACTTCCCCATACGTTGATCGAATCGTTCAAGGCGACGCTCGAAGAAGTGAGCGAAGCCGATCTGCTCATTCATATTGTCGATCTTAGCCATCCCCGAGTGGATGAGCAGATGGAAGCGGTCGATGGCGTGATCAAGGAACTGGACGCTTACGGCAAGCAAACTCTGATCGTGTTCAACAAGATCGATAACTTGCCGAACCGTGAGCTTGCCGATTCATACTTGAAGCGCTTTCCCGGGAGCGTCGCGATCTCTGCGCGAACAGGAGAAGGCGTTAACAAATTGGTCCAGGCTCTGGAAGACGCGCTCAGCTCGTGGCGGTTGCGCTCTCGTTTTCGTATTCCAGCGAATGAATCTGCGTTAATCGCGGAGATCCATCGTGTTGGTCACGTGCTGGAGCTGCGCTACGAAGGCAGCGACGCCGTGATTGTCGCCCACGTTCCACCACATTTGGAACAGAAACTGGCTGACTACGCCGTGCGAGACTGACCAACCAGATCGCGGACGCGGGACTCAACGCTCTTCGCAATCTGCGACCAGCCCGTCCGATCGTTGGCGGTGGATGGAAACTGAAGCGGATCCCCGATAGCCAACGTGATCGCGACAGGTCGCGGAATGTTGCGCTCTGGCGGCAGAGCTTCAAAAGTTCCACCAAGACCACACGGCACGACCGGCACATTGGTTTCCGCGACCAACATCCCCAGTCCGTGCTTGAAAGGCATCATCGATCCATTGCGACTGCGTCCGCCTTCTGGAAAGATGATGAAGATCGCTCGTTCTTCCTGTAATTTCCGGCGCAGATCGGCAAGCGCGTGTGGGCCGCAGTTCTTCCGCCACATCGGCAAGGCGTTAAGCATGATTGCCGAAAATGTGCTCGTCACTCTCGTATGAAAAAAGACGTCGCCCGCGGCGATGGGAAAGGCACGTTCGCGATGGCGGGGAGTGAGCGCCGCTCCGAGAGCCAGTGCGTCGAGATGACTGCAATGATTCGCGGCGAGCACAAACGGCCCGTGCGGTGGCAGCTTCTCGCGGCCAACGATCGTTAGTCGGTGTCCGATCGCAAAGTAACTTCGCAGCAGCGAAAAACACACCTGATGCGCAAGGCTCTCAAGAAGCCCGCTTTCGCGCCTCACGCTGCGGAAGCGCTCGCTCGGAGTCAGGCCGGTGTCGTGGGCAGGTTGGAGGTTCCAGGGTTCCATCAGATTTGCCAGCCGCTGAAAATTTGCTGCGGTTGGCCGACAGCAAAGCCGACAAAATAATTGACGTAGTGAAACACGGCGGGAGCGACAAGAATCAGACTATCGAACCGATCGAGAATGCCGCCGTGTCCCGGAATGAGTTTCGAGGTGTCCTTGAGACCGAGGTCACGTTTGATTGAGGAAAGCATCAGATCGCCGAATTGCCCCACTATGCTGACAATGATGCCAAGTCCCAGCAAACGCACCGGTGTGTCGAGGGCTGTTCCGGACCAGATGAAATGCGCGCCGACCGCAACGAGTGGCGTAGTTAGCGCGATTGCTCCAAACGCACCTCCTACTGTCTTGTTCGGACTCGTGTTCGGGACAAATTTTCGATGACCAAATAGATGGCCACAGATGTAGGCAAAGATGTCGTTGAGTTCCACGGCGAAGACGATGAGTAGAAGGATCGGGCGATAGTTCCAATCGTTGGCCATGTAGCCAAGGTTGCCGAGTGCGCTTCCGAAAAGAGCGAAACCCAGCACACCCAGGCCAACGCGCTGGATGTAGCCCTTAGGCTGATCGGGGATTAACCCGCCAATGGCGATCAGCGCGACCGTGAGCGGAAACAAGGCAACAAAGAGTCGATACCAATTATCTAACGCGGCAAAAGCGATAAAGAGAATACCGATTACCACGATGAGACTGATGGTTCGTTCCCGAAACAATCCTGTGATGCGGGCATATTCCCGATAACAAAGAAAACTTAGCGTGGCCACTGCCAGTATCGTCCAGAAAGCGCCTGCAAGAACGGGAACCAGGATGAACAGCGCCAGCCAGATCCAGGACCGATAACGGTCCCAGAGTTCCTTTCTTTTATCGCTGGTGCTGTTAGCCGCGCGCGTTGCGACAAGAATGAGCACCGGCGCTAAGAGGAACAGAGCGAGAGCAGTCAGAGTGAGGACAACGGTCACGGGATCGTCAAAAGCGTGACGAAATCCGAAGAGTCGTTCGCGCGTAATTTCGCTCATTTCAGCGCGTGTGCGATTCGGCTGAGTCGGCGAATGACCGTGATTATGCAGCCAACAACAATCATGACGAGCCCCAAAGCCATCAGGCCGATCTGCGAGTCGTTGAACGTAATGATCTGCCAGGAACGTGGCGTGATTGCCGCGTAAACACAGATGAGCGTGATGACCAACATGCGATGTTGTTTTGCCATCGGTCCGCAAAACTCGTTAGGTGCGCCGGCGATTTTTCCGGCGGCGCGAACATAAGCGGTGAAGATTGCCAGGATGGTTGCGATGTAGCCGAGTGTAACGTTTCCGCCCCACGCGAATCCGGCGCCAATGAAAACTGCAGCGTCCGAAATGCGATCTGGTATTTCGTTGTAAAGCTCGCCAGCTTTCGAGGTGCGACTCGAAGCAATGGCAACCATTCCATCGAGCATGTTGGCAGTCAGACGTAACTGCGCGCCAAGCGCGGCGATGAGCCACAAGATTCGGTAATCAGCAATTGAAGTCATGCCGAGAGCAATGCCCGCGACAATGCATGTAGACATTCCCGCAATCGAAATTGCGTTAGGCGAAACATTTCGTGAAGCGAGCCAGGCCGTTGACGACTGGGCCCATTTTCGATTGCGCGTTGCGATTGGGCGGCGGTCAATTGAGTTGCTGGGCGCTTGCTCCATAACAGTGCTGGCAACCGATAGCAGGTCATCACCGTAATGTGCAGAATAAAGTGACGGAACCAGTGACGCAGGCAATCCCTGTCTGCGGGAACCTCGCGAGGAGTGGACGGACTCCTGTCCGCCTGAGGCGATAACAAGATTGCTGGCCTTGAAACTTGCAGACAAGATTGTCTGCATCACATAATGCGCATATGACTGCGCGCGAGCGGGTGAAAGAATTAATCAAGGCTTTCCCGAAAGTTTACCCCAATGCGCACACGGAGTTGAATTTCAAGAACCCGCTCCAGTTACTGGTAGCGACGATTCTTTCGGCGCAATGCACGGACAAGCGGGTCAATATGGTCACGCCCGCCCTGTTCAAGAAATATCGCACGGCAAAAGATTATGCAGACGCGCCGCAGGCCGAGTTCGAAAGTGCAATCAAATCGACGGGGTTCTACCGCGCGAAAACCAAAAGCATTCGCGGGGCCATGCGCGCAATCGCAGAGAAACACGGTGGAAAAGTTCCAGACACAATGGAGGAACTAAACGCGTTGCCGGGTGTTGGCCGTAAGACGGCGAATGTGGTGCTAGGCAATGCGTTTGGAAAAAACGAAGGCATTGTGGTGGACACGCACGTGATCCGGTTGTCGCAGCGGCTTGGCCTGACAAAACACAAAGACGCAGAAAAGATCGAGCTGGATTTGATGAAATTCGTGCCGCGCGAGCATTGGACCGACTGGAGCCATTGGCTCATCTGGCACGGGCGCCGCCGTTGTTATGCGCGAAAACCGGATTGCAGTCGGTGCGAAGTTTTCCGGTTATGTCCTAGCGGCAAAGTTTTCCTGCGCACTGGGCAGGCAAAAACGACCGACGCGAACGCTGTTTAACGCGTGCGTTCAGCGCTTTCAACAGGCTCGGCGTCACGTGAAGGACTTGTTTCGTCATCCTCGGCTCGTGTGCGCATCCGTCGAAATTGTTCCTCGAGCTTCTTCAGCTCTTCGTCGGAAAGATCCTCGAGATCGACGAGTTCATTGCGTGCGTCTTTGATTGCTCGAATCAGTTCGTCCAATTTCAAATGAACTGCTTTAGCGTCGCGGTTTTGCGTGTTCTGAATCAGGAACACCATCAGGAACGTGATAATGGTCGTAGCAGTGTTGATGATCAGTTGCCACGTATCGGAGAAATGAAATGTGGGGCCAGTTAGAAGCCAAACAAGGATGACCAGCACAGCTCCAGCAAATGCCCAGGCGCTGCCGAGTATGACGGAGGAACGACGCGCGAAAATTCGGAACGCGTCACTGACGACGCAAAAGAAATCACGTTCCTGCCCGTCTTTCTTCGGTTTTTCGGTCTGGGTCTTGCTCAATGCTACTTTAGTTTTCGCGCGTGAGTCCTAGATTGCGCGCAGAAAACGCGCTGGCTGTTCAGACCTTGTGCAGAGAGCGGGATTGATTTTCCCGCCGGTTTAGGGAACACTTAGCTCCCGAATTCATGCAGCACAGCCCAGCGTTTTCACGTCTGCAAACTGTCCCGCCTGCGCCGGTCAGCCCGCCCAGGTCGAAGTTGTGGATACTCGATTCATGGCGTGACCTGATTCTATACGTCGGCACGCCGCTTTTGTTGCTGCCGGCTTTCGCGCTGGCCCAGGCCCGCTGGAGTCCGCAGGATATTTATCTCTTTGTCGCGGCGTTCGGCGCAATGGGACATCACCTGCCGGGGATGATCCGCGCCTATGGCGATCGCGCTTTGTTCGAGCGGTTCAAATGGCGCTTTATTCTCGCGCCGCTCTTCCTTCTCGCGGTCTGTACGGCCTTTTTTTGGTGGGACCTGAAAGGAATTTTGCTGGTCGTTTTCTTCTGGGGCGTCTGGCACGGATTGATGCAAACTTATGGGTTCTGCCGCATCTACGACGCCAAAGCTGGAACCTTCGACGCGCTCACCCGGCGGCTCGATTTCGCAATGTGCGTAATCTGGTTCGCCACGGCCGTAGCACTTTCACCATATCGGCTGAGTGATACCCTCGATACCTATTACATGTGTGGCGGACCCTTTATCCCGCCATCAGTCGTTCAACACGGCCAACAACTGTTCCTTTTCGCGGCCATCACAGTTTCAGTCCTCTTTCTTCTGCATTTTGGACGATTGTGGGTCATAGGGAAGCGACCCAATCCCGTGAAGGTTGCTCTGCTCGTGACGAGCATCGCGTTTTGGTGGTACTGCAATAATCTTGTCGCGAATATTCTCGTAGGTATTGCGCTGTTCGAAGTCTTCCACGACGTGCAATACCTCTCGCTAGTCTGGATCTACAACCGCAACCGAGTGGAAAAAGACAGTAATATTGGTGGATTCATGCGCTTTGTCTTTCGACGGAGCGGTTCACTCATTGGGCTTTATGTAGGGCTTGTCTTTGCCTATGGCTCGCTGAGCTATTTCAATGCCCATCTCGGGATAGATACGGTTAAACGCATCCTTACCGGCGTGGTCACCGCTTCCACGCTGCTCCATTTTTATTACGATGGGTTTATCTGGAAAGTGCGGGAGCGCTCCACGCGCCAATCGCTAGGGCTTGCGGGTGGAACGGCTGACGTATCACTGGGCGGTTTTCTTCCAGGCTGGGCCTGGCACGGCTTGAAATGGGCTGCAGTATTTGTTTTGCCGTTAAGCGCGCTCTGGTTTTGGCAGACGCACCTCATGGTTCCAGAGCTCCAACGGCGAGCATGGCTTGTAGCAGATGTGCCGATGGGTGCGAAACAGCATTTTGATTACGGCCTGGCGTTGCAAAAAGAAGGCCAATGGGAGCAGGCAGAACAACAATATAAAATCGCGCTCAGCTACAAGCCGGCTGATGCCAAGTCGCATATGAACCTTGCCACTGCCTTGGCGGCGCAGGCCAGGTACGATGCAGCTGTACCACACGTGGAAGAGGCGTTGCGTCTTCAACCCGACAACGGCGAATTTCATTTCGGTTATGCCAGCTTGCTCCAGCGACTTGGGCGCGGAGACGAAGCCGGACTTCAATACGAAGCGGCGGCGCGTCTCCTGCCGGACTCGCCGGAAGCGCATTACGATTATGCATTAATCCTTGCCTCAGCAGGCAAAGGAAATGATGCCCTGAGGGAGTTGCAGAGGACGGTTCAGCTGAGACCCGATTATGTGGACGCTCAACTAAAATTGGCCGACGCGCTATTTGCAAAAGGTGATCTTGAAGAGGCCAAAATGCATTATACTACGGCGCTTGGTGCGGATCCCAAGTTGGCAGTCGCTCACAATAGTTTAGGCAGGCTTTACCTGACTCAGGGGCAAATCTCTCAGGCCATTGTTCAATTCGGTGAAGCGTTGCGCCTGAATCCCGATTACAAAGAGGCCGAGGAAAATCTGCGCGTCGCCAAAGCAAGCGACGCTCAATTTCTTCGACAAACGCACAATTGATTTTTGGTTGGCCGCGCTCTTCATTTTAATCTGGATGACGCGTGGCGGGACGAACCGTTGGGTCTTCCTGTGATTGACGCGCGCGCCTGGGGACCGCGGCTGCGCTTCTCTCGCCGACACGCCTCATCGAGCAATTTTATCGCGAACACGAGACAAATCTTGGCGCGCCATTCTTACTTTACGGCTCCGGCGACTTTCATCACCTGACCGCGCTGCGCCCGCGACACATTCCAGAGCGGATTGTGTTGGTTTCCTTCGATAATCATCCTGATTGGGCTGTTGGTCCGGCCAAGTGGGCATGTGGCGGCTGGGTTAATCGTGCGTTGGAGCTATCAAATGTCAGCCGAGTGAGCGTGCTGGGGCTGCGGAAATTTCGAGTGCTGGTGGCCGCATCAAATCTTCGGAACCGTCGGGCCGAACGCGCAGGCGTATTGGAGAGTTCATCCCTGGGCAGACGATCGCCCCGCGAAAGATCGAGAACGTCGGGGCGCGATATTACACGAGAGATTGGCGCGAGCACTTTGAGCAATTTTGCAAACGGCAGGCGGGAAAACGTTTACGTCACAATCGATCTTGATTGTCTCGATGCTAGCGAGGCGGTGACAAATTGGGAGGCGGGCCGCTTCACATTGCAGATCTTGAATGGGCGCTTGGGAAATTGCGTGAGTCGTCGCGCAGATTATTGAGGCGATATTTGCGGCGCCTATTCACCGCCAAACGCCGTTTCAAACAGCGGTTCGCTGCGGAATTCGATCACCCAAAATCCATTTGCCGACTACCGACCGGATCCACCAGATCAATTTGGCAGCCCTGGAAAATTGTGGCCGTTGCTGTCGGCGCGTGAATTTTGAGGGCGACTCCGGAGCCCTGCGTTGCAGAAGCTCCGCCTCCATAAGAGGCCGTGGCTAGCTGAGGAAACGAGCACAATCCCGACGCTGATCAGCAACGCGCCAACCGCCAGTCGCGGTTTAGCTTCTCTTTAGCGCGACTGCTGCCGTCAGCGTGATGAAGATCACGCTCAAACCTTGGAATGGATAGAGATAACTCAGGTCGAATCGCTGCAGCAATCCGAGTGTGAGAAAGAAGGAGATCGTCATCAGAATAACGGCGGCGGTGACCTTCCAGACAAACTGGGCGTCCCGAAAACCTGTCGTTGTGGTGGCCACCATCGCTCGTTTCAGAATGAGCTGAGCCGCGACGAAGCTTACGAGAGAAACAACGATGAAAAAGAACGCGAGAAAACTCACAGGCGTTCCTCGATTTGTGCGATCGGTTTCGCGACCAGCGCTAATCCAATAACAACCAACGCAATCCCGCACCAACGCAGTGGCGAAATCAATTCGCCTAGAAAAATCCAACAGCCAAGCGGAACGAGGATATCGACCACACGCGACAAAGGAAAAGCGATGGTGATCGGAATATATCTCAACACATAAAGCCAACTGATAAAGCTGGCGATGATGAGAAGAATCGCCCACCACACCAGCGGCGAAGCCAAACCGTTAACGCCGGTCCAGGACCACGCGCTGTCAGTGTTCGCCACCTCGGTTGCACCGCGCTTCAAAAGAAATTCAGACACCAGCACGCACGCAACGCTGAGAGTAAGTTGCAGCCAGGGGTTGCGGAAACCGGAAGGACGATTTTGCATCCGTTTTTCTAGCCTTTAGTGATGTCATCGCAACCGATTTCGGCTTCGCAGCGAGCCTGTAGCCACCGGCCTGTGGCCGGTTACAGAGCCGGGACCGCCGAGACGGCCCACAGGGCCGTGGCTACAGCAGATTCGATCAGAGCTGATCGGCGTTAGGAAACCGCTGTAAAACCGGGTCGTGACGCGTCGGACCTAGATATTTAATGAGGCGGCGAAAGAGCGGATTGAGCAGCGGACTTGTGTGCATGACGTAGAGATCGAGCGGCACAAGCTCGCAATCCAGATGCAGTTTCGGCTCGTAGTTCAGCGGGTTGCTGTAGTAATACTTCAAACCCTGTTCTAGCGCCCAGGAAATGATGTCGCGCAGGGTGTAAAAATAAAGATGCAGATCGAGCGCGACGCTATAGTCAGTCCAATGCATTCGTCATAAATTTTGTCGTCGCAGACGAGGCAAAAGCTGAATGCGACGATCCTGCCAGCTGGCGCCAGATGAAAAGCGCGCTCGTTCCGGCATCCGCTGTGCGATTGCGCGAAAATAATCTTTGTCAGCGTCTCGAATTTTAATGGTGAACGCTCGTGGACGGCGAGATACAGGGGTAGATCTCATCAACAAGAGCCGTGATGTCGCTGACTACTCCATCTCGATCTTGGGTGCACGCTCGGCTTTGCGGAATTTTCGGCGCAGATCTTTTCGGTCGCCTTGCTAAGTGTGCGAAAATATTCGTCCCAGTTGTTGTAATGGAGTGAAAGCCGCGTCATCGGCATGCTGGGAATCCGGCATAACCATTCGGGAAACGTTTCGAGTTCCGAGCGATAGGTCGCCGGAAAATCTTTCAAAACGATCAGTGAAGCTTTGTTCTGCCTTGCATAAGTCGAAAGGCTCGCCTGCAAGGCGTTTGCCACCCATGCTTCGTCTCTCTCGTCGCACGCGCTCAGGTCGCCCGTGCCGGCTGCACAGCCAACCATCAAAACGCGCATTGTTAGAAAGCGCGGGAAAACTTTGCGAACACGATCAACGATCGAACTAATTTTGCCTGGCACGCCTTCGATGAGATTTTGCCGGACGAAGAATACGGGCTGGATTGCTCGCGCATTGCCGGAACCGTCTTCGAGCAGCAGATAACGGTACTCGAAACCACCCTCGACCGTTTCTTCCACGATCTCGTAGTATCGATGGTCTTTGCACTTGTTGTGAAACGCTCGTCGCCAGGCGTCGCAATTGTGCAGCTCGGAGCGTGTGACGATCTTTGCCACCCTTTGGGAAGTTGGAACGCTGCTGCTAGGCGGCATAGGAACAGGTTTTCGCAACCTTGCCGCGACTAAAGTTGGATGGTCGGCTGTTCTGCATTCGGTTTAAGAGCGTGAGACTGGCGTCGATCTTCATTGAAAAGAAAACGCAAGGTGAACAAACCTGCGAGCAAGTTTGTCAAAATTGTTCGCACACCGCGTTTTCGAAGTGAATCGTATTGAAGAGCGTTCCTTGCAATCGAAGGTCCTGGCGACGGCCGCAGCTGTCGCGCTGGCAATGGTTCTTGGCGCGCTGGATTATTTTACAGGTCGTGATTGGGCAATATCGGCCTTCTATCTGCTGCCGACGTGCCTGGCGGCATGGATGGCCGGCCGGTGGGCGGGATTCGCGGTAGGAGCTTTGTGCACAGGCGCGTGGTTCTTCAGCGATGTGTTCAATGGCGCAACATATCAGTCTCCGCTGATTCCCGCTTGGAACGCGACCATGCTTTTTATATTCTTTTTGGTTGTCGTCTGGCTACTCACTGCATTCCAGCATTCTCACTACCACCTGGAGCAAACAGTCGAGCAGCGAACAGCCGCGCTGCGGACGGAGATTGAAGAACGAAAACGGCTGGAACAGGCTAAGCTCCAGGCGGAGCGCCTCGGCGTAGTTGGTGCCATGGCAGCCCAGGTTGCGCATGAAATTCGGAATCCGCTTGGCTCTATCTCGCTCAATCTTGACTTGATCGGGGAGGAACTTCACGCTTTTGCAAACTCCAGCGGCAGTTCCACTGCCGAATGCGACGTGCTCCTCCGCGAAATGCGTTCGCAGGTATTCCGAATCCGCCAGGTGCTGCAGGAGTATCTCCGGTTCGCGCGAATGCCGAAGTCCGAGCGTGCCGCGGTTTCGCTGCCCGCCTTTCTTGAAGAAAAACTTAATTTCGTGCAGCCGTTGCTTGATCAAAAGCACGTGGATTTAAGCAGGACGATTGATCCGAACCTACCACCAGTTCAGGTCGATGCCGAGCAACTCTGGGAAGCCATTTTGAATCTAATCAGTAATGCGTTGGATGCGATGCCCGATGGAGGAAACCTGACTGTGAGCGCGCAAAGGCATGGCGCGGAAGCTTTGGTATCGATCAGCGATAACGGTCGCGGCATGACCGAGGAAGAAGCTCGGCATCTTTTTGTCCCGTTCTTTACCACAAAGAGCGATGGCACGGGCCTGGGTCTCGCATACACGCAGCGGGTCGTCAACGAACATGGCGGTAAGATTAATTGTGCTACGGCGCGGGGCAAAGGCAGCACTTTTAGCATTCAACTTCCACTTGCTGTCGCTGCATGACATGACGATTTCCCTTTTTCAATTTTCCGAGCGCGATTGGGTTTTTGTCGCCGCTGGACGATTTGGCATATCGTCAGGCGTAATTCTTTTGGAACGATTATGGAAAACCTGAGAAACAAATCTGTTTTAGTCGTTGATGACGATCCGGGAATGCTCCGGGCAATGATGAAAGTGCTTGCCAAAGAAGGCATGCGAGTCACGGGACTCTCTGATCCAACTGCGGTTGTAACGACGCTTGCGGAGTCTGAACCACGATTCGACCTGGTCATTACTGACCTCCGGATGCCCACGTTCAGCGGGCGCGGGGTTTTAGCGCTTGCCGGCGCGTTGCCAAAACTGCCAGTGATTATCATCACTGCATTTGGCGGACCTCAGGTCGAAGCTCAGGCGCTCCAATTGGGTGCCTTTGCCTTTCTCGAGAAGCCGGTTGCCGCCGCCGAATTGGTTGATGTGGTAAAGCGTGCGATCGAAGTGTCGCCGATTCAGGAAGTGTAGCTGGATAGCTCCTTCCTAGGGGCTCGATCGTTTCGGCGCTGCAGCCTCAAGGGCTTCCACTTTAAGCACGCCTCCGCGGATGTGGAGATCGCGCTGCGGGAATGGGAATTCAATCCTGGCTTCGCGGAGTTTCTTTTCGATAGCGAAATTAAGATCGCTTCGGTAGCGGCTCGGACGAGCGCTCATTTCGCTGCTCCACACCACCAGCTTAAAATCAATCGAGTTCTCTGCAAATTGTTCCAGCAAAACGCCCGGGGCCGGCTCCTTTAAAGTATGGGGATTCTCGTGCGCCACAGCCAGCAGTAAGTCCCGCACCTTGGCGACGTCGCTGCCATAAGCTACGCCCACTGGAATGCGGAACCGGACGCGGCGGTCCCCGTACGTCCAGTTGGTTACCGAGGAATCGATGAATTTCGTGTTTGGCACGATCATCATGATGTTGTCGTTAGTGCGGATAACCGTGCTGCGCGCTCGGATATGCTCGACTTGACCGGCGATCCCGGCTACTTCGACGCGATCCCCGATTGTAATCGGCCTCTCCGCCAGGATCACCAGGCCGCTAATGAAATTACTGGCGATATTCTGCAAACCGAACCCCACGCCGACTCCGACCGCGCCAGCGAAAACCGTTAAAGCCGCGAGATGAATCCCCGTGTTCTCCAAGACAATGAAAATGCCGACCACCAGCACGATGTTGCTGACGACTTGGGCAATCGCGTACTGGAGCGAACGATCGAGGCCGCTTTGCGCAAGCAGCCGGTTAAAGAGAAAGCGTTTCGTTCTCGAAGAAATCCAAAAAACTGCGATCAAGAGCGCCACCAACAGGAAAAGCTGAAGCAGGCTCAGCCTGATAGCCGGTAGACCGGCGTTCCAGCCCAGTGGAATCCCAGCGGCGTTAATCGCATTGACCGTAAAAAAGACGATCGACGCCAGACTCAGGATGGTCGTGACGATCGCGATAAAATTTGTATCGATCTTGAAGCGGCTAAAAAAACGGCGAACGACATCGCTTTGTAGAAATCGTGCAATGACAAGGCCTGCCACGAAAAAGGCAGCGAACGCAGCCAAGCCGAGGAAAGTGACGTAATGGCCGCCTACGTAAAACAGCGGCCGCTCGAGAAGCGTCAATTCCACGTTCCCTAGTGTGAACGCGTTATGGGCCTTCGCAACCCTGGAGCCGCGCCGGTCAAATACACGCGTTGGCGTTGTAGTGGCGTTTGTGTCAAACGCCTGAGCTATACGGGAAAAGATAGGCGCTCGCCGCGGCGAGCGCCTCTACAACATCAGCAGCGTCCGCCAGCTTACTGCTGCTTGGCGCGCTCTTCGATATACTTGATCACGTCGCCGACTGTCTGCAGCTTTTCGGCGTCTTCGTCCGGGACTTCGACCGAAAATTCTTCTTCAAATGCCATCACCAGTTCGACAATATCCAGCGAGTCCGCGCCCAAATCCTCAATGAACGACGCCTGTGGCGTAACCTGCTCGGGGTTAACGCCCAGTTGCTCGACAATGATGTCTTTAACTTTCTCTTCGATCGATTTTTCCGCCATAAAATTTGTTCGGTTTGTGTTGGTGCGCGTGGAAAAGCCTAAAGCATTTCCGGGCACAGCATGGCAAGTAAATGAATTAAAGAGGTTGTCAATCATTTTCGGGTTTGGCACTTACACCTTCACGTTTGCTTCCGTTTGCCATTCGAGTAGATGAAGCCGATGACTTCTTCCACTGTCGAGCCCGCCGACCTGCTCGATCTAAAGCTTCTGCCCGCCTGGGTGAAAGAACCCGTTGAAGCAAAACGTTACGCCGATGTGGAAGGCGAGCACGATTACGAGCGCCCAGCACGACACCGTGGGGGTACGCCGACGCGCAGGGGAAGACGCTCACCGCTCAGCTCCGATAAATCGCGGGCAGGCGTCCAACGCCCAATAACGAAAGCTAGCAGGCACGAGGTAGGGCGCGATCGCCGGGCGCACCGACAACAGGATCGAAGGGGATCTCCGCGTCGAGAAGCCCGTTCTGAAGTTTCCCGGCCAGTTTTACCCGAGGTCACGATCCGCTTTCTGCCATACTCTGCGCCATTCGAAAATGTTGTTGCGCAAATCAAGTCCGGCTCGGTCGCGTATTCGCTGTACGCTCTGGCGCGTTTGTTTCTTGAAAAGCCTGAACGCTACGAGGTTCGGTTCACAGGAAAAGCGGAATCGCCGCTTTATCAGCTTGGCGACAATGGCGCCTTGTCTTTGAATCGAGAATTGCTCGAGCGAAATGCTTTCCGCCTGGCTCAATCCGAGTTCTATAAGATCGACATTAGCGAATCCGAGCCGATCAAGGGGAGTTTTTCAAATGTGGCGCGATGCCGGTTGAGCGGGACTCTTCTTGGGCCGACGAACCATCACAATTATCAATTACAACTGCGTAGCCTTTACGAGCAACGCTTTAGCCGCCGGATGAGCTTCTCCGATTATCAACGACAAATCGAGATCGTGAACGATGCGGAGTTGATTGAGCGCTGGAAAGAAGAGGCTCGGAAGGTGACGACCTATACGACTTCCCGCGAGCAGGTTCCTTCGACTTTCTCTTCCGCGACGGATGCGGAGCGGCATTTCCGATCGCATTATCTGGAGAGGTTAATTAAGACTCCGGCGGACGCGATCATCGGCGGAGTCGCGAGCCGGCGTTTGCCGGACAGGATCCTCAATCGGGCGGTCGAAGATGCGTGGGTGCGGGAAACGCGCTCGCCTTCAGCGATGATGCAGGAGTTGGCTGGACGATTTCGACAGAATGGGCTCCACGTTTTCCGGCATCGCCGCGGGATGTTGTTTGTCTCGCCAATCCGGACACACCGCTTTGTTCACGAACAAGCTGGCGTGTCTCAATCGGTGAATGCGATTCTCGAAGCGCTGGCAGGGACAGCAGTAATCAATCGCAAACAGCTTTTTGAAAAGTTGATTGGTGATGTGCCAACCGAAGGTGCCGAGCCACGCAAACTCGCATTCGCGTCCGATCTGAGGTGGCTGATCAACGAAGGTTACGTGATCGAGTTCAATGATGGCTCGCTCGATCTTCCACGAGGAAAAACCAAGCCGCAGGAGCCCGTACCACAAGAAGGTCCGGCCGCAGAACCAATGGAACACAGATCAGCCGAACCGACGGAGCAGACGCTCGCGTTGGCTATTTGGCGCGGACCCTACTCGCCAACGATTCTTAGCGAGGGCGCGCAGTCGCCTCCTTCGTAACGAAGGACTTCATTTTTTTCATCCAAGACCGCAATCCGCGGTGCATGCAATGCCGCTTCTTCGGGTGTGTAGCGCGCAAAACTCATGATGGTGAGGCGGTCGCCAATTTTGCCCAGATGCGCCGTGGCCCCGTTTAGTTCGATGATCCCACGCCGCGCTTCGCCGAAAATTGCATAGGTCTCGAATCGCTGACCATTGTTCAAATTGCTCACGAGGATTTTTTCATACGGAATCAGGCCAACGAGTTCAGCCAGATCGGCAGAAATCGTCAGGCTACCTTCATAATCCAGGCTCGCCCCAGTGACGGTGGCGCGGTGAATCTTTGATTTGAGGAGAGCGAGTTGCATCGATTCGATTTGTAGGGCGCCTGTATCAGGCGCCATGACATCTCACAGGGACGCCCTACAACTCTAGATGGCGCCGGCTTTTCTGAGCGCCTTATACGCGCCGTGTTTGTTGATTGTCTTCAGACCGCGTGCGGTAATGCGAATGCGCACAAACTTCTTTAGCTCAGGCACCCAAATACGCTGATGCCGCAGGTTCGGCGCGA
The DNA here is from genome assembly GCA_013372845.1 of Candidatus Udaeobacter sp. Classification (GTDB taxonomy): domain Bacteria; phylum Verrucomicrobiota; class Verrucomicrobiia; order Chthoniobacterales; family UBA10450; genus Udaeobacter. The sequence continues at coordinate 22,566 of JAALOD010000024.1, forward strand.
AAATGCGCGGCACATTTTTCGTGATGTGTCGGCCCACACCGCCCTTCTTTTTGGCCAGGCCGCGCCGGTGGATGACGCTACCGCGCATGGCTTTCGATCCCGTGATGCTGCAAACTCTGGACATGATATAACCTCAGAAACAGGCGCGTAAGCTGCCGCGCATCAGTCCAGCGGTCAAGTAGATGTTAAGGTAGCCAACGCGAAGACGGATGCTTCGTCATTGCCTTTATTCATGGTTGAACGCGCAACTGGCGGAGGCGGTCAAATTTAGCTCGCACAAGGACCAGTCGACTCGGCAAGATCAACATTTCGCGTAACCCGTGCACAAAAATAATCACAAACTGCGGATTGGGATTGTCGGAGCGGGCAATATCGTTCGTGCTCGCCATTTGCCGGCTTTGAAGAAACACCCGGAGGTCGAGATCGTTGCCGTCTCTAATTCAACGTACGAAAGCTCGGAAAAATTTTGCCAGGAATACTGCCCGTCAGCCACGCCGATGCGGAATTGGCCCGAGCTACTCGCCCTGCCGGACATCGACATTATCTGGATCGGTACGCCGCCGGTAATGCATTCGGCCGTGACTGTTTCGGCGCTTGAGGCCGGCAAACACGTTTTTTGTCAGGCGCGTATGTCGATGGACGTGGTGGAAGCCGAGGAAATGCTCGCCGCATCAAAGCGTTATCCCGAACTGGTGACCATGCTTTGTCCGCCCCCGATGGGAATGCGGGCTGATTTGCTCGTGAAAAAACTCCTGGCCGAGGATTACATCGGCCGTCCGCACCACGTGCGATTGCAAAGTTTTGCCAGCAACTATTTGGATTCGGGCGCTCCGCCGCATTGGCGGCAGCGGATTGAAATTAGTGGACTCCACGTTCTCACGCTTGGGATTTACGTCGAAGTGTTGCAACGCTGGCTCGGAGACATCAATGGCGTCTTCGCGCGCGGCAAAATTATTCACCCAATTCGTCAGGGCTACGAAGTCATCATCCCCGATTTGCTCACCGTCCTTTGCGCTTTCGATAACGGCGCCGAAGGCGTGCTCGAGTTCAGCGGGATCGATGCGCTTGCGCCAAGCGACCGGGTGGAAATTTACGGCAGCGGCGGCACGCTCACTTACGATTTCGGTTCTGATGTAGTGCAAGCGGGCAAAGTTGGTGATCATGGGCTGCACGTTGTCGAGCTTCCCGCAGAATTGGAAACTGAATGGCGTGTGGAGGAAGATTTTCTAGCCGCAGTTAAATCCAAGGGCCGCGTGCGTCCGCATCCCAATTTCGAAGATGGCCTTCGCTACATGCGCGTCGTGCAAGCCGTTGCCGATTCCCGGGCCGGCAATGAATGGGTGGCGATTAAACCCCAAACATAGCGCCCGTCGCCCTAGGGAGTCATCGTGTCACCCACGAGAAATCGTCTCACCACAAGTGCCCAGACCAGCAGCGTGATCAGTTGGTACCACGCGAAAAAACGGTCGTAACCCCGCCGGTGGGCAATGAGTCCAGCCCCAGCCAGCACCGCGTATTGACCGATAAAGGGAAGATACCAGATCGGATGAAAGATATCGCCGTGAATTGCGGTTTGCGTGATGTCGAGCAAACACATCGCAATGAACGTGGAATAATAGCCTGCCCGGTTCCGTTCAAAGCGACCCTTGTGTTCTTCTTCTTCCGATAGATCGGGTGGATAAAGGAAAACGGTCAGCATGTAGAGCGTAATGGTCCAAACGATCAGCACGAGGAACTTGTCAAAGCTCCAGTTGATCTCGGTATTCCACTTGAACGTGACCCACCATTGCAAAGCCAGCAGCAACAACGTCGCGAGCGTTAGGACAATGTGGACCTCGTCGAGTGGGTTCTCGTTGCGGCGATAAAACGCCCTGCCGGCGCCAGCAATTAGGTTGGTTACGCCCAGACCGATGATGATCGACATCAGCGCGGCGATGAACTCGAAGCTGCTCATGAGGTTCTGCGCATTCTGCATGACGGGCCGAGCTTATTCGGGATTGGCTTAGAAAATCGAGCGACAAATGGGAATTCCCGCATGCGCGCTGGGGAGCGCAGGCTGCCAGCCTGCAGGTGTCGGCAGCTTGCCGAGACCGGGCAAGTTCGCGGCATCTGAAAAATTACATGTGCAAAGATGTTGCCGGCAGTGCTGCTGGCAACTACAGGCTAGCAGCCTGTGCTCCCAGAAATACGCGAGACGCGTGCGATACCCCACATCCGCACTAGCGCGCACCAGCGGACTCGTCTTGGCTAACAACCAGCTCAGCGCGTCATTAAATCAGCCAGCGCTGCCCTTCGATCGGATCATTGTGATGAGCGCCGCGTAATGAGATCACGCGCTTCTCGCCGGCATAAGCATCGACCACGAGCCGGTGATACCGAGCCGGCACGACTTCGTCTTTTTCCGCAAGCAGAAAATCCCGGTGCATGAAGCGCTTTCGCATTGGCAATGCTGTCGAGGTCTTTCGGAATCTGTAACGCAACAGGACCCGCCAGCAGCCACAGGTTCCACCAGCCAAATCGGCGCAGAATCATTTCGCGCAATGGCGGAGGATTTTGCAGAATCAATCCGGCAACGGGCGATGCGCCGCGACATGCAGTGCCGCGGTTGCGCCAATGCTGGTTCCAAAAGGGACGATTGGACGGTCCACTGCGTGACGTCGCAATTCATCAAATGCTGCAAGCGCAGCCGGCCCGATCTTGGAAAGCCACGCCGGCCCGGTGCTACCGCCGAATCCGGGATAATTCATTCCCCAGATTTCGACCGCACGGTCATTCCACATCTCGGCCTCTTCAGTGGGCCAACGCTCAGCGCGGTCTGCGTTGCCATAAAAGCGCAGAACGTACACGTCCGCATTGCCTTTAGATCGCGCCGCCTGGGATTGCGCGATCCATAATTCCAATTGTCCGTTCTCGAATGAAATAGTTTTCCGAGCTGCACCGCCTGCATTGATCGGTGTTCTTGTTGGAAACAAAATCAGATGATCGGGCAAATGATCGAAAAACATCACGACTAAATATACGACCCCGATTGCCAGCAAACACCACGGCGGCGGGAGTACTCTTAGCCTCACATCCGTTTGGCCCACGAAACAAGCGGATGACGCGATGATTCCAGGACGGCGTGACACTCCCGCGGGGCGGGGAGGGAACCCGGCCTCGTACCCGCGCCGATGCCCAAAAGTGGCATCAGGTTCACCGCGGCGAGGTCATCCAGCGATGGATCACCACATTCCAAAGCGGCCTTACTGTGACAAAATTCGTGCCGATTCGTGTTTCAATTCGCGGTTACTAAGGATGTTTAGCTTTTCTTTAAATCTGCCAGATCCTTGAGCACTTGCTCGCTGTGATCGGCGGGCTTCACACCAGTGTATACTTTGGCGATTTCGCCTTTGGGATTAATGATGAAGGTGTTGCGCGCGGCGAGTTTGCTCCCTTTGTAGTCCATTATCGAACCGTACTCTGTCGAGACCTTCCCGTCAGGATCAGCGAGCAATTTGAAATTAAGTCCTTCCTTCGTGCAAAAATCCTTGTGCGATTGAGCGGTGTCCACGCTCACGCCGAGAATGACCACTCCAGACTCTTCGTACTTTGCAAGATCGCGCTGAAAATTGCGCGCTTCCATCGTGCAACCACTGGTGAAATCCTTCGGGTAAAAATAGAGCACGACCCATTTGCCGTGATAATCCTTGAGGCTCACCTGCGAACCGTCTCCGGTTGTTAGGTTGAAATCCGGCGCTGGTTTTCCCACTTCCGGTTGCTGCTGAGTTTCCGCTGCCATCAGGCCCAACGTGCCAAGCCCGATGAATGCTGGCAAGATCATGTTTCTAATATTCATGCCCCAGTTTTCGAGCGCATAGGCAGTTAGTCAAGAAGGGGCGGGTTGGGCTGCCCAACGCCTTGGAGGCTGGTTCCCTGAATTGAAAGCTTGCGCTCAATGCCAGGTTTGAGTCAATTGGCTCGCTCATGGCGAGACCGATGGTTGCCGAAAATATTCCGATTAAGCCTGTGCCGCTGATTCTTGGTTTGGTTGCCTGCTTGGGACTTGTCTTCACAATCTTCACTCTCTTGTTTGGTTTCACCTCGATCCCGGCAAACTCCGTAGGGGTGAAGACGCGCTTTGGCGCTTATCACGATGTCGTCAATCCCGGCCTCGCTTACGCTATTCCGTATATCGACGAGATACACGTCGTGCCAACCCAGCGCCTGCTAAAACTGGAGTTTGGTTTTACTACGCCGAACGCCACCAACGCTTACCAAGGCGACATGGAACCGGAGGAAACCGAGACCATGATCACAGGCGATCTAAATACCGCCCTTGTGCCGTGGGTTGTGCAGTATCGAGTTACCGATCCGAAAACGTACCTGTTTGGAGCACGCGAACCGGAGAAAACATTGCGCGATCTTTCCGAGAGCGTGATGCGCGAGGTGATAGGCGATCGCACCGTGGACGAAGTGCTCACGGTTGGGCGACACGACATTGAATCATCGACTTTGAAACGTCTGGCCGACCTTTGCTCGCAGTACGGCTTGGGAATTCAGATTCAGCAAGTGCAACTCGCAACCGTGCGTCCGCCGCCAGCCGTGCAGGCTGCCTTTAACGAGGTCAACCAGGCGCAACAGGAAAAGCAAACCGCAATCAATCAAGCATGGGCCGTGTATAACGATGCGGTGCCAAACGCGCGCGGCCAGGCGAAGGAGCGGGAGAAACAGGCCGAAGCGTACGCCTTCCGCCGGGTCAATGAAGCAAAGGGCGAAGCGCAAAAGTTTTCATTGTTGCTGGCCGAGTACCGGAAAGCGCCGGAGGTGACGCGGCGGCGCCTTTATCTCGAAGCGATGCAAGCCATCCTGCCTAATTTGCAAAGGAAAATCATCGTGGATGACAGCTTGAAGAACATCCTCCAGACGTTGCCGCTACTGCCAGCCGATCAACCTAAGGCTTCTCAATGAGCGTGATCGATGTCACTCCTCGACCCGCCGCCGTTTCCAGCGTCGTGCGCTTTTTGCAGAGCCGGGTGATGTCGATCCTGGGAATTCTTTTCATTTTGACGGCGCTCAAGTGGGGAGCCCTGCTGTTCGTTGTCCATCAATATGAAACTGTGATCATCACGCGTTTCGGTAAAATCGTTCGCACGGTCACAAACCCTGGATTGAAGATCAAGCTGCCCATCATCGACAACGTGCACCGTTTCGATAAGCGCATCCTCGCCTGGGATGGCCCGCCGACCGAGTGTCCGACTAAAGACAAGCTCTACATTATTGTCGATTGTTTCGCGCGGTGGCGTATCAGCGATCCGTTTCTCTACTACAATCGTCTCAATGACGAGCGCAGCGCACTCTCGCGCCTGGATGATATTCTGGGCAGCGAAACGCGAACCGCTGTCGCTGCGCACGATCTGGTAGAGATTATCCGGGTAACCAAAGGACGAAAACCGTTGCGCGATGAGGAGCTGGAAAAAAGCGGTACCGTACTACCCAGCACGATTCCGGAAATCGAACTCGGTCGCGGTGAGATCGAAAAACAAATCACCGAGCGCACTCGCCAGAAGATTTCCGATTTCGGAATTGAACTGCTCGACGAACGGTTCAAGCGCAGCAAATACAATCCGGCGGTCGCTGAGAAAATTATTGAACGCATGTCGAGTGAACGGCACCAGATCGCGGCCCGTTTTCGCTCCGAAGGACGCGGCGAGGCGGCGAATATCAGCGGCCAAAAGGAAAGCGACGTCGCCTCAATCAGTTCCACCGCAACGAAGAATGCCCTTGAAACTGAAGGGAAGGCTGACGCCGAGGCGGCTTCCATCTATGCCGCGGCATTCAGTCCTCCTGACGCGCAAGAACTTTATACGTTTCTTCGGAGCCTTGACGTGATGCGCGCCGCGTTTCAAAAAGACACCACCGCAGTCATCTCGACCAACAGCGATCTGGGCCGGATGCTCAAGTCGATGGCTGAGGCGGTCGCTCCACCAAAAGCGGCACATTAAAGAATTTTCGGACGAAGTCCCTTGGAGTGCGATGCGTCCTCGCATCGCTTTCTTACGACGCTATGGACGCAAAAGCGACGCGAGGACGCGTGCGCACTCCCAAAGCTTGCGCGAAACAAGATAACGCCGCCCGGCCATCAGAGTTGCTTGGAGAGTAATGTAATCTCATGTTTTTAAGCCATGAAAATCTGCACGATTGGTCATTCGACGCGAACGATTGACGAATTCATTTCGTTGCTTCAGGCGAATCAAATCAGGTTGCTCGTCGATGTTCGAAGCTTGCCCGGGTCGAAGCGCTATCCACAATTTAACAAGGAGGCACTGGCGGACTCGTTAGGCAAAACAGGAATTCGTACGAGCATTTTCCTGAGCTTGGCGGGCGACGAAGGCAAAGCCGGAATCAAAAATGCCGCTTGGCGAAATGCGTCATTTCGCGGTTACGCCGATTACATGGAGACAGAGGAGTTCCGCAAAGGTGTTGAGCGCCTTCTCGATCTTGCTGCCGGCGCCGGACCCACTGCGATCTTGTGCGCAGAAGCCGTGTGGTGGCGTTGTCATCGGTCGCTGATTTCTGATTACCTTAAGGCGCGTGGCATCGAGGTTCTGCACATCATGGACGCAAAAAAAACCGAGTCGCATCCATATACATCTGCCGCGCGGATCGTGGATGGGAAGCTAAGTTACGGAGCAGACAGCACACTGCTGTAGCGGCGGTCTGTGACCGTCGAGTCTGGGAGCGGTGGTTTCGTAACTACCGGGGCCGATTTGGAAATCACCCTTCCGCGTTTTTTCGGCGCTCGCAGATCACCGCTACAGTTATTTCCAATCGCGATGCGCAATATGTGCTGGCACAGGCGGCGACAATTTCTCGCGTTCCATCATTCGCTCCGCTAGCCATTGTACCCATTCGAAATATGTCTCTCGTTGAGCATCTCTGCGCAGTTCTGAGATGTAGCGGGATAGCTTTCGCCATGTGACAACAATTGGGCCACTGAAAAAGTCATCGATAAGATCAATAGTAACTTCTTTTCGGTATAGAAGAATGCCGAGAGCTTCCCAGCTCGTTAAAAGGGCATAAACATGATCCTCGCCATCTGGACCGAGCAGCGCCGGAATCTGCTCGCGTGCAACGTTATCTGGCAAAGAGCTAACGCGGCGCAACGAATGCGCGAAAGATGGAGTTTGAAATGATCGAACGAGGGCGGACATCGAATCGTGGTGTCGCTGTCCGCGATAATCCCTAATTTGCACCGCTGCGAAGATGACGCCGGCCGTCACAGCAAAAGCATTGACTAAATTTGCCAGAGTCGAGAGGTCCATTTCAGCGCGGATCTGTCACCCGACCGAGAAAAAGACAAACGCCGCTGCGGACGTGCTGAATGGCATAAGTGAATGGGCGATCGACTTTCACTTCGATCGGTGGCGGTTTTGGACCTCGAATCGCCGTTGCCCTCATCATCACTACTGCGGTGGCTGCGGCTGCTTCGGTTCCTTTTTCGTCAACGGCAATGAAGGTCTTGTGAAAGACATTGGAGATGTAGAGGTAATCATTCGGCTTCCGCGGCGCGATCTTATCGAAATTCGCGCTGCCTTGCGGAATATCGAATGCGCTCTTCATTCCAAGCGCCTGAAGTTTTTCTGCGAGCGCGATCGTCGGCGGTTCGAGTTTGAACTTTGGCAAATGCAGATCGACTTCCGTCGCTTCGAGCTTTGCGCATTCTGCCAAAACGTGCTCGGCGAGCTTCGATTCCAACGCGCGCAGACCTTCTACGTCGTCGGGAAGAAGAACGAGAAATTGGAGATCGTCGCCGGCATAAGGAAGGCTGACGGCGGTAAAGCCTTCGCGCTTGGCGTAACCAAATCGTGCCGTCTTCCGCATCATCGGAAGATTGACCGGCGCGCCGCCGCGAACATGAAATGGTTCCGGCTGCGTTGTTTTCTCGGAAAATGGATCCGCCCACGGTGCTTTGAGATAAAGGGCGTTCGCCAGGACGAGCCGCGTCAATTTGTTCAGTGCGTCCGCAGGAATGAGATCACGAATCTTGTCGCGCGTCTGGTCTGCCACCCATTTATTGATATGCTGTGCAGCTGCTGCAGGATTGACGGTGAAGTCGATCGGCTCGAATGCGGCGCCATAATCTTGCTTTACTAGCAACAAAAAATCCTGACGAAAATCGTAGTCTTTTTGAGCAAAGAGGCGATTGGCGATGTTTAGTGTGATCGGCTCGCTCGGACCCCCGAATTCCTTGGATTTCTTCGCCAGGTCGGCTGTCTTCGCGCTCATTTCTTCCAGCGAATGTTGAAGCGAAGCGAACGAGGCTGCGTTGCTCGAGTCACTCGGAAAATGCAGTACGCGCGCCATCTGCGCGCGCGTCTCGCCATCCGCTCCCGCAAACGTCATGGCGAGGGCGCTCTCGATTGAGTAGGGAGAAACACAAAGATTGTCGTTACCTGTGGCGAGCTGCCGGTGGAGATCGACGGCGAGGCCGTTCGTCGCCTTTGCCGCCAGATCGAAGTTCGTTGCGGCGTGCGCCATTGCAGCTACTAACGCGCCAAATACCTGCAACATCAAAAGCCGTTTCATGCCAGCCATGAAATACTGAAATCGTGGAGCTTGCGACGCTAAATTGGCGCGTTTACTTCAGGATTGACAGCTTGTCTCAAGATTATGCGAGGTTCGATTCGTTGAAGAGAGCGCGTTCCGTGTGACAATTTCCTCATGGACGAAACGAAAATCCCAACTCGTGCTGATATTTCCAACTCTGATAAGTGGGACCTGACGCATGTTTTTGCCGATGTTGGCAAATGGCAGGAGGATTTTGCCTGGCTGCAGCGGACGTATCCAAAGCTTCAGGATTGGAAGGGTAGAGTAGGGGAGTCGGCGCAGACACTGGCAGAAGTGCTTGAGTTCGAAAAGTCGCTCGATTTGAAGATTGAGCGCGTCTATCACTACGCGTCGCTGCAACTGGCGGAGGACAGCACCAACAACCAATACCTTGCGCGGATTGGGCAGGTTCAGAACCTGCTCACAAAGATCGGCGAAACGGCGGCGTTTCTTGTCCCCGAAATTCTGGCGATCGGCGACGAAACGTTTGCCAAATTCGTTGCCGATCCGGCGCTCGCCGAGTGGCGAATCAAGTTGCACAAGATTCGGCGGATGAAACCGCATGTGCTCACGGTGCCCGAGGAACGTCTTCTCGCGCTGGGAAGTGTCGCGCTGAGCGGTTACGACGACACGTTTTCGCAATTGACCGACGTTGATATGAAGTTCGGCGTATTGGTCGATGAGAAAGGGCGTGAAAGACCGCTTACCCAAAGCTCGTTCAGTTCGTTTTTGGTGAAGCGCGATCATGAGCTGCGCAAACACGCTTTCCATCAATTCTATGCAGAATTTCGCGATCATCAGTACACGCTGGCCGCGTCACTTGCATACGCCGTCAAGGCAGATGTCTTCCACGCGCGAGCAAGACATTACTCATCTGCTCTCGAGGC
>JAALOD010000025.1 GCA_013372845.1 Candidatus Udaeobacter sp.
GTATTCGCACGGGCGCACCGAGTGTGCCCGCGCAAAACTGAGTTGGCTGGGAAGCTCAATTGTGATTGAACAGCATTTCGCATGAACGCTGAGGAAGCCCGCGTCGCCCAAAATGACCGGCCTGGAGAAGGTTGGGACTTATGGGGGCCATATCTAAGCGAGCGCGCGTGGGGTACAGTGCGTGAAGATTACAGCGCGAACGGTGACGCGTGGAACTATTTCCCTCATCACCACGCGCGCTCGCGCGCCTATCGCTGGAGCGAGGATGGAATCGGTGGAATCTCTGATTTCAAACAGCGGCTCTGTTTCGCCTTCGCGTTTTGGAATGGGCGAGATTCGATTTTGAAGGAGCGCCTCTTCGGTGTAACCGGCCCGCAGGGCAATCATGGCGAGGACGTGAAGGAAATTTATTGGTACGTCGACAATACACCTTCACACAGCTTCATGCGGATGATTTATCGTTATCCGCAGGCGCCTTTCCCTTACGAAGAATTGATCACGCAAAGCGGGGCGCGTTCAAAGAGTGAACGCGAGTTTGAGCTTTGGGACACGGCTGCGCTAGGAGGTGAGTTCTTTGACATCGAGATCGAGTACGCAAAAAATTCGGCGGACGATATCCTAATTCGCGCCACGGCGACAAATTGCTCAGTCACCACGCAGCCGCTGCACATCTTGCCAACGCTCTGGTTTCGCAATACCTGGGCCTGGGGCCGCGATGCCCGGCGACCAAACTTGCACATGGGGCGGAGCAGTTCATCAAAGCCCAGCATCATTGAAGCGAGCCACGATGCTCTCGGCGAGTACCAGCTCTACTGCGAGAACGCCGATGAGCTTCTCTTTACGGAGAACGAAAGTAATGGGGAGCGCCTCTGGGGCGTTCCGAACTCGACGCCATTCGTAAAAGACTCCATCAACGACTATGTGGTTCACGGTAACAAGAATGCCGTTAACCCAGCGCGTGCGGGAACAAAGGCCGCCGCCATTTATAAGATCGATATTCCGCCTCGAGAAAACCGGACGATTCGGCTGCGGTTGAAGCAAATCACGGAGAGCGAGAAATCACTTCGCGCGTTCGCGAATTTCGATGATCTATTTACAAAACGCACGCGGGAAGCCGACGAATTTTACGGGTCGCTTGCGCCGGCGTGTTTGAGCAAGGAGCGCTGCGCCATTCAGCGCCAGGCGCTTGCAGGAATGCTTTGGAGCAAACAATTTTATCATTATATCGTGGAGCAATGGCTCGAGGGTGATCCCGGTTTTCCACAGCCGCCAGAGGAACGCAAACGTGGCCGCAACTCCGAATGGCATCATCTTTACAACGAGCGCGTGATGTCAATGCCGGACAAGTGGGAATTTCCGTGGTATGCGTCGTGGGACCTCGCTTTTCATTGCATTCCGCTTGCGCTCGTCGATCCGAAATTTGCAAAGAGCCAGCTCGATCTCATCGTGCGCGAATGGTATCAGCATCCAAACGGACAGATTCCGGCATACGAGTGGAATTTTAGCGACGTGAATCCGCCGGTAATCGCGTGGGCGGCCTGGCGTGTTTACCAGATTGAGCGAAAACAGAGTGGGAAAGGTGATCGCGCATTCCTCGAAACTGTTTTCCATAAGATGCTCATTGCCTTCACCTGGTGGGTGAACCGTAAAGATTCCCAAGGCAACAACATCTTCCAGGGCGGTTTCCTCGGCCTCGATAACATTGGCGTGTTCGATCGCAACGCGGCTTTCCCTGACGGGAGCCGTCTCGAGCAAAGCGATGGCACAAGCTGGATGGGAATGTTTTGCCTAAATATGTTGCGCACCGCCGTTGAACTCGCGCATGAAAATCCCGTTTACGAAAATATCGCGACGAAGTTCTTCGAGCACTTCCTCAGCATCGCTGGCGCCATGAACAATTTGGGCGGCAAAAGTATAGGCCTCTGGGACGAGGAGGACGAGTTTTACTACGACGTACTGCACACGCCGGGTGGACGGTACTTTCGCGTACGGGTGCGTTCGCTTATCGGCTTGATGCCGTTGCTTGCGGTGGAAACGATCGAACCGGCGTTGCTCGATGCGCTTCCCGGATTCAAAGAACGGCTCGAATGGTATCTGGTAAATCAGCCTGATCTCTGCCGCCTGATTTCACGGTGGCAAGAGCCTGGCGTGGGTGAACGTCGGCTCATCGCGTTGACGCGCGGTCATCGCATGAAATGCTTGCTGCGCCGCATGCTCGATCCTGAAGAATTCCTCAGCGACTACGGCGTGCGTTCTGTCAGCAAATTTCACAAGGAGCATCCATACGTGTTGACCATTCGCGGCGAAGAAAAGGTGATCAGCTACGAGCCCGCCGAATCGCAGACCAACGTATTCGGTGGCAACTCGAACTGGCGCGGACCGGTGTGGATGCCGATTAATTATTTGCTTATCGAGTCGCTACAAAAATTTCATCATTACTACGGCGACGATTTCCAAGTGGAATGTCCCACTGGCTCGGGTCAGTTCACTACGTTGAACGGCGTTGCCAACGAACTGTCAAATCGTCTCATCCGCATTTGGCTGCGCGACGGCAATGGCCGACGACCTTTCGCGCGCTCTTCACTCAAGGGGGTCGATGAGAGGCACGATGGCGATCGCTATTGGTTCCATGAATATTTTCACGGTGATACTGGTGCTGGCCTCGGGGCATCGCATCAAACCGGCTGGACTGGCCTCGTTGCCAAACTTATTCAGCAACAAGGCGAGCACGGGACGATCAGCAGTTCGGATCCTTTCACAGATCTTTAGAGCCAGCGTTTCAGGGCCTGCGTTGCGAAGCGTGACGTCCACGAGTTTGAGCCGTGGAAATCAGGGCAAAGAAAACCACATAATGCACAGATAGTGTTCCATACTGCTCTAGTAGGCTTCCAGTAACAATTCAATATACGTGGCGCTTGTTGCGCTTGTCCGCCTTGAGCTTTTCGACGTACTCGTTTGTTTGCTCTTCCGTCTTGCCGGCCTGCTCCTGAATGATTTTGCGCGGCGCTGCATCAACGTCCTTGGCCTTCTATCGTAGCGATGGTTCAATTGTCGCGCTAAAACTTCGCAAATGCTCAACAAACCGGGGCGCCTGAAAATCGGTGCGTGATCGAATGTCCTCGAATAGCTGGTTAAGTGCGGGATTTTTTGCGGCAGCTGTGGTTCGCTGACCAATCGCGTTCGAGAGGCGGTCAAGCGCAAGGACAAGTCTTTGAGCACGTCGGAATAGTACATCTCGCGACGTTTCGTTCGAAGTAACAAATTCGGAATTCGTTGCTGCTAGCGCGCGAAGAAGCTGCTGGGCAAAGTCATTGCGGAATTGATACTCGGCCGCGCGGCGCGCTAACAGATCGGACTGTTCTTGTGTCGCCCTAAACGAGGCGGGGCTTGTTGTTTCGCTTAATGTAGAGATGATGGGTAGGCTCGTTTGCTGCGCCGTCGCCTTGGCCAATAGCCACGCTAGTCCTTTCCATCTGGCAACTGCTTCCGCGTCAGGCGTCTTACTTTTTGAGAGGTCCCAGCTCATCTCACGCAAGGCCACAGCTTGCCCAACGAGCCACGCCCGGAGGCTGCTCGATGGATTATCATCTCGCCAGTGCTTCGGCTCGGCGACGGATTGTCCATCGAGCTCAAATGTGAGCTCGGGATGGCCGGCTTTCATGATGTTCACATCAAGATTTTGGTGGCACGCCACGCAGGTATTTGCGCGCACATAAAAACTTCGTAGATCGCGCATCCCGGCGGTCACGCGCATAGCGTAATTCCAATCCTTTCGCGTATGCCCACGCAACCAAGATTCCGCCGCACTGTGACAACTCTCGCAGGAGACACCCTCATCTGGGCGCGCGGTCGACATGAGGCGTACAGGCGCGACAGACTGGAACGGTGAATGACAAACCGTGCATCGAGTGCTCTCTTGCGCTGGAGGTAACCCGAGCGTCTCAGCTATTCGCGCGGACCGGGCGTTGGTCAAGATCGCGTACGAGCGCGCGTGAAAGTCCTGCTGCGACCATGTGAGATATTGGTTGCGCTTCTCGCCGGCCCCGCCGTGACAACTCGACGATTTACAACCGACCACACCAATGAATTGACCATCTTTGCTTGTCGCAACTTCTACTTCCGCTGCCGGACTTCTTAGACTGTAGGCTAGGGTAAACACGATCGCGCACAGCCACCACAGAACGTTTCGGAGCACGTTCTGATGCTAGTCGAAATTGCAGAGGCAACCATTCAAAAACTAGCCGGAGCGCGGATCGATCTGCCAATGCGAAAAGTCTTCCATAACGAGCGCGGAAAAGGTATTTCTTTGGGCTGTCGGTGAAATGATCCGCCATGCAGCAAGTCGTTCAAAAACTTACCGGGGGTGAGCCGCTAAGCATCGTTCAGCTGATCGAGTATCTGCCCGCGCTCAAAGAAGTGCCGCGTGCGCAACTTGATAATTGGGCGAAAGGCGCAGCTGTTCCGAACCAGGAAATATGAAGAAGATAAATCACCGGAGCTCGCTGACAGTTGAAGGTGATGCGCGTCTTGTGTTGCAAGGACGCCAAAGCTTTTGGGGGCTGATTACAGTTAGTCGGTTTGCGAGCTCCTTCGCCGTTCTATTATTGGGAATATCATCTTATCGAATTGCGAGTGCCGAAGAGACGAGCCATAAGAGCGGGGCGGAGCTTATTTCAAAGGAAAATTCAGTGGACAGCTCCAGGCCACCGGGGGAGTGGCGGTCAGCGACCGTAGGTCAAGAGCTCATCGTGCACGATCGATTACGAACGGGAGAAGATAGCCGCGCGGCGGTGCAATTTGGCGATTCGAGCATCCTGCGGATCGACGAATTGACGGAGGAAGAAATCTTGCCGCCGCAGGTCGCGAGCGCCAAGCCGACGATGGACCTCAAGCAAGGCTCCGCTTATTTTTTTAGCCGGGAAAAGTCACGTGAAATACACGTGCAAACTCCGGCTGCAAACGGCGCGATCCGGGGGACCGAGTTTGTCATAACTGTAGCCGCAAATGGGTCTACCAGCTTTACGATCCTCGATGGTGAGGTAGAGATCGCTAACCCGCAAGGTTCAATTATAGTTCAAAGCGGCGAGCGATCCGAGATAGAACCGGGCGCCAAGCCAGTCAAGACCCCTGTAACCAACGCCATCGATTCGGCTCAGTGGTGTTTTTACTATCCGGGCGTTCTCGATTTGAACGATTTAGGGCTTTCTCCGTCAGAGCAGGACAGGCTGCGAGAATCACTATCGGCTTATGGCCAGGGCGACGTACTGCGCGCTCTTGGAGAGTATCCGCATAGTCGCGTACCTGCGTCGTCTGGCGAAAAGGTTTATCGCGCGGGCTTATTCCTCGTCGCCGGTCAGGTCCGGAAAGCGGAGAACCTGTTGCACGAACTTGACGAGAACGCGCCGGGTCGCCAGGCGCTTTCCACCTTGATTGCAGCAGTCACGTTGAAGGAAAAATCAACTTCAACACCCCCGCAGACGGCGACCGACTGGATTGCAGAATCATATTATCGGCAATCGAAATCCGATCTCGCCGGCGCCCTGCAAGCGGCGGAGCGCGCGGCCAACCTCGACGCGAACTCTGGTTTTGCATGGACGCGAGTCGCTGAGTCGCAGTTCAACCTTGGCCGGGTGCCGGAGGCAAAGATTGCACTCGAGACTGGTCTCAAGCTCGCGCCGCGGAGTCCGGCCGCGCACGCATTACGCGGGTTTGTCCTGAGCGCGGAAAACAACCTCAAGGGCGCCAAGGATTCTTTTGAAACCGCGATCGCTCTCCACTCCGCGCTCGGGGATGCATGGCTTGGCCGTGGTTTATGTCTTATTAAACAGGGCCAAGTTGAAGCTGGACGGCGTGATCTTCTAACAGCCGCGGCGCTGGAGCCCAATCGCGCGATCTTCCGCAGATATCTAAGTGAGAACTTCAGCACTGTAGGCAGCGGGACAACACCGCCGAAGAAACAGAGCACGCGCCCTGAGAAAACCCCAAGGCCCAAACCGCGCTCCGTACAAGCTACTCCGCGCCCGGAGCCAAACGCAGCGCCGGCACCGCCCCCACCGCCCCCCGCGCAGCTTGTCCCGACCCTCCAGATAGGCATAGGGAGGGGAGTGCACTACACGAATCCTCGCCCACAACCAACCCGCACACCGCGCGGCGACCGATCACAGGGGGGCGGGACACAGCGCGATGGCAGACCGCTCTCCACGCTCCCCACGTATACGCCGCGCCCAGCGGGGGCGGATCATTCGCACGAGGGGACGAGACCCCGGCCCACCTATACTCCGCGCCCAAAGCGCCAAGCGAAGCCACCGACTCCCCCGCCGATTCGTTAGGACTCTTTGACGCTTATTATTGTAATAAGCAATAGACTTATAAGGCTTTTGCGAAACCATCGGTGAACCGCACCGCATTGATGTCGAACGTTATCGATAAACCAAAGCCGCATGTGCGATAAGATCCCGCCGTTCAGGGCCGCACCGGAACGCTCAGCCAAGTCGTGTTGACGATTAATTGAGCTAATGCAGACTCGTCAGGTCAAGCATCTCATTCGCGCCTCGGCCATCGCGGGGGGCGTTCTGGCGGCCACGACCTTGGGACTCGCGTGCTTGCGCTATTCATTCGCAGAACCTTTGGTGCGGTTGAGCTACGATTTGCCCTTCCTCTGGCGAACCACACTCGACACCCATGAGATTGTTCTGGTTTATCTCGACGAGTATTCGGCCAAGCAACTGGACCAACCGCTCGACGACGTCTGGAACCGCGCGCTGCACGTTCGCCTCCTGGATCGTTTGACTCAGGAAAAAGCGCGACTCGTCTTTTACGATATTGTATTCGACGCACCAGCCCCAGATCCCGCTGCCGATGCAGCTTTTGCAGAATCCATTCGCAGGCATGGGAAAGTCATTCTCGGCGCTGCGCTCGATATCGTCGAGCGCTTGGGCAGCGTAAGAGAGGAGCGAGTCTCCGCGCCGACAAAGCTGCTGCGCAAAGCCGCCGCCGGATATGGCATTTTAGCCTTTCGGCCAGTGGACCCGGATTACGGCGTCCGGGAGATGTACCTAAAGGGAACTAGTATCGTCCCGACCGCGACGTGGAGGGCAGCCGAAGTGCTGGGAGCAAAGGTCACACACGACCCGCGGGGCGCGATCGGACCAGACTGGATCAACTATTATGGGCCGCCAGATAGTTTTTCTTCCGTGAACATAGCGCAAGCGCTAGACGCGGACGGGGTTCCGCCCGGCTACTTTAAGGATCGAATTGTAATGGTCGGACCACGGTCCGCGGTCGGTTATCTTGGGGTCGGGAAAGATGAGTTCCGTACGCCGTATTCTAGATGGAACCGCGGATTTTCTCCGGGCCCAGAGATTCATGCGACAATTCTGCTTAATTTATTGCGCAGCGACTGGTTGACTCGAATGCCGCTCAATCGGGAAACTGCCTTGATCATGTTCATTGGCTTGGTGGCAGGCGGCCTCGCTTTTTTCCGTCCGCTTGTGGCTGCCCTGATCGCGGTGATCATTTCGATAGGAATCGTATGTGGCGCCTGTTGGCTCGTGTGGGACCATCGAACGTGGTTTGCCTGGGTAGTTCCCGCAGCCGTCCAGATGCCACTCGGTCTGGCTTGGGCCGTCGGTTCGCAGTATTTGCTCGAATCACGTCGCCGCAAAGAATTGCGCACGGCGTTCGGATTCTATTTGTCGCCGCAAATGGCGGACAAGATCGCCAATTCTGATTTCGATCTCCGGCCGGGTGGAGAGATTGTCGAGGCGACTATCATTTTTACCGACCTTGAAAATTTTACGACGCTTTCGGAGGACCTCGACCCGACCGAGGTTTCAGCGATCCTGATCGCGTACTTCGAGCAAACCACGCGCTGCATTCTCGAAAAAAGGGGGACTATCATCAAATACGTCGGTGACGCGGTGATGGCGGCGTGGGGCGCTCCGGTCGATGAGCCCGCACACGCAATCTGCGCCGCGGAAGCAGCATGCGACCTCCGCGCTCTGACCGAAATAGAGGTGCGGGGAAGAAAGTTGCGGACGCGGATTGGCATCAATACCGGCAAAGTGCTCGCCGGCAATCTCGGCTCATCGTTCCGATTCGATTATACGATGATTGGAGATGCCACGAACTTTGCTTCGCGTCTTGAGTCTCTGAACAAATATCTCGGTACGCAAATCTTGATTTCCGAGGCCGTGAGAGAACAGCTGGAAGACAAATTCAATACCCGGCGCCTCGGCGAATTTCGCGTGGTAGGCAAAGCTCATAGCGTTATCATTCACGAGTTGCTCGGCCGCGGTGAGGCACATTCGGGCGAGCGAGCTTGGATTGAGGCTTTCGAGGCAGGACTCGACAACTTTCGGGCTGGGCAATTTTCCGATGCGGCCGATTTAATGAACCGCGCCTGTCAACTCCGGGGTGGTTCCGATGGACCGGCGGAGTTTTACTTGCGAAAAATTGCGATAATCCGAGGCCAAGATGTGAAGACTTGGAACGGAATTATTGAACTATCGGAGAAATGACGGTTATAGGTAGTCACTAGCAACCGGATTCTTGCCATCGACCGCTTCGGACCAGCTTCTCGACACTGGCGGAAATTGAAACGGCAAACCATTTCAAAAACGTCGACGTGATGAGGCTGATCGGTTTCCCGCGGGGAAAAGTTCTTCCCTAAAGACCATCGAACAGTTATTTCTTGTGCTGTCTTCCGAAACGAATCGACATGGCTCAGGTCGTTGAAAAACTTACCGGTGAACCGCTGAACTTCGGTGGCGCAATGAAGCGCAAACGACGCTTTTCAAGACGGCTGCATCGCCTGCGGACCGATCGAAGGCGCACCTTACTCAGTAGCTCATGTCCGGTCCTCAGCATGCGCGAAGGATTCTTGCAACAATGAGAAACTGGACGCCGAGGATGCAGCAGTAGCAAGGAAGCCGTGCGTGCCGTTGCAGTAACAACGCTTCAATATGCGGATTTTTAATCGTTCGCACGTTCCGTGGTTCATGTTTGTTCTGCTCGCCACTGTTGCGGCATGTTGCATTTACGTTGGCAATTTTCATCCAGAGCGTTTGCCGCACGGATTCAGTTTGCCACCCTGGCTCATCCACAAGCCGTCGGACCACCGCAGCATCGGCGGCACGCCGCTTGGGCTCGTACTCGGCACAATCTCGTTAGGCATTTTTGTGTTCGCGGCGCTGCTCGGCGTGCGCAAGAAGCTCCCGTTTCTCCCGGTAGGAAATGTGCAACGCTGGTTGCGCGGTCACATCTGGCTCACGCTCCTCACCATTCCGCTGATTCTTCTGCACAGCGGTTTTCGTCTCGGTGGCCCGATGACGACGACGCTGATGGTGCTCTACGCGATCGTGATGGTGAGCGGAATTTATGGACTCATCCTGCAACACAGGTTGCCGACGATGATGAAGGAATCGTTGCCGGCGGAAATTGTTTTCGAGCAAATTCCGAATATGCGCGCGCAACTCTGCGCCGCGGCGGAAAAATTGCAGCGCAGTTTGAAACAGCAGGCGACGAGCGGATCGGCCGTGGTAGCTACCGATGTTTCACAGGAGGAAGTGCTCGGCGGTTTCATCGAGCAACGCTTGCTCCCATACCTGTGTGCCCGACGCGGCGAAAAATATCGGCTCGGTCACGCGCGCGAAGCGGATGATATTTTTCGTCACCTGAGATTGCGCGTCGATGAGATCTATCGAGCGCGCGTCGATGACATGCGCCGGTGGTGCGACGAACGCCGCCTCACCGATACACAACTGCGCATGCAACACTGGCTGCACAGCTGGCTCTTCGTGCACGTGCCGCTTTCGTTTCTGCTCCTGCTCATGACGGTGTGGCACGCCTTCGTCACGCTCTTTCGTTATTGATGTACCATGAATGAAGAGCGCGGCACGCAGCGGGACATCGCCAAGAGCTATCGCGATCGCGTGCAATCACGTTTCACGCGCACGGTGTGGCGTAGCGCGCGCTTTCTCCTCAGCGTTGTGCTTTTCGCCGGCGGAGTCGTTGCGATTTATTACTGCGAGAAAGAAAAGCCGCAGGAATTTTTCAACACCGGTCCGCTTTCGCGTTCGCACGCGCATTTGCAAGATGGCTGTGTTTCCTGCCACGTGCCAGAGCGCCTAACGAGTAGTTCCGCGGGACAGCCCCCGGCATTTTTCCAGGTGCTGAACGATCGCTTCGAAAAAGGTGCGCCCTCATTCGAGCGCATCGATCGCGCCTGCGGGCAATGTCATCAGCAGCACGATTTCCACGAGCCCAATGTCGTCACGAATCGGTCGTGTTCAGCGTGTCACAGGGAGCATCAGGGATTGCATGGACTGATGGCGGTCGCTAACCTGGATTGCGCTTCGTGTCACAACAACAGCAAGATCATGCAGGCTTCCGCTGACCGCGGGAAACAGCTACCACCGACGCGATTTCATCTGAATCCGAAGCTGGTGAACTTCCGCCAAGTGACATTGCAACTTCCACGTCCGGCCGATGGCTACACAAAGACCTTCGCCTCATTCAGCGAAGGTCACCCGCCATTTCAATTGCAGCGCGACAATTTCCGCGACAATGATGTGCTGCGTTTCAATCATCAGCGTCATCTGAACAGCAGCGATATTCCACCGACGAAAGCTGGCAAGCTCGATTGCAACTACTGCCATCAGCCCGAGCCGAACGGCCGCTACATGCAGCCGATCAGTTTCGAAGCGCATTGCCAGGAATGTCATTCGCTGCAGTTCGACGTACGCAATCCCGATTTCCAATTACCGCACGGCGACGCGCAACTTGTCCGCACATTTTTGCGCACGCTCCCCGCGCAGTATGGAGAGCTGGCGAGGCGGAAGCCCGACATAACGAATGAAAGTCAAGTCAATCAATTCGCAGCCCAACAAGTGAAAGGTCTTCTCCGTCAATTTGCCCCCTATGTGGAAAGGCACCGCTCGCAATATGACAATGTAGAAGCACTCGAGCATGCGGTTTTCTTTACTGTTGATCCATATAAGGCAGTTGAGGGCTTCGATCCGGCAACACGCGCGAAATACACCGGCTGCGCTTTTTGTCATGAGGTGAAACAAGCCGCCGGCGTTTCTTATCCGACGGCGGAGATCACCAAGCCGGTCATGATCGAACGCTGGTTGCCGCACGCGCAGTTCAGTCACGCGAAACACGCCATGGTCGCGAGCTGCCGCGAATGTCACGTCGCCGCACAATCGAGTCGAGTAACCTCTGATGTGCTCATGCCGACGAAAGAGAGTTGCGTGCGTTGTCATAGCCCGAGCGGTGTCGCGCGCAAAGCGAGCGAATGTTCGACATGCCATTTGTATCATTCGCCCGATCAACCCAGTACTGCAGCGATGACCGACTCGAGAATTTCGTTTAAACAAATGTTGTTAAAGATAGATGCGCGCGGACATTGAGCTTCTGGGGAGCGCACGCTACAAGCGTGCGCTCCCTTAAACCGAACGTGCCAAATCCTTCCAGATAAAATGGGTTCGCTCGTCACCGCGCTGCAAAAAATCCAGAGCCAGTTCGGTTATCTGAAACGCGAAGCACTCGAGCAATATTCCGAGCAAACTGGCGTGCCGCTGTATCGATTGCATTCCGTCGCGAGTTTCTTCCCACATTTTCAACTCACGCCGCCAAAACCGGTGACGTTGAAAATCTGCCGTGACATGGCGTGTCACATGGCTGGCTCGGGGAAAATGCTGCGCGATCTGAAGGACTCCTTAGGCAACGGCGTCGGCATGATTCACGTCGAAGGCGTCTCGTGTCTCGGCCGTTGCGACCGCGCGCCCGCTGCGTGCGTTTCCATCACAGGATCGGAGCACGATTATTTTTATCTCAAACGTTCCGCCGCCGAGCTGAAGCAAATCGCGCAGGACTGGTTGCGCGGTGAAGCGCGTGCCGCCGATTACGATATCGATCAACCTTTCTCCCCTGCGCCGATCACCGTCGATCCGTACGCGGGCAAATCACCGGAATACGCCGGTGTCATGCGCGCGTTGCAGATTCGCGATGAAGCACTCGTTCGGGCGGCGAATCTTCTTTCAGAAAAATTCGATTGGCCGCAGGACAACATCGCGCGTTTCCGCAACGGCGCGCTGCAAACCAAATTCGAAGGTGCGTTGCCCGAGCAGGTGGAAGAAGCGTTGCGTTGCTGGCATACGGAAGACGATTGGGCTAAAGGACCTGAGCTTGCCGGTTGGTCGGAAATTTTGCTCAACGAATTGAAGAATGCCGATCTGCGGGGTCTCGGCGGCGCCGGAATTCCGGCAACGCAAAAATGGCGCGACGTGCGCGACGCCGTGCGCACCGCGGTTCGACGCCGCGATGACACGCGCGCTTTTATTGTCGTGAACGGCGACGAAAGCGAGCCCGGCACATTTAAGGACCGCGAACTGCTTTTGCGCACCCCGCATCTTGTCCTCGAAGGCGTGATTCTCGCCGCGCTCGTCACGGGCGCGACGGAGGGTTTTATTTTTATTCGCCACGAATATCCCGAGCAGATCGAAGCCTGCCGCAAAGAGATCGAGCGCGCGGAAGAACTCGGCGTGTGCGGGCCGAATGCGTTGCGGCTCGGCCGACCCTTTCCGGTTTCAGTATTCGTTAGTCCGGGCGGCTACATTTGCGGCGAACAAAGCGCGCTCATCGAAGCTATGTCGGACCGTCGCGGCGAACCGCGCAACTTGCCGCCGAAGCTGGAAACGAACGGCCTTGATGATCGACCGACGTTGGTGAGCAACGTCGAAACCTTCGCGTGGATTCCGTACATCTGCATGAACAGAGGCGGCGTTTACGCTGCGCAAGGTGTGAACGAATGGAAAGGGCGGCGCTTGTTTTCCGTTTCCGGCGACGTGAAACGGCCGGGAGTTTACGAACTGCCGATGGGGTTAACGTTGCGCGAGTTGATTTACGGCGAGCAATTCTGCCAGGGCATCGTCGCTGATCGGAAACTAAAAGGCTTCGCGCCATCCGGACCAAGCGGCGGATTTCTTCCGGCGAAATTAACTACCACGGCCGGTTTGCCGCGCGATCACACGAACAACAAATCGTGGCAAGCACTCGTTAGGCGCCGCGGACTCGATCCAAACGCAACTGAATTGGACATTCTCGATCTGGAACTGGAGCTGAATTTGTTCCGCGCACTCAGTCCGACGCAGGCGCTCGGCGCGGGACTGATCGTTTACGCCGAAGGTCGCGACATCGCGGAGGAAGCAGTGAATTCGCTCGAATTTTTCCGAAACGAATCCTGCGGCAAATGCGTTCCGTGCCGATTGGGCGCGCAGAAAATGGTCTCGTTAGGCGAAAACTTGCTCGATGGAAAAATTAATCGAGCGCGTTGGTCTAACGAGTTGTTGCCGCTCGTCGCCGAGATGGGTCGCGCCATCGAGCTCGCGTCGATCTGCGGACTCGGCCGTTCCGTGCCCGTGCCGTTGCGCACCGCGATTAACTACTTCAACGACGACGTGAGCAAATATCTGAAGCAATGAAAGCACGATCCGATATCAATAAGAGCTCTGGGGAGTGCACGCTGCAAGCGTGCGCTCCCCAGAATCTGCCGCACCACTTCAACTGAAATGCCAATTATTCCTGAAAGATCCGGCGGCCTTTTCGTTCGTGACGACGACGAAGATTTGTTCAGCCGCGATATCAACGGACAACTCGTTAGGCTGGATGCGCCGACGCAGGGCGATTACGAAAAGCAGGTCACACTGCAGATCGACGGGCAATCGATCACCGTGCCACTGGCCGAGCCTTTGAAGGACGCGAACGGCAATGTTGTGCAGGACCTCGATGGTGAGACGACGCCGCGTTACACCACGATCTACGACGCCGCGATGAAGCTTTACGGCGACGAAGCGAAGATTCCGATCCCGACACTTTGTCACTTGCCGCACATGAAACCAGTCGCGGTTTGTCGTTTGTGTGTCGTTCAAATTTACGGACAGAAACGCGGCAAGCGTGCGGCCGAGCGAAAACTTCTTCCCGCCTGTCAGCATCCCGTGAAAGACGGTATGGAAGTTTTCACCATGAATGCGCCGGGACCGGATGGGGATCGCGTGCGCCAATCGGTGAAGGTCGTCACGGAATTACTGGCCGCTGATTGTTTAAAGCCCGCACCGCATCCAGAAGTCGCGAAGGAACTCGCACGGTTCAACGAGCTCGGTGAAATGGTGGAGCGCACCGGCGCGAACGCATTATATTTCAAACTCGATGTTCTCTCGAAACCGCCGCCCACTCCGCGAGAACGCGCAGGTGGTCGCAAACTCGATGCGTCATCGCCGGTCTTCACCGTCGATCACAGCGCGTGCGTTTTGTGCGATCGGTGCATCCGCGCATGCGATGATGTGATGGAAAATCACGTCATCGGTCGCACCGGCAAAGGCAACACGGCCGGCATCGGCTTCGATCTCAACGACCCGATGGGCGAGTCGACCTGCGTGCAATGCGGCGAATGCATGGTCTCGTGTCCAACCACGGCGATTACATTCAGGCCGATTGCAACGGTGAAGCCGCGTCGCACCGCCGGCCGTGCGGAAGTTCTTTCCGCCGCGGAGCTGCTGCGCGATCCGGTCTTTGAGGGAATACCGCCGAAGTTCCTTCTTTGGCAGCAAGGATTAGTCGTTAGGCGACAACTGCGCCGGGGGCAGGTTCTTTGTCGCAAAGGTGAGCCGGGCAACACCGCCTTCATTATCAAATCGGGACGGTTGGAAGTGTTGGTGACGCTCGAAGGTGTGCGTGCCTCGCGCGGTGTCGGCGGAATGTTGCGGTTCTTCCAGCCGCTCGTGTACCGCGCGCAGCTCACGCCGGAAGATTTGATCGCGGGTGAAATGGCGTGCGTGAGCGGTTCACCGCGGGCCGCGGATCTGACGGTGATCGAAAACGCCGAGGTGTGGGAACTGCGTCGCAACGTGCTCGATCGTTTGATGCGATTGCCGACACGTCGCGCAAAATTCGAACAAGCGTATCGCGATCGTTCACTGAATCGCGTCCTGGAAGGCATCGAGCTTTTCCGCGATCTCGCGCAGGAGGAATACGAAAAAATTGCTGATTATCTGCGCGCGCGAATTTCATTTCTGCGCGTCACGCCTGGTCAGGTGATCTTTCGCCAGGGCGAACTTGCGAACGAAGCCTACCTCATTCGTCTTGGACACATTCGTGTCGGCGTGCAGCGTTACGGCAACGAACTGCGCGTGCTGACGAAAGGACCGGGAACAATCTTTGGCGAAATTGGTTTGCTCGGCCTTTCCGCGCGCGACGCGTTGAAAAGCATCGATCAAGTTGATCGCGAGATCGCCGCGGAACTTAACTCCGGAGCTGAAATTCCTACGGGTGTACGCACCGCGACAGTTTCGGCGTTGAATTACCTAGAGCTTGCGCGAGTCGGTCGCGGGGATTTCATCGAGATGCTGCGACGCTTTCCAGTGCTGCGACGCCGCACCGTCGAACAATCACTTCGCTCGCTCCGCAGCGACAGCGAAGTCAATCCGCTCATGGCCGACTACGTTGAGCAAGGTCTCTACGAAGGCCAGAGCATTCTCGTGCTCGACATGGATCTGTGCACGCGTTGCGACGAATGCACCAAAGGTTGCATCCGTGAACATGGCGACGAATCGCACGGCGTGCCGATCACACGCTTGCTGCGCGACGGTCGCCGCTTCGGCGATTATCTCGTCGCGGTTTCATGTCGCTCCTGCACGGATCCGCATTGCATGTCGGGTTGTCCGGTCGATTCGATTCATCGCGGCAGACATCTGCAGATTGTGATCGAAGATCACTGCATCGGCTGCGGTTTGTGCGCCTCGAATTGCCCTTACGGAAATATTTTCATGGTGCCGAACCAGCGCCGCATCGTGGAAGTGGTCGATCCAACCAGACCGCGTGCGACCAAACGCATCGCGCAGCTCAAAGCCGCAACTTGTGATCTTTGCGATGGGGAAGGAAATCGTTCCTCGCCCAAACCGATGTGTGTCGCCTCATGTCCGCATGAAGCTGCGTCGCGGATGACAGGTCCGGAATTGTTGGGAGCTGTGATGCAACGGCGCGATCAACCTTTCGAACCAGACGCGAGCGCATTTTGAGAACGGCGAGGCCCAACAAATCCAAACACCCACTAGGACAGCTCCCTTGTCAGCGGCGCCGGGTTGAGCGCATCCGCTTTCGGCCTCGCGCTTTGGTCTCGACGCTCGTAGAGCCAGCGATTATTCGTTGAGTGAAACGCGCACGCGTTCGCTCGGGTCACGAAATGTCCAGTGAGATCAAGTCAGAGATCCAGCTCGAGATTGGCCACGTTCTCTTTATGGATATCGTGGATTACTCTACGCGCCTCATCGATTTCGAGGGCGCTTGCCTGATTGACGAAACCGATGTGCTGCCGTGGGGTTCGCCGAATTATGTCCCGCCGATCTACCATGGAAAATTCTCTCGGCGCCCGGGAACAATGGAAGATGATTACGCTTTGGGGGTGATTGCTTTCCAGTTCGCGACAGGTGAATTTCCACCGCTCGGTTCGCGTCGTCGCCACGCACTGTTCCGCTGTAGCGGTTGCCCAGACTTCTTGCGAATTCAGATCGAGAGCCTACTGCGGTACTGAAAGGGCCAGGACTCCCCTAACTCCTCCATTACAGCGAGCATCGGATGACCGGTCCGGAATTGTTGGAAGCTGTGATGCGACGGCGCGACCAACGTTTCGGACCAGACGCGAGCGCAGTTTGAGAACGGAAACGCCTAACAAATCCAAACACCCACTACGACAGCTCCCTTGTCAGCGGCCGGCGTGTTGAGCGCATCCACTTTCGGCCTCGCGCTTTGGTCTCGACGCTCATAGAGCCAGCGATTATTCATTGAGTGAAACGCGCACGCGTTCGCTCGGGTCACGAAATGTCCAGTGAGATCAAGACAGAAATCCAGCTCGAGATTGGCCACGTTCTCTTCATGGACATCGTAGATTACTCTACGCGCCTGATCGACGAGCAGCGTGCTTTGCGTGATACGCTTAACGAGATTGTTCGGAGTACCAAGCAATTTAAAGCCGCGGATGTGGCCGGCACTCTAATCAAGAGTCCCACGGGCGACGGAATGGCGCTCGTTTTCCACAAGAGCCCAGAGGAACCGGTCAACTGCGCGCTGGAAGTCAGCCGTGCGTTGAAAGCGCATCCGGATCTACCGTTGCGAATGGGCGTGCACAGCGGGCCTGTGACCGCAGTGACTGATGTGAACGATACAACTAGCGTCGCTGGGGCCGGAATTAACATGGCACAGCGCGTCATGGATTGCGGCGACGCCGGACATATCCTCCTTTCCCACCATGTGGCGGAGGATTTAGAGCAATATGCGCATTGGAAACCGCACCTGCATGATCTGGGCGAATGCGAGGTAAAGCACGGCGTGCGCGTACACTTGGTGAATCTTTATACAGATGAGATCGGAAATCGTGCGCCGCCAGAGAAGCTCAAGCGTTTCTGCGAGTTGCAGAATGCAACTGTGCGAACACCAACAACGACACGGCACATAAGCTGGCCGGCTGTAGGCGTCGCTGTTCTAATCATTGGCGCACTCGCGATAGGGATTCTCGCGATTCGCTCGAAGCCGCAAGGGGAACCACCAGGCTCTGGGATGCCGCCAATCCCGGAGAAAAGCGTCGCCGTACTTCCGTTTGAAAATCTCAGTCGCGATCCTGACAATGCGTACTTCACTGCCGGTATTCACGACGAGATCCTCGCCCGTTTATCGAAAATTGCGGACCTGAAGGTGATCTCGCGGACCTCGACGCAGTACTACAAAAGCGCGCCGGAAAATTTGCCCGAGATTGCAAGGCAGCTCGGCGTCGCCCACATCCTGGAAGGCAGTGTCCAGAAGAGCGGCGATGCGGTGCGGGTCAACGTGCAGCTGATCAAGGCAGCCAATGATTCGCATCTTTGGGCGGATACCTTTGATCGCAAACTAACTGACATCTTTTTGGTCGAGAGTGAAGTTGCCAAATCAATAGCAGAACAATTGCAGGTTAAAATCACTGGTCAGGAACAGCGCATCATCTCGGCAAAACCGACAGAAAATGTTGAGGCCTACGATGCGTACCTGCGCGGACAGGCTTATACCGTAAAAAGCTTAAACACACCTTCTAACTATCTCGCCGCACAGAAATATCTCAAAGAAGCGGTGCGTTTGGATCCGAAATTCGCCCTTAGCTGGGCCCGGCTGTCGTACGTCGATTCGATCGGCTACCGCTCGCGAACTCATGAACGAACGATCGCCCTGTGCGAAGAGGCACGACAGGCAGCCGAAACCGCGCTGAGTCTTCAACCCAATCTCGGGGAGGCTGTATTGGCGGCGGGCTATTATCACTACGCCTGCTTAAAAGATTACGACACGGCTGTGCGTTACTTTGAGCAAGCGCGTCAGCTTCTGCCCAATAACAGCCGGGTTCCCGAATCGCTGGCCTATGTCGCGCGCAGACGAGGACAGTGGGACCAAAGCGAGGCTTACTTCAACGAAGCGGAGCGGCTTAACCCGCGTGATGTCTCCCTACTCACCGAGCATGGGCTTTCCTATAGCTTTCTTCGTCGTTTTCCAGAAGCCCTGCGAAAGTTTGATCAGGCGCTTAACATCACGCCGGACGACGCGGATGTCGTACTGGAAAAGGCGGGAATCGCACAAGCTGAGGGCGACCTGGCGCGCGCCGCGGCGCTCCTTACTCCGCTTCACTCGAAGGCGCATGACGCCAACGTCTTGGAGACCTTAGTCTATCAAGCAATTCTGGAGCGCCGCCCGGCACCAGTCATTTCTCGACTACAGGAAATGTTGGCGAAGCCCGATCCAGCCTTAGCTTCCATCAATAGCAGCCTGCGCTTTCACTTAGGCTGGGCCCAAGAACTCGCCGGGGATCATGCCGCCGCCCAGGAAAGTTGGAGAGAAGCGCGCACTGAACTTGAAGCTTTCCTCAAAGAACAGCCGGACAATTCGGCTGTGATTGGCGATCTCGCGCTGACCACTGCGGCTCTCGGTGATAAAACGGCCGCACTGGCCATGTCGGAACGGGCCATGGCCGCGAATCCGAGTGAGAAAGATGCGGTAGATGGCCCTGTTGCACTCGAGGTCCTGGCTCGCGTGGCGGCGCGCTTTGGTGAGCAGGATCGCGCCATCGCCACCTTGGAAACACTGCTGGCAACGCCATATAGCGGCGCTATGGGTGAGCCGCTTACTCCTGCGCTGCTCCGGCTCGATCCAATGTTCGATCCGCTCCGCGGCAATCCGCGGTTTGAAAAGCTCGCGTCGTCCGGCGCGCAAAGCACAAAGCCGTAATCGGGACTCCGCAACCAAAACCCTCAGCGCCTTGGCGTGGCCATTGGGATTGCGCTTGGCTCCACGTCGGGCGTCGCTTGTGGCGGCGGCGAGGATGTTGGCGGCTCCAGAGGCGTCAGTACCATTCCGCTCTTTGTCTTTAACACTCCGCCGGAAAGCATCACGTCTTCCACGCGGTAGAGTTCGCCCTTGCCAGCAACATTTTTATCTTCGCCGGAGGTCGATCTTCGATAAAAACGCTCCATCTCATCGAGATGAAATGGACGTGAGCCGCGCCGGCCGAAGACAACTGTTTGACCACCAGTTTCATCCACCACGCGGTCGCGTTCCAAGCCGCGCGAGACACAGATCGCTTCTCCTTTTGTGTGATAGGTTGCAATCAATTTTGGGTTTGGTCGCGGACTGAAGCCTTGCGCGCCTGGAACGGTATCGGGCGAAATCAATTGAATGATGCGCAATCCATTTTTGCCGTCAGCGACAAGTGCGAATTGCGACGCATTAACGCTACCGATTTGCACCGCCCGCGTGTCGTTCAAAGCGCCGCCCGCATTGAACATTTGATCGATGAAGGGCCGCTCTGGATTCTCAACGTCGACAATTGCAAGTCCCTCCGGCCCGTTGGCGACATAGGCGTAAGAGCGGGCGACGTACAAGCGGCCCGCGTGGTTAAGCCGCACCGTCGCGCGCGGAATTGGAATCGGTCGTGTAGGTTCGGTAAGATCGACGATCTTCAGCCCGTCATCATCAGTGACGAATCCGTAGCGGAACTGAATTGCTACGCAGCGCGGATTGCGCAGAAATCCATTCGTTAGGCTGCCAGCGATGCGCGGATGCGTCGGATCGGAAACATCGACAACGTACAATCCGCGCGGCGTGGTCATGTAAAGTCGATGACCCGCGGCAGCGACGAACGTTGCGCCGGTTAGCGCACCGTTCGGATCGAAACGCACCGTCTCGCTCTCTTTCAGAAAATTGTCGTCCGGATTTCCGTTGACCAGCGTGGCGACCTTGCTGACGACGAGTCCTTCTTCGCGATCCGAGATGTAAACGAACGCGTAGAATTTGTCGATCAGTTGCTCTTCATTTTCGGGAGTGTGCAAGCGCCCGGGATCGAGCGCGAGTGTGCTCGGCAACGCGATGCTCGTCGCGTACTTGGTGTGGATGCGCGTACGCTGACCAAGCGGTGACACGGGCGCACTAACGATGCGTTCGGAAAATCCCTTTTGATCAATGTTGGCAACATCGAAGACTTCAAAACCGCCTGGCCCATTCGCGGTATAGAGATATTCGCCGCGCAGAACGATGTCCTGAATGTCTTTGCCAGAATGTTCGTGTGCCTCTTGAAGCTCGCCGCCTAAATCGACATGCTTCTTGTAGTTGGCGGGGTAAGCGATCGAGTGCAGATGGCTGCCGATCGCGGCTTGCGGCTCGTCCGGTTCGGTCCAAACAACCGCGTGGAGACCGTGGCGTCCTTCGCCGACGTAGGCGTAACGCCCGAAAAAGTTCACCGTGCCGGTGCCGAAGCCTATCAACTGCGTCATCCACGCGTTGTTGTCGTTATCCTTAGACAAATGGCAGTCGGTGCAATTTTTTGTCGTCCCGACACTCGACGTAGTGTGCGGGAAATGTGGGTTGAATGCCTGACCGCTGTAACCTTCCGCCGAAATGGTTTGCTGCTGCGAATAAACCCATTCGCGATTAGCATTTTGTGAGCTGACTACAACCGCGCTGGACGATCGGATAACCGCCATCCGGTTCTTTTTGACCGTGCCGTCGATGCCCAACATGAACACGTCATCACGCACGACTTGCGGATTGTAAGTCGTAAAATTTCGATCTGTAACGCCTTCAAATTTATTCTGCGGCACCCGCTGGTTTGCTTCCATGGGTAAATGACAACCGAAACAGCTTGTCGCCCACGAGGTGTGGCAGATCTGGCAATCCATCGCGGCGTTGTCGTGCGCAAGTGCACGGCGACTGTGATAGCCGAGGACATTAGGGCGGGACGCGGGCTCAGCGCCCGCAGTTACAGGACCGCCCCATGTTTTTCCATCACGCTGGAGCGTTTTTGCGTAAGCGGATTTGGGATTGTAGTGCGAGGAAAGCGGATCGATCGTGTCGATCGTTTGCGGAATTTCCCAGCGAATATCAGGCGACATGGACGATTGTTGCCAAAGCTTGTTTCCTTCCCAAACAAAGCGCGGCCCGAACGACGTGTTGCTCGTGTTCAGCAAATCGATTTGGCCGGCGTTGCCGTTTGTGATCAGTGTTGGCCGCCGATCGATTGTGCCGTGACAATCGACGCAGGTAATTGCAGTCGCATTGCGCGGCTCCCCGTAAAGCATTCCGTTGCCGTGCACATCGACGTCGAAGTGGCAATCCCCGCACTGCATGCCGTGCGCCAGATGCACGTCTTTCAAGTGCACCGCCTTGGCAAATTTCCGCGGATCGCCATTATCGATCTTGTTGTCGTCGAGATCGAGCAAGTTGCCTTTACGGTCATGTTTAAAAATGGCGCGGAAGACCCAGCCGTGTCCGTGATAATCGGCAAACTGCGTGTGTTTGAGCTGCGGATTGAGTTCTGCGACGCGATCGAGGAAATTCTTGTCGCCCCAAAGCCCGCGCGCGGCGGCGGCTTCCGGATTAA
This sequence comes from Candidatus Udaeobacter sp., assembly GCA_013372845.1. Classification (GTDB taxonomy): domain Bacteria; phylum Verrucomicrobiota; class Verrucomicrobiia; order Chthoniobacterales; family UBA10450; genus Udaeobacter. Next base: position 21,947 of record JAALOD010000025.1, read on the forward strand.
TGATCGTTGATCTTACGAGGTCGGCGTCGGTCGGATCATGCTGTTTTGTTGGATACATGAATTCGCCGTCGGTTTCCTGGTCCCACCAGGTGTAACCGAGGTACGGATTTACGAAGAGATTTCCCTGATGCATGTGGCAGTTCATGCATTGGCTAGACGGAATCGAGCGAGTGAATTGATGGATGATCGGATGTCCGTTCTCCGTTTTCGGGATCGTTGGATCGGCAGTGAAACTGAGACCCTGATGTCCGTATTTGCTCCACCACGCGGAGTTTGTGGGTGACCGATCGTTAGCGTAAACGACGTGACAAGCGGAGCAACCGCTCGTCCGATAATCGCCCGCGTGATCGTTTGATCCTAGGAAGCCGAGGAGTGGATCGTGCAGTCTTGTTTTTTGCAAACCAAGAAACACAGGATCAGTGCGATTGAGAGTGCCGAGCCCGCGCTCCGACAGACGATTTCTCGGTCGGCCATTGGGCTCATCGCTTGTTGGCACGCCCAATTGTAATTGTTTTTCTCCTCCTTTTTCAAAAATGCGCAAAATGTTTCCAGGGTTACTCAAATTGAAACGCTGCAACGGTTCTATAAACGGCAGAATTCCATGGACGCGTGTATCCTCGGGTGTGACGGGTGTATAATTGACAAGGCGAAGCGGAGCGCCATCCGCGGCATAAGCCTGGCCGAACCGATAATTTTTCAAGTAGAAGCTGCCATTATTATAAAGAGCCGCGCCCCACAGCATCGCGCCATGATTCATCATGCTGTGGTCGACGTTACGAATGATTTCTCCGTGGCAAAGGCCGCAGGATTGCTGCGCGACACGCAAATCGCCGGGATTGATGAAACGGATGAATTCCGGCGATTCGTGGTTGAGCCACGCATTTGAATTCGGCGGATTTGCAGACGTCTTCCAGAATTCCTTGTTCCTCGGAAGGATGTGCGCCTGCTCTTTCGTCAGGCCGCGAGCAGGATTGCCGCCGTGACAATCGGTGCAGCCAAGCACGACGTGCTCGGCTTTGTGCATCGGCTCAACGCCTTGATGGCATTGCAAACAGCCAATGCTCTTGGCGTTTGCTTCGCGTTGGGTTTGATCGATCCAGTTCCGGGGAGGCAAAGCTGCGCGAGTGATCGTCGATCTCTCGACAGGAACGGAGGTCGGGGGACCGTAGCCGGAGGAATCGTTTTGTCCTAGCGTCCATTGGCCTAGCATGAATGAGATCCCGACCGCGACAATTTCTATGGAGCGCGCTTTCATCTTTCGCGGGATCAATATGTCAGCGTCAGCGTCACGATTGCGCTATAAAGGAAATCGTCGACATGACCGGCGGGTGGGCCTGGAAAACCAAAGACCGGCTTGGTGTTCGCTCGGTAAATATCTTTGTAACCCCAGCGAGGAATTAGGAAACCGGCCCCAGCCGTGACAATGATGTTTTCTGTAAGCAGCGGTCGCCATTGAAACCCCGCGCTGCAATCAAGCGCGAAATCGTTGCTCGCGTGATTTGTGAAAAGGACCAGTTCGGTTGTGGCCGTATCGACAGTCCGAATGTAATTCACGTTCATGAAGCCTTTCAATTTCGGTGTGATATCCGCATCCAAGCCGTATCCGACAATAAAGGCGCCGGGATTGACGAAGTTCGATTGACCTTCCGATTTGCTGGTGCGGAAGTCGACGACCAGGCTGTCGCGCTGTTTAAAATTCACCGCCGTTCCGCCGAGATTGAAACCCTGATGAGAGAAAAAGCTGAATGGACCGCCGATAAAAAATGGCCGGTCAAACACAGTGTCGAACCCGGTCGCCATCGAGTTGGTCGGATTGTGGTCGCCGCTCGCGTAAAAGATCGACAACTTGTGGCGGAGCCAGTCCTTGTCGACAGAAAGCTCGAGCGCTGCCATCTGCGCACTGATTTGAACGCGTCGGCCGGCGATTCCGTTTAGGCCATCTTCGCCGAAGACTTGGTAAAATGCGTGATCTATGTTGAGCCAGCCGATGTGTCCGTCGCCGGTCCAGCCCAGATAGTAAGCTTGCACGTAATGGTCGGCGACTGTGCCGATGGGTGCTGGTCGCGTGATGAAACCATTCTTGTCGAAGTGCCGGCTGGCGTTGTCGAAATTTGCTAAGAAACTGAGCTCGCCGGTATAACCTTTCCAAATCAAATCCTGCCGGAAAACGTTGGCCACGTAAATCTGCTGTTCACGCCGGCTAAACTCATTCAAGTCCGAGTAGGTGTCCTTTTCGAGCATATCGAACGCAGCGATGTTGTATTGCCAGCGATTGTTGTCGTAATTGCCGAAGATGCGAACGCCCAGGTTGGTATCGTTGAAAATGAAGCCGCGGAAATCGCTGACGAACGGCTGAATGCCGGCGCGCAACGAGATGAAATCATAATTGTTCGATAAGTCGCGCAGGTGGATCTCGCCGAAGGCTTCCTGCAACGCGAAGAATTCCTTTTCCCGCGTTGTGCCTTGTTGCGGATTCGGATTTACCACATTGCGTTCTTCCACCTCGAGGTAGTTGTGATTGTAAACACCAAGGACGCGTAGCGCCCAATCGACCGGTTTGAACGCTGTCTCGCCTTTAAAAAGATCGAGACCGATGGAAAAATCATTCGAGTAAAAAAGCTGCTGGCCGCGCCCGAAAAACTCCGAGCTGTTTGCGCGCTCCGTGCTCACGCCACTCGGCGTTGGTAGCTTGCGCGCTTCAAATTGAAAAAAATCCTCCGCGGTGATGTTGAGGAAAATGTCCTGGCCGAAAATCGGCGCATCGCCTTTGAGTCTGCTTTGCAAGTAGGGATGCCAGAGTCGCAATTCAGATCGATACGGCGTCTCGGTAGAGGGATCGGCATAACGTTTCCAGCGGCCGAACCCAACGAACCAGCGGTTTGGCTCCGGCTGCGAGCTAGGCAGCAAGCCTTCGCCTCGTTCGGATAGCGGATAGGTCTCGTATTCCAGTTTTTTTCGCTGTGGCACGGCTTCGCGCACCCCCTTGCGTGGAAGTCGAAGCGAGCGCGGAAGCGGTTCTTCGCCGTACTCCGGAAGCTGCGGGAGTACAGGCGGAAAAAGTTCCGGCGGCGCTTCCGGTTCTATTCGCTGGGAGGCGCCTGGGTCAGGATTGAATTCAGACGGCGGCAAGGGTGCCTCTTCGTATTGGTCGTTCACTCCGAGGAGAGTCGTATTTGCGAAAGTCCAATCTCGTTGAAGCGAGAGGACGTTTGCAGCGGGATCAGATTCGGCGGTCTGGCTACATACAACGACGATGTTGATCCAGAGCAAAAGACCGGAAAGCGCCAGGGTCCTCCAGCGCAAAACCGTGTCTGCGTCCGGCCGAGTTAACCAGCGCATGGGAGCTGAGTATGCAGGAGATGATCCCGGACTTGCAAGCTTACGTGCACCCGATCCTCGCGAACCCTTAAGGTGGCATTACAGGCGTTTTTGGTGGCAATCTGTTAGGGAACCTGATAAACCGATGCGCATGAAGCTCCGCGCCGTACTGGTTTTCGCTGCCGTAGGCGTTCTGACCACTCCGGCTTTCGCCCAACTTACGGCCGGGGACGTGAATAAAATCATCAAGAACGCGGTCACCCGCTCGGCAAGAATTTCACCCAACAGCGTGATCGCTGTGACGGACCGCGAGGGGAACGTTCTGGCGGTTTGGGTTGTGCGCGGCGGCGCTGCGACCCTTCCCGAGATCGCCACCGCTGTTTCAAAAGCCGGCACCGCTGCGTATTTGAGCAGTAATCAAAACGCTTTCACGTCGCGGACGGCCGGTTTTATTATCCAGCAACATTTTCCACCTGGCGTGATCAACGCCGCGCCCGGTCCGCTCGTCGGAGTCGGTCTATCGAATCTGTTTATTTCCGACATCAACAAATTCCGTGGCCCGGGAAGTACCATCGTGTTCAATCAGCGTCCAGGATTATCGATCGTCCCTGTGGCCGGCACATCACTAGACGGCTCGCCTGGCGGCGTTCCGCTTTACAAAGGCGGCGAGTTAGTCGGCGGAATCGGTGTCACTGGAGACGGAGTACCCGGGCCGATCCCCAATTTTCGCGCGGAAAATCCCTTCATTTTTGTCGCAGGCCCCGACAAAGATGAAGATGTCGCGCTTGCGGGCCAGCAAGGCTTTGCGCCGGATCCGTCGATCACCGCAGACAATGTGTTCATTAATGGGATCCGGCTTCCCTACACAAACACAACGACACCCAAGGCAAAAATGAAGAAGAAGAAGAAGAAGAGCGTGTTGCGAGGGAACGAGGATCCGAAGTATCCGCTAATGGGCGCGCCGTCGCCTTTTCCGTATCCTATTGCGACGTTCGGCGGCGTAACTGGTGAGCTCCGGCAGCCAGTCATCACCGATCCGCTTTTTCCGGCGCCTATTAATGGACAAGCGCGACTGTCTGCGACGGAGGTAACGAACATTATCAATTTCGCCGCTGCTCGGGCAAGGATCACGCGCGCGGCCATTCGACTGCCTATCGGCACGCAAATGCAGGTCTTCATTACGGTCGTGAATAATCCGAACACGCCGGGAATGGCGCCTACTGTCCTGGGAACATTTCGCACCGGTGAAGCGACGTTGTTCAGCTGGGATGTCTCGGTGCAAAAAGCGCGCACCGTGGTTTTTTATTCCACTAACGACTTTCTCCGCTTCGGATTCAACGCTGCGATGTCAGTGCGCACGGTGGGTTTTCTCGCCCAATGTAATTATCCTCCGGGGATTGACGGTAATCCGGCTGGTCCTTTCAATGGGCAGCAGGAAAAGTTTTCCGGACTACTGGGCAACCACTGCAATCCCGCTGGAATCACACTCGATCCCACTCCTGCCCTCAACCCGGAGCTTCCGAACGGGATCACGATTTTTCCCGGAGCCTTTGGACTGTATCGCCATGGCGTGCTCATTGGCGCAATCGGCATCAGTGGTGATGGCGTGGATCAGGACGACATCGTCGGCGCGTCGGGCACGCATGATTTTCTCGCACCCGAATCCATTCGCTCCGACGAGTTCATTTTCCGCGGCACGCGCCTGCCGTACGCAAAATTTCCGCGTGATCCCGGTCGATAGTCTGAGTTGGCAGCCATTTTCGCGTACCAACCTCCGATTCCCTTACGTTGGCCTTGGCTTCGTCGATAGCATGCCGGTATCGCCCATTTGATTTCTTCCTTTTGAGATCGCTGCAAAGGCCGCGCTACAATCGTTCTGCCTCTCTTCGCTGTCCTCACTTTACCTGGGAAGCGCGTCACGCCGAGGTTTCGTCCTAGGGTTTGGCAACACGAAGACAAACGACATATCGCAAGCCGTTCGGCACTTGAAGAGACTCGTGCAGTGCTGATGTGCACTGAGACAACGGGTAGCGTTTCGTTGTGCGAGCGGACGACAAGCTGACAAGATCGGCTCGATAATCAATTTGGCGCGCGCCTTTGCAGCTGCGACGATGTTTGTTCGCAACGAGCGGTGGACAGTGCGAACACGTTTCCCAGCGTTTGACGGCGGCTCGAAGCGAATATAGTAAGGCCCTCCGGGCCGCCGCGGCGGCGTGAGGTAAAATTTTCGGCTATGCACGTGAAACAACAAACGACGCTCTTTTATAGCTCCCGAGGCGATGACAAGGTCGGGATTTATGCAACGGATTTTGCTACGGAATATTTTGGGTATGAAACAACACGTTAATGCTGCATTTGGACCGTGTTTTCATAGGTAAAATCGGATTTTTGCGCCCGTAGCTCAACTGGATAGAGCATCTGACTACGGATCAGAAGGTTGGTGGTTCGAATCCTCCCGGGCGCGCTCCCTTAGAAGATTCTATTGCCCTTATGCTGCCCCTAAAAAATGACTGTTTCGCCTGCGCGGCCTGTTTGGAAAAGATAGTGGGTCTGTCGGCAACCTGTGGATGAGTTTATGGCAAGCAAGAAACATAAGCCACAATCACTCCAAAAGCGGCTGTGGAGATTAGGGTATGCGCGGTCGTCATTCGATCATGTCTACAACACTTGCGACTATATTTTGCAGACGCCCATCTCGGTGGAGTCGCCCATCTATTATCCGCTCGTGGCAGCTATCTACACGCTCCCGCGCGGCATTTGTCAGTCCCTTTCACTGGTCTTGTGTCAAGCGGCTCGGACATGATCTTGCGGATCTCGGCAAAGGTCAGCGGACGGGGACCGTATTGCCGCTTACGTGCGAGGATTCGCGCACTGGCTCAGTTTGAAATTTGGTGCGGAAGGATTTATTCCAAGGGCAAACCCGATTCATCGGCTCGAGCTTGCAAACGATCTTGTCGTTTTTTTTCGTCCGTTTCCCGTTGTTTGCCGACTATCTTTTCCGCGTTGGTCAAATACCGCGCGTAATCTTCAATCGTGCTGATCGGAATCCCAACTCTAGCCACGATCAGCAGTCCGTCCTTGGTTGAAAACATGTCTCCCAGTCCGGCCGGAAAAAAATTCGTGACAGCGCAATCCAAAACTTCTTTCGTAAGCGGGGGTTCAGTCCGAAATGCGGTGCAGGTGTCGTCGCAATGCGATGCTACCATTTTTGTGATTTCCATGACTTTTAATCTATCAGTAGCCAAAGATTTCGTCGAGACTCCAGACATGATCGCTAATCCCGGAAGCGCGAGCGCGTTAAAGCGTGGATTCAACAGCACTCCCAATTCAGCGTAAGTCAAAGCGCGATCACCATACGGACGCTTGCGCGCGAGGACTCGGGCTTGACGATGTTTGGTTCCTTTAGGCGGCATGGCCGTTTGCCTTTTGGATTTCGTCGAGGCAGCGCTCGAATCTATCCGACAGCCGGAGGGTTGCTTAATATCGAGCGTCAGTCAATCGCCGCGAAAGTCACACGCCGCCTCATAAAGAAGGCACTTTTCCTCCTCGTCGGCATATCTCCGGCGGTCTGCTGTGGTCGGCCAGAATCGTTTTCGCATTTCTTTCAGAATCTTCTGCGAAGGGCGTCCGCCATTCAGATATGACCGTCGATCTGTGCGATTGATAATGCCTTCAATCCGCCAGTAAACATACCGTCCGTCGAACAACACTACATCGCGGCGATGCCGCCACTTCCGTCGCTCGCCGTGCGTCGCTATCGTTTTCTTCAGGAATTGAAAGTCGCGCTCGGAGCAGCCCCAACTCGCGCCCTCGTAGAACAAGTCGCGCTCGCGTACGATGTATTCGTGCGGGCAATTGTAGTAGCAGGGCATCAACGCCTTGCGCCAAATACGCGCCACGACCTTTTTCCTGAAACGCTTTCGCGTGGTTTCAGGTATTCCTGTCGTCATCGCCTTGATGATGCCCAGGGCTGCTCTCGATCTTTCATCGCTGCGGCCTGACGAGACGATCGAAATCAAACTGCGTCTGGATGCATAGCTCTCGAGGTTGTTCTGCAAAGCGCAGGCGCCAGGTTCGAAGTAGGGCAATACCACGACGCGCGCAGAACGGTCGGCGACGAGGCAATTGCCAATTTGGAAGCATTGGATTTCTGTTCATGATCCTCACGCTACAGGTGGGATAGGACAAACACTGTCCGACAGGCGTAAAAAGTTGTTGCAATAATCGCGCGTGACCGTTATTGCCACTTCAACTCTTTGCTATGAAGCGCAATCGTGTCCCACTCTCTCCCGGCCGGCGGGCCGGTCTTGGTCTTTATTCTCGTCCTCCCCTCGAACGCATGATGCGTATGCATCAGCGTCTTAAAGCGGGGCGTTATCCCAATTGTCGAAAACTTGCGGAGGAATTGGAAGTCAGTTCGAAAACGGTCCAACGCGACATCGATTTTATGCGATACCGGCTGGGTCTCCCGATCGAATATGATCAGCTTCACTTTGGGTTCTATTACACTGAGCCGGTTTCGAGCTTTCCGAATATAGAAATTTCCGAAGGCGAACTGGTGGCGCTCTACATCGGGCAGAAAGCTTTGGCGCAGTACAAAGGTACCTCGTTTGAAGCTCCGCTTTCAATCGCTTTTCGGAAGATCACTGATGGGCTGCGCGACCCTATTTCCGTTACCTGGAGCGACTTGGATTCAGCGATTTCGTTTAGGAGCACGGGGCGATCGGCTGCGGACGTTCATTCATTCGAACAGCTAAGCCACGCCGTTTTCAAGCAGATCGAGGTTCGCTTCGAATACAAGAAACCGGGAGATGCACGTTACGAGCAACGGTACGTCCAGCCGTATCATTTGGGTTGTGTCGAGAATCTCTGGTATCTGTTCGCGTTCGATTTGGATCGTGGTGAGCTACGAACGTTTGCTCTACCGAGGATTCGCAACATCCGCGTGAGTAAAACAAAGTTTAGGCGACCGATGGATTTTTCGATCGGCCGATATCTCGAGCAAAGCTTTGGGGTTTTTGCCAGGCCTACAAAAACGAAACACACGATTCACATTGCATTCGACTCATTCGCCGCCCCGCTGGTGCAAGAACGGCAATGGCATCCATCCCAAAAGATCACGCAGGTGCGAGATGGCGGCATTGAGCTCTCTTTGATATTGGGAAACTTGGAAGAAATCGAGCGGTGGATTTTGAGTTGGGGGAGTCACGCGCAAGTGCTCGCGCCACCAGAGTTAAAGGAGCGGATCGCAAAAACGGTGTCAGCGCTCGCCGGCATTTACGGAGCCGCCCGCTAAGCCATCGCATCCGCCCATTGTTATCGTTCGCTTGCAAAACAGGCTTGTAATCTCGGCCATGAAGGGCATCGCGGATGGCTAACTCCAGACCGAGTGTTAGTAAGGGTAAAGGTGCGGGCGTCGTGGATCGACATACGCTTGCCCGCTTAGCGCAACAAAAGGGCGTGTAAGGGGAAGGCTAAAGCCTTACACGACTTAGGCCGTCAGACTCTCACGACTTATCAGATTCATCTTATACCCTCATGTATCTAAATTGATTCTGAGCTACCCGCCGAGTCTGGGTTACGCTCCCGACTTTAGATGTAAACCCAAACGTGTGTTCCATAACTTTTCCTTCCTGTTGTTCATATTGTTACCGTCGGTTGCTGAGGCAGGTAAATGAACACCGCGTAACCGATGAACGCGCCACGCTCGTAAATATGCAGCACGTTGTAGCCCTCGTATTTGCCCACGGCTCGTTCCAGTTGCTCGTCGTAGTACAGGCTCCCGCTCCGCGGCGGTTGGTACGGCGTCTTGGTGACCAGTGATTTGTCGAATGTGCACTCGAACGCGTACTGATCTGGCGTGATGTTCCGCGCCAGCCATTGCCGCGCTGTCGTTCCACCAGCGGGAACCGTTACTGGTGCCTGCGACTCCCGGACCTGCACGATGATGTAACCGACGAACTCGCCCTGCGAATAAACACGCCGGGTCTGATAGTTGTTGGTTTTTTCATTGTTGAACTCAGGGTCTCGAATCATCCGTTCCATCTGATCGTTGTAACGCGGATGATACTGGTGCGGCGCCCGATACGGCACGTCCGTCACCAGCGATTCATCGAGCGCCAGCTCGAATGATTCCTTCATGTATTCGGGAGTGGTGTTGTTAAGTATCCATTCCCGTGCTGTCAGTTTCGGCAGCACCGTAACTCATCCGGGTGAGCCGGAATCGCGCGTGGAATTGCGCGCGGGTACTGCCTTTGGCTTTCGCCTTTGCATGTATTCACAATCGCCAGCGCCATCATGAGCGCGGCGATTATCATTGCTGTTTTCATTTTGTCTCCAAGTTGTGTCTGCGCCTGCTTCAACCGTTGGCGCAAGCCCTTGATG
>JAALOD010000026.1 GCA_013372845.1 Candidatus Udaeobacter sp.
TTGGCACCTCGATGTCGGCTCATCACATCCTGGGGCTGGAGAAGGTCCCAAGGGTCCGGCTGTTCGCCGGTTAAAGTGGTACGCGAGCTGGGTTCAGAACGTCGCGAGACAGTTCGGTCCTTATCCACTGTGGGCGCAGGAGATTTGAGGGGTTCAGACCTTAGTACGAGAGGACCGGGTCTGACGAACCGCTGGTGTTCCAGTTGTCGTGTCAACGGCAGTGCTGGGTAGCTATGTTCGGAAAGGATAAGCGCTGAAAGCATCTAAGCGCCAAGCCTATCCCAAGATGAGATCTCCCTGAAGGGTCGTGGTAGACCACCACGTTGATAGGCTCCAGGTGTAAGCACAGTAATGTGTTCAGCTCAGGAGTACTAATAACCCGTTCGGCTTGATCTTTTACTTTTCTGTTAACCCCAGCTACTTCCACTGGTTCGAACGCAACTCGGACCGGCAAGAGCCTGCCGCTTTTTGCCAGTCAGTGAAACGATCGGATTAGTTGAAGTAGCTGGGCAAACAGGAGAGACAAAAGATCTCAAAACAAAACGAAGCTCAGATGTTGTAACCGCGGTCGCTGACCGCGGAACGTCCCGAAAACCTGTATGTAGATGTCAGAGGGTCAGCTGATAGTTGATTGTTCTTTCGAAATTGAATTGTAGGGCGTCTGTGTCAGACGCCAGTCTCCAGAGGTCCGCGTCGGCGCTTGCGCCGCAGCGACAGCCAGTGCGGTTCAAGTGCCAATCCGGCTCGGACCTCTGGTGACCCTAGCGCAGTGGCTCCACCCGTTCCCATTCCGAACACGGAAGTGAAACGCTGCAGCCCCAATGGTAGTACGGCGATAGGCCGTGCGAGAGTAGGACGTCGCCAGAATAAAATGCCCAGTGGGTTTACCTCACTGGGCATTTTTTGTACGTCCTACTCGAGCACAGCCGTAGGCCGAAGAGAAACTGCGACATAGACTGGAAGCCCGAAGGGCGATCGAAATGGGGCATGAGCAAGTCAGTAGGACGTCGCCAGAACCCAGCACTTTACTCGTCAAAAGTAATGGGCTTTGCTTTGTAACCTCTTATATCCCATCGTTAGGCGAAAATTGGACGTCACGAATTCGGAGGTTTAAGTCAGAATGTGACGGAGGCTTGCACCATCGAGCGCACTTACAAGCATTGTTGCGGACCGCCCTCTTAACGACACTTGCGTTATTGTCGCGAACGTGTGCAGCCCAGCAGCCCGTAGTGTCTCCGCCGATACAACTAATGGAACGCTCAGTTCCTTGGCTGTCTTTTCCAGCCGCGCAGCGGTGTTGACCGAATCGCCAACCGCGGAGATGATCGGCGTCTTAGGCGGCCCCATTCGGCCGACAATCGCCTGACCGGTGTGAATGCCGATGCCGATTGCCAACGGCGTTTCCAGTTCGCCGGCGAGCCGTTCATTCAAGCCATCAAGTGCCTGGAACATTGCGAGCGCACAGCGCAGCGCAGCGTCCGCACCTTCTGCTCGTTTCCCGTCCAATCCGAACAGGGCCATCAAACCATCCCCGGTAAAATTGGAATAATATCCCGCGGATTTTTCTACTGCCTCGGCCAGGGCGGCGAACAAAGCGTTCAGCAAAAAAATGACATCATATGGCAATCGTGCTTCGGCGAGTGAAGTCGACCCGCGAATGTCGACAAACAAAATGGTAACTTCTCGTTCCTCGCCGAATTCCTGAGCAGCTTCGGTATGCGTCGCCGCGACGATGCTCGGGTGCAGAAGCGGCTGCACCGTCAGGTCCACTTCTGGCCTCAGTTGACAAGCCAGGCGTACATTTGTTGGTGCGCCAATTCGCCGGAGGGCGTTCGATTCCAGTTCCCCCGACTCGGGCAATTCCCCAGCGGCGCCGGCAATTTGCACGCGACAAGTCGTGCACCGCGCGCGACCTCCACAGACCGACATGTGAGCGCGACGCGCCATCCTGCTCACTTCGAGCACTGACATACCGATCGGCGCTTCAATTACCCCATCGTCCCGGTAGCTGACTTTGAAGCGAGCATGACGTTCCCGCCAGTTGCGGATCTGGGCAATGACAAAAACAAGCCCGACGACACCGAACCACGATGGTCCGACCCACTCCTTCAGCGCAGCGCGCAACTTTGCCCGGTGCGGATCAGCCGGCACACCGCGGGTCTTCATTCCGCGCATCCGTTGTGGATCGGCTTGCGCCTGTGCTGTCATTGTCATCCCGACTTCCGCGAATCCGAGCAGGGCCACGATTGGCACCAGCACCAGGGCAAGGAAAATGGCTGGAAAAGCCCGGTGATACCAACTGTGGAGCCTCCACCAAAAATGCAAACCCATTGCGAAATGTCCCCACACCAACAATACCAGCGCAATTTGTTTAAACCGTGTCCAAGGATCGACCCAGAGATTGGCGATCTCATAGGTATAATCGATGTCGATACCGGTGAGAATTCGCGTGCCCCGCGTGTTTACGATATGCACGAGCAAGAGATAAGGAATCGCCAATCCGAGCAAAATTTGGATTGCCTCCCATGCAGGCATGTAATAGTTGCGTCGCCGAAATAATATTATCAGCGCGATTGCCGCGTGAGTGCTCAGACTGCCATACAACAGCACCTGGCCTGGCGGTGAGTGCCACAGCGCCATCACCCACGGCCGCACTGCTTCTTGCGCGTGCACCGAGATCAACCCGAGCGCATGGTTCGACAGATGCATGGTGACATACAGTCCGATGATGAGCCCGGTTACCGAACGAAGATCGCCAATCGTCGGTCTTCTTCTCGATGTGCTGGTTCGGTGACTTTGCATTGGATCACGAAAACTCCATTCCGGAAGTACAAGGCGCGTTCATTAGAAACAATCCCAATCGTATGAAATTGTCGGAGCAGCGCCGATCGGAGCGACGGCTGGCTGCCCGCGAACGCGTTCGGACTATCTCCTCGCACAGTGCCGACGAATAGAGCGTCTTGATTTTGCCAGTAGGCTTTGTAAGACGGCGCGATGGGCGAGGAGACCATACCACGACCAATTCCTCCACCCGTTCGCCAACCGGCTGCTTTTGCATCGGCACAATCAGCGGTAAGGTTTGCCTATGCTTACCAGCCAAAAAGTCATTGACGCAATTAACGAGCAGATCGGTTACGAGTTCAGCGCGGAGTTGCAGTATTACGCGATCGGCGCGCATTTTGCGTCGGAGGCGTTGCCGCAATTGTCGCAGCACTTTTTTCAGCAGGCAGAGGAAGAAAAGGGGCACGCCCTGCGCTTTATCAAATACATTGTCGATGCCGGCGGACGCGTGGTGATCCCGGCGATCGATGCGCCAAAATCGAAATTCAAGACGCCGCGGGACGCGGTGAAACTGTCGCTCGACCAGGAAATTCATGTCACCCAGCAAATCAATGGGCTCGTGGAACTCGCGCGGAAGCAGAACGACTACATCACAATCAATTTTTTGCAGTGGTTCCTGACCGAACAGCTCGAGGAAGTTTCGTCCATGGATAATCTGCTCAAGATCGTCGAGCGCGCGGGAAACGATCTCTTGCAGGCTGATGAGTATCTGGCACGGGTTGGCATCAGAACGATGCCCGAGCCGCCGAAAGAATAGGATTACTCGCAGACCCAAGCGAGAGATGTCTCGACTCCGCTCGACATGACAAAGGCGGATACCCAAATGCGAACGCAGAATCTCGGCCGTCGCAGACCGCCTCTAGAAGGCAAGGAGTGGTATGACGTTCAAAGATCATTTTTCGAAACAGGCTGCGGATTACGCGCAATTTCGGCCAACCTACCCGCAGGAGTTATTCGATTATCTGGGGAACATCGCGCCGAGCCGTCAGCTCGCATGGGATTGTGGTACGGGAAACGGGCAAGCAGCGGTCGGATTGGCATCAGTGTTCGATAGCGTCATCGCAACGGACGCGAGCGAGAAACAGATCACGAACGCTGCGCTGCACGAGCGCGTGGATTATCGTGTCGCGCCTGCAGAAAACAGCGGCATAAAATCGGGAACGATTGATCTAATCATGGTCGCCCAGGCATTGCATTGGTTCGATCTGGACCGTTTTTACGCGGAGGCGCGGCGAGTATTGAAGCCTGACGGTGTGCTTGCTGCTTCGGCTTATAACTTGTTGCACATCGAGGCGGCGATCGATGAGATTGTGAATCGATACTACTACGAGGTGGTCGGATCTTTTTGGCCGCAGGAGCGCCAGCTCGTTGAGCAGTTCGCCGATCTCCCCTTCCCGTTTCAAGAGATCGATCCGCCAAAATTCGAAATGACGGCGTGGTGGAATCTCGATCATCTGGTAGGCTACCTTCGAACGTGGTCGTCGACCCAGCGGTTCATCGCTGAGAAAGGCAGCGATCCGTTGAAACAAATAATGGACGAGCTTGGCGCTGCCTGGGGAGCTCCGGAGCAGACGCGAAACGTTGTCTGGCCTCTAACCTTGCGGGTTGGGCGTAAACCAGGAAGTGACGGTCTCCAGTCCGCCGATTAAAAGCAGCTTCCACGCAAAAAGCTTGAATAGCATAGACGAGATCAAGCGGTGCCAAGTCATTACGCGAAGCGCCTTTCCCACGGACGGACTGGAGGCCGCCGCGCCTTAACAAAAACGCTTGAATAGAAGTGATGGGAGGCGGTCTAATCGGTCACTATGAATATGAAAGCAGTATTTAGTTTATTGGCAGCAGCGGGTCTCGCGCTCAGCAGCGCAGCCGTTGCCGCGGGAGATAAGACTTACCAAGTGACCGGACCGGTCCTGGAGGTAACGGACACCATGATAGCGGTCCAAAAGGGAAAGGATCGCTGGGAAATCAGTCGTGACGCCAATACCAAGGTCACGGGCGACCTCAAGGTTGGCGAAAAGGTGACAATCACCTACACGATGTCTGCGACGGAAGTGGAAGTGAAACCCGGAAAGGGTGCAAAGGGAGGCGCCAGCCCCGCAGGCGCGCCTAAGAAAAAATAACAGAGCGCAGCTCAAATCGCCGGGTACACAAAACGTATCCGACGATTTGTCGTTGTAGAGGCGCTTGTGCGATGTGCGGAACGGCCCGCAGGGCCGTGGCTACAGTTATCTTCGCCGGCCGCTGCCGCCGAGAATTCCTCCGAGGATTCCGCGAGCGATTTGCCGGCCTATTGAGCTGCTGGCAGCGCGCATTGCACTTTTTACCATAGAAGTTGCCAGTGAATCGTAGCGGCCGCCGCGCGGTCCGATTGTGGGTTGGAATGCGGCGGTGGCGGTGCCGAGAGCTTCAGCCAATAACGAAGGCTTCTCTCCCTCGGGCGTTGGGGGGCTGGGAGCCACAGGCGGTGCGCCGGCTGTTTGCGCTTTCTCCCCTGCTCTCGCCTGGAGTTTTTCGTAGGCCGATTCCCGATCGATAGCTTTCTCGTAATGACCGGCGATGACAGATGAAGCGATAATCTCTTTCCGCTGATCCGCCGTGATGGCACCTACCTGGCTGCGCGGTGGAACAATCTTCGCCCGCTCGACAATCTGTGGACTGCCGCTTTCGTCCAGCATCGAGACGAGCGCTTCGCCAACCGCGAGCTGGGTAAGCACCGTCTCCACTTTCAGCTTTGGATTTTGCCGGAAAGTTTCCGCGGCGGCTTTCACGGCTTTTTGATCGCGCGGGGTAAATGCGCGCAACGCGTGCTGCACGCGATTTCCAAGCTGCCCAAGCACAACGTCGGGGATATCGAGCGGATTTTGGCTAACGAAATAAACGCCAACGCCTTTGGAACGAATCAGTCGTACCATTTGCTCGATCTTTTGCTCGACTGCCGGCGCGATCTCAGCGAAGAGCAGGTGCGCTTCATCAAAAAAGAAAACCAGCTTCGGTTTTTCCGGGTCGCCAATCTCCGGAAGATTCTCGAACAATTCAGAGAGCATCCAAAGTAGAAATGTTGCGTAAACCTTCGGCGATTTTTGCATCAACTTATCTGCAGCAAGGATGTTGACCGTTCCTTTGCCGCGCTGCGTTTGAATCAAATCCTCGAGATTGAGTGCGGGTTCGCCGAAAAACTTGTCGGCGCCTTGCGATTCGAGCGCGAGCAGGCTGCGTTGGATCGCTCCGGCGCTGGCAGTGGAGATATTTCCATATTGAGTTTTGAATTGATCGGCATTGTCCGCGACGTACTGCAACATCGCGCGCAGATCCTTCAGGTCGAGAAGCAGCAATCCGTTCTCGTCGGCAATCTTGAAAACCATGTTGAGTACGCCTTCCTGCGTGTCGTTCAGCTCGAGTAACCGCGCGAGCAGTAGCGGACCCATTTCGGAAACGGTGGCACGCACCGGATGACCCTGTTCGCCGAACACATCCCAAAACACCACCGGGCAGGCTTCGCCTTTGAAATCATCGATCTTAAGTTCTTTGGCGCGCTCCAGGACTTTCGGATTATTTCCGCCAGGTTGACTCAATCCCGCGAGATCGCCTTTTACGTCCGCCAGAAAAACCGGCACACCCCGCGCGCTGAAATTCTCTGCGAGCGTTTGAAGCGTGACCGTTTTCCCCGTGCCGGTGGCGCCGGCGATCAAACCGTGGCGGTTTGCCATCTTGGGGAGCAAAAAGATTTGTTCCTTCGATTCAGCGACGAGGATGGGATCAGCCATGGTTGGATCTTAAGATTTTGCTAACGACGGCGCGATTGTCCAGTGCTGACCGGTTGTAATCAAACACTCACCCTCCCTATCCCTTGCGAAGGCCGAGGTAGTCCGATTGCATCGCTCAATTGTTAATCAACGGACGCGTAAATCAGTAAAGTGCGGTTTGGAGAGCGGAAACGCGTTTTTATTAACTCGACGCGCGGTTTTGCGCCGTCCGCGATGATGACTTCAACAACGTCAAATCGGAAAAGGATATCGGGATTATCCAGCATTCGCAGCCAGGCGAGGGCACCACGAGAAATGCGCTTTCGTTTTTCGCGATCAACCGCTTCAACGGGCCGGCCGAAATCTTCGCGCCCACGGGTTTTTACTTCGACAAAAACCAGCGTGTCATTCTCACGACAGACAACATCGATCTCACCGCCACTGCGACCGCGAAAATTGCGGAAGAGGACCTTATAACCGTTACGCCTGAGATAGCGACACGCCAACGTCTCGCCGCGGGCGCCTCGCCGGAGATGACCGGATTTGGACGATGTCCTCCAACGCGAGAAGCGGTTGCGCCACCGGCTCGAAAGATCGGCGATGGATCGGGCAAGGGCCGAATTCATGGAGTCTGAGCAGGTGCAACTCGGTTCCGTAACCTTTGTGCTGGCCGAAGCAATACTGCGGGAACTGGGCGCAAAAGTCACGCATCATCCGGTCGCGCGTTACCTTGGCGATCACGCTGGCAGCAGCGATGCTCAGACTGATGCAGTCGCCGTCGATGATGGCCGTTTGCGGAACCGGGAAAGGAATGACGGGTAGTCCATCGATCAAGACGTGCTCCGGCGGATCGATCAGAGCCGTGATCGCCAGGCGCATCGCTCGATGGCTCGCGCGCAGAATGTTGATGCGATCGATCTCGATGGAATCGATCATGCCAACGGTCCATCTGACTTCGGGGTTGGACACCAGCTCAGAATAAATTTCCTCCCGCAGGTCCGGCGCGAGCTGCTTGGAATCGTTCAGGCGGCGATGACGGAATTTTTCAGGAAGAACTACTGCAGCGGCCACAACCGGACCTGCCAACGCCCCGCGACCAGCTTCATCAATCCCGGCAATCCGCGCGACGCCGGTAGCGCGGAGTTTTTTCTCATAACGAAATCCGCAGCGCCGGCGCATGCGGCATATTATGCAGAAATTCTAATGGTGAGAAGTGAGATGTGACTCGTGGCAAATCACTTCTCACATCTCACATTTTTACTCGCGCACAGCTGTCGCTTCCTTGCCCTTGCGAGAGCGAAGATAATTTAGTCTGGCGCGACGCGCGCGGCCTTGTTGCTCCACTTCTACCTTTGCAATTCGCGGCGAATGCAGCGGAAATACACGCTCAACGCCTTCTCCGTAGGAGATTCGGCGCACGGTGAATGTTTCATTGAGTCCCCGGCCCTTACGGCCAATGACTATGCCAGCAAATATCTGGACTCGCTCTTTGTCCCCTTCCACCACGCGGGTGTGAACGCGCACGCTATCCCCGACAGAAAACGGTGTGGCGTCGCTTCTGTGCTGTTCTTTCTCAATGGCATCTATGATCTGATTCATGAAAAATTCCCCCTCCCCGCCCGCTCGGGCGGGCGAACAGTTTCCAGCAGGATAGGTGAAATTGCAACCGCCCACGGGATCATTTAGCGATCTAACGAGTTTGAGATTCGGCGACCGGATAACCACTAAATCCTTGAATCGCTAACCGGTTAATTTGCGTTATGTTCGGGACTCAATCGCGCCCGTAGTTCAACTGGATAGAGCGACGGCCTCCGGAGCCGTAGGTTGCGCGTTCGAGCCGCGCCGGGCGCATTCCTCGTGAAATCTTCCAGTGGACGGCAGGATCAGCAATTTCTTTGCGTGCCTGAACGAAGGTGCTTAGTCATTCGCCAGCCGCCGCTCCGCTCTGTAAGGGAACACTTCTGGAATGTCGCCTGCTCGGATTTGGCGCTGAATGGCGCGCCAGAAATCGGCCCTAAAAATCTCGCCGTGATGTTCGAGCAGCGCGGTCAGGGCTGGCTTTGGGAAAGCCAGGAATTGCAAAAATTCCTCGGGAAAAATGTCGTTTTCACGCACCGAAAACCACGGTTCAGCGGCGATTTCTTCCTCCGGAGTGCGCGCTTCCGGCAGTTTGCGAAAATTGCAATCCGTAAGGAAACAAAGCTCATCGTAATCGTAAAAGACGACGCGGCCGTGACGGGTCACGCCAAAATTTTTCGTGAGCAAGTCACCCGGAAAAATATTAGAGGCGGCAAGGTCTTTGATCGATTGCCCGTAGTCGCGCCCGGCAGCCGCGATTGCCTCTGGCTCGTTTTCCCGGAAAAAAAGGTTGAGCGGGCGAAGACGACGCTCGACGTAGGCGTGCGCGATGATGACGTCGCCGCCCTCCATCTTCACAATCGAAGCGGCATCGCGCAAAAGCTCGGCCCGCAGTTTAGGGTCGAACCGGTCCCCCGGGATCCGTAGATGCTCGAACTCGTGCGCTTCGACCAATCGTCCCGCGCGGTCATGTTCGAAAACCAATCGGTAGCGCCGCCGCACATCCTCGCGGGTGCTATCTTTCGGCAAATCAAATCGATCTTTGATCAGTTTAAAAACGACATCGTAGCTTGGCAGCGTGAAAACGCTCATCACCATTCCGCGAGCTCCCTCGGCCACGACGAAACGATCGGTCGACCTGCGCAGGTGGGCGATGAAATCGCGGTAAAATTCCGTTTTACCGTGCCGATGAAAACCGATGGCGTTGTAAAGATCAATCAAACGTTTGCGCGGCATCAATTGCTGAAGATAACGCACAAGCCGATAGGGACATTCAACCGCCACCCGAAAATAAGAGCGGGTAAACGAGAACAAAATCGCAAGGTCGACATCTCCATGTAGCAGCGCATCGAGGGTGATGCCCCGCTCGTTTTCATGACGAAGGCAAAGCGCGATGGGTAAGGACACCTGCCCTTCACGCAACACGCGTCCCACCAAATAGGCACCCCGTCCGCGATAGAAAACACTCGAAACAATCTCCAGTTCGGGCTGCGAATCTTTCGCCGCGTGCGTTGCTTCAATCCGCGCCGTAGCCAGATTCGCTGTCTGCCGCAGGTCGTCCCAGCAGATTTCCTCAAAAGCATCCGTTAATGCCGAATGCAACAGTTCGGGCAGGCTCTGGCCACGATAAGTTTTCGCGACGGTGATCGGGGCGTTTGGCGGCGGCGTGTCGAAATCGGTATCGACAAATTCGATTGCCTGGTCCACGCCGTCCGTGGCAAAAACGCGGCGCGTTAACGAATTGAAAAATGTCTCGGCGATTTCCCACGCCGGCGAGCGCGCGATGAGCGAGGAGTAAACGGCTTTGATCCCCGCCCAGATGCTGCGTTCCGGCAAACGCCCGCCCATCAATTTGCGGATGCGACCTGTCAGGCTGTCGAGAACATCATTGTAAAAATGCAGGCGCTCGGCCGCGTCATCGAAACTGCCGGCCCAATCGCGTGCCAAAAAACGTTCCCGTGCACGCCGGGTGATGGCGTTGAAACGTGTTTGGTAATCGAAAAAAGCTTGCTGCGCGATTTCGGCGCAACGCGCGGCAAGACGACTGTCGGTTAGAGTGGAAGAATCTTGCGCAACGTTTTCGCTGGCGATCGTCGATCTTGAATTCAACGGAACTGCTCCGTTTCGGTCGAGCGATCCAACGCCGCGGTCGAGCTTTTCCCGTCGGCAATAATTTGGGCCACGAGATCGAAGTAACCAGTGCCCACTTCGTGCTGATGCTTAGTCGCACTGTATCCATGCTTTTCGGCCGCGAACTCCGCCTCTTGCAGTTCCGCATACGCCTCCATTCCTCGATCGCGACAGCCTTGCGCGAGTTGAAACATGCTGTAATTGAGCGCGTGGAAACCGGCTGGGGTAACGAATTGGAATTTGTAGCCCATCGCCCTCAGTTCAGGTTGAAACTTTGCGATACTTCCGCTATCGAGATGCAAGATTATCACTTCTTGTACTGGAGCAAGAAAGAATAAAGATCTATAACATGCCCACACTTCCGGAGGAACGTGAAGATTGAGGAGGGTCAAGAGCATTCGACGAATGCAGCGGTTTAGTTCAACGCGCGTTTATCCGCAATGGGTCCAGATCCCTCGGGAGCATAAGTTTTGGGGTACGAGAGGCAGATGACTCGAAGACTCGATTACCGCGACAGCGTGCTTAAGGCGTACCCCGAGGTCTACACCCCGGCGGCGCTTAAGGCGTTGGAGGTTCTGGCGCCGCTCAACCGTGACCGGCACGAGCTGATGGCAAGGCGCATCGCGCGGCGACTGACGCGGGAGCGCGGCCGGCAGCGCATCGCCTTCCTTGATCCCCAGGCGCTGATTCCGCGCACGGGCATCCGCGTTCAGGACGCCCGCGACGGAAACTTCGACGGGAGCGAGATCCCGCGCGATCTGATGCGCCAGTGGATCCAAGGCACCGGGCCGGCCGCTCGGCCAAGGGCGAGCACCGAGAGCGGCCTGCGCAACATCGCTTACGCTCTGCTCTCGGGCGCTGACGGCTGGATGTTCGATGGCGAGGACGCCCTCGGGCAGGTCGATACCATGTCGCTTGACAACCAGCGCAACCTCCAGCTCGCGATCGCCAAAGACCCACGCTTCCTGCGCGTCGCCGAAGAAATCACCGCCGAGATGAACCATTGGGCGCAAGGCTTTTTCGGGCGACCCATCGTCGCCGACTGGCGCCAACAGCTAGACTTCACCACCAAGATCTTCCGCGCGCGCGGTCTGCATCTCGACGACCGCCACGTGCGCGAGAAGGACGGCACCGGCTTCTCTGCTTCGATCGTCGATCTGGCGCTCTACGTGGTCAACAACCACCAGCGTCTACGCGACTCGGGGGCATCGATCGTCCTCTACCTGCCGAAGATCCAGACCGCCGAGGAGGCAGCGCTGTGGAACGACCTGCTCGCGGCGCTCGAGCAGCATCTCGGGCTACCGATAGGCACGATCAAGGCCTACGTCCTCGTCGAGCAGATCGAGGCGTCCTTCCAGTTGATGGAGATCCGCGCCGTCCTCGGCCGCCACTTCGTCGGCTTCAACACTGGGCGGTGGGACTACATCAACAGTGTCGCCGACGCGATGGCGTGGGACCCGGGCTTCGTCAACCCCAATATCGACGCGATCGGCATGACCTACGGCTACATGCGCAATTACGAGGACCGCGTGCGCCAGGCCGTGAACACCCCCGATCGGAACGGCCGCCGTGCTCTGTGGCAGGGCGGTATGGAGCCCAACATCCCGGTCGGCTCCGCGGCGGGCGTCGCCGCAGGCATGCGCAGGGCGAAGGCAGGCGGCGAGCGTGAGCAACTCGCGGGGGCAAGCGGGAAGTGGGTGGCGCACTGGAAGATGGTGCACATCGTGCGGCCGGTATGGGAGGAGATCGGCGCGGACAACCAGCTCGAACGCAAGTTCCCGCCACTCACCTACACGAAGGAGGACGCCGACGGGCTGGTGCTGCTCGAGCCGGCGCCGCGCACCGTCCGGGGCGCCCGCGACTTGCTGAGCGTCGCCCTGCAGTACGGCAACGCCTTCGAGCAGGGTTTCCAGGCCGCGGCGCTCAAGCCGGCGGACTTTTTCGGCAACGACGACGTGCTCTACTTAATGGAGGACATGGCGACCGGCGAGATCCGGGTCAGCATCCTCTGGGAATGGCTACACAAGGGCGCGCAACTCAACGAGGACGACCCGAAGACGGGCGCCAGGGCCGGCGATACGTTCGATTTGGCGCTTTTTGCCCGACTGCTCGACGAAGAATACGAGAAGCTGCTCGCCGCCCGCGACCGCGACGTCCACGATGATTCGAAGACGACCACGCTGCCCATCGCACGCGAGATCGTCGCTACCTACGTGACCAATCGCGCCAAGCTGCCCTGGTACATCGATCTCCTGAACCTGAACCTGAACAATCACGATCTCGCCAATGCCAGATCCCGCATCCGGTCCTACATCGAGGCCTTCGAGCGAGACGGAACGCGGATGACCGAGAATCTCGATTTTGTTGTCTGAACCAAAGGAGTGCCCTTATGAGATTGTTCGAACAGGAAATCAACGAGACCCAAGAGTGGTTCGACAGCCCCCGATTCGCGGGGATCGTTCGCCTGTATACCGCGCGTCAGGTGGTCGAGCAGCGCGGCACCATCGGCCACGACTACACGATAGCGCGTGAGGCGGCCGTAGCGTTTTACGATCGTTTGTGCGAACTTTTCGCGGAGCGCAAGAGCATCACCACCTTTGGCCCATACTCGCCGGGGCAGGCGGTGGCGATGAAGCGGATGGGGATCGAGGCGATCTATCTCGGCGGCTGGGCGACCTCCGCCAAGGGCGGAACGAGCGAGGATCCGGGACCCGATCTCGCCAGCTATCCGCTCAGCCAAGTGCCCGACGAAGCAGCGACGCTCGTGCGCGCCCTGCTGTCGGCGGATCGCAACCAGCAGTATCTGCGTTCGCGGATGACTGAAGCGCAGCGCGCCGCGACGAAGGCTCGGGATTTTCGGCCGTTCATCATCGCCGACGCCGACACCGGTCACGGCGGCGATCCACACGTGCGCAACCTGATCCGCCGCTTCGTGGAAGCGGGCGTTCCGGGCTACCACATCGAGGACCAGCGTCCGGGCACCAAGAAGTGCGGCCATCAGGGCGGCAAAGTGCTTGTGGCGCAGGACGAGCAGAACAAGCGACTGAACGCGGCCCGCTTCCAGCTCGACGTCATGAGCGTTCCCGGCCTCATCGTCGCCCGCACCGACGCCGAAGCCGCCAACCTAATCGAAGGTCGCGGCGACGAACGCGATCAACCCTTCCTGGTTGGGGCGACGAACCCCGACGTGCCAGCCTACAAGCCATGCTTCCTGGCGTTGATCCAGCATTTTCACGAGCTGGGAGTCGCCGAACTCACCGGCCATCTCCTGTACGCCATGCCGGCCGGAGAGCACACCGTCGCCCGGGAATGGCTGGAGCGCCGGGGCATTCTGGCGCAGGCCTCCGAAGCCGTGGCGTCGTTGCGGGAGGGGAAAGAGACCTCGATCGACGCGATGTTCGACCGGATCACCGCCCGCTTCCTCGACGCCTGGGAGGACGACGCCGAACTGAACACCTTCGGCGAGGCGGTTGCCGAAGTGATCGAATTCCGGTCGAGCGAAGGTGAACCGGTCGAGACAAGCGTCAACGACTGGCGGCGCTTCGCCGCGCGCGCCTCGCTCTACACCGCCCGCGAGAAGGCGCACGAACTCGGCGTCGACGTGGACTGGGACTGCGAGGCGGCCAGGACGCCCGAAGGGTACTACCAGGTGCGCGGCGGTATTCCGTACGCCATCGCCAAGTCGCTTGCGGCGGCGCCCTTCGCCGACCTGCTCTGGATGGAGACCAAGACCGCCAACCTCGATGACGCACGCGAGTTCGCCGAGGCGATTCACTCAGAGTTTCCTGACAAGATGCTCGCCTACAACCTCTCGCCGTCGTTCAGTTGGGACACCACCGGCATGAGCGATGAGGAAATGCGAAGCTTTCCCGAGGAACTCGGCAAGCTGGGCTTCGTCTTCAACTTCATCACCTACGGCGGTCATCAGATCGACGGCCTCGCCGCCGAGGAGTTCGCCATGGCCCTCAAGCAGGACGGCATGCTCGCCCTCGCCCGCCTGCAACGAAAACTCCGCATGGTCGATTCTCCCTACGGCACGCCCCAGACCCTCGTCGGCGGATCGCGCGCGGACGCCGCATTGGCCGCTACGTCGGGGCGCACGGCAACGACCATGGCAATGGGCAAGGGCTCGACCCAGCACCAGCACCTGATACAGACGGAGGTCCCAAAGAAACTCCTTGAAGAGTGGCTGGCGATGTGGACGCGGCACTATAAGCTCCCCGGCGGTCTCCGCGTCCAGATGCGGCCCCACCGCGCCGGCTCGGAGTTACTCGAACTCGGAGTCTACGACGAGGGGGAGGAGAAGCTCGCCAACGTCATCTTCGCCCCCATCCACGACCGGCGTGGCCGCAGCATCCTCTCGGTGCGCGACCAGAACACCTTTGCGGACTCACTGCGCAAGAAGCGCCTAATGACCCTCGTCCACCTCTTCCTGGTGCACCGCTTCAAGGCGGACTCGGTGCACTACGTCACCCCCACCGAGGACAACCAGTACCAAGTCGCAAAGATGAGGTCTCACGGCATCTTCCGCGAGGTCAACACCGAGGTCGGCCAAATCATCGTCGCCGACGTCAACCACCAGCGGATCTCCGAGTTTTTGGCGCCGGATCAGGAGGCGTTGGGGAGGCTGATTCGCAAGGAGAGATAGGGGTTTCGGCGCTCGGCGATCAATCGAGATCGCCGGAACTGACGGAGACGGCCATTGGACGCGGGTTTTCTCAGACGCGATGGAGGAACTTGTCCGGCGCCGCCTGTGACCTCTCGACGGCATCGCCGGGAGGTTAGCAACCCGCTAGAACTCGGAACCTTTGACCCGCTGTCCTGACCCGCTCCGAGCCTCAGACACAAACCTGCGCTGCAAACGGTCCTGAACAATCAGTAAAAGCCGCCCGGCCCGCCGCTAGGCTTAGTTGCTCAAGTCTATTTTCATTGCGCGCGTTGCGATAATTACGGCGGAGATTCTTGCGGCTGTGGTGTGGCTGATGGTGCGCTCGTGGGTTGTGCCGCTGGCGAAGCTGTCAGTGGCATGGTCTCGGATGGCGATGTTGAGTCGCGCCGAGTCTCAACTCGGCTTTTCATGTCCGCCTTCAAAAAGTTGGACGTTTAGGGGTGTGTAATCGAGCCGCCTAGCGCATTTTGGTAAGATCCGTGCCTGCGCCGACCGCACGCCGCGCGCCGGCGTGCCTACCAATTTTCACAACACAAAAATTTTCCTATGCCGACGCCTCGATTAGCTTCGCTTAAGCTGTCGTAAGACCCATGCGGATCACGGCTGCTATGAGAATTGAGGCAAATGCAGTCTCGTCACGACGGTTACCGAGTCGCTTTCGCGTGCGCTCAAGCGCGTCGTGCGCGAGCACAACGGCTTGCCGGGGATCGTCGGTCATCCTAGAAGCGAGGCTGTAAACGGCGGGATAGTAACGAGCAACCAACCTATCAAAACGTGAGGTCTTCGTTTTAATCGTGAACTTCTTTCCTATTGGTCGCAGTTTCATCGAGTTTTCCGGCTCGCCTCCTTCTACGGGAATGACGGAGCGAAGTTCTCAATAAACGCTGTGGTCGCAGCGACAAGTTTGACCCCCTTCGCAACGCGCCTATGCTGCTTGCAAACAGCTTCTTTGGAGGAATTACTATGTTGGAACGATCGTTCGCCACTCTCCTTATTCCTGCGTTCGCCTGCGGAATCCTCAGTGCGCAGGAGCTCTCGCAAACACGTCTTCATCAACCCACTCTGACGCCGCAAAACAGCGGCACGACCAACGGTCTGATCGCCGTGTGGCCAGTGAACCCGCAGGTGGTTTGGGCATCCGGTCGTGCCGGCACGTTCACCGTCACGACCGACGGCGGACAGACGTGGAACGCCAGTGTCGTGCCAGGTGCCGAAACGCTGCAGTTCAGGGATGTGCAGGCCTTCAGCGCCAGTGTTGCTTATCTGATGTCGATTGGAGCGAACCCAACAGATTTTCGCATCTACAAGACAGAGGATGGCGGCGCCAACTGGACCATTCAATTCGAAAATCAGAATCCGAATGCTTTCTACGACGGTGTCGCGTTCTGGACGCCGCATCGGGGGATTGCACACAGCGACTCGGTGAACGGAGTGTTCCCGGATCTGCGCACTATCGACGGAATGACGTGGCAGGATATCAGCAACAATATGCCGCCGGCGTTGCCTGGGGAATTCTCTTTTGCATCGAGTGGTACGTGCGTCACAACACAAGGTGGGCGGAACGCATGGATAGCGACAGGCGGCGCGGCGATTGCCAGGGTCCTGGCCACCAGAGACCAAGGCAACACGTGGAATGCGTATGATACGCCATTGTTTAGCTCGCCCAGCGCGGGTGCGTTCACGGTTGCTTTCCGTGATCCGTTTCACGGCATTGTAGGAGGAGGCGATTTGGACCCCGGCGATCCTAATAACGCGCGCACTGCGACTTCGAGTAATGGCGGTCAAACGTGGACTCTTACAACGCCTCCTCCAGTTACGGGAGCCATCTTCGGCTTGAGCTACGTAGGTCACTCTGGTGGCGGTGTCGGAGACAACGGCCGTGCAGTGGTGATTACGGCCAACGACGGCGGCGCGGCATGGACTCCCGACGAAGGAACCACGTGGTTCGCGTTGCCTGGTGTGAGCGGCTTTTGGGCGGTAGCTTTTGCCTCTCCCAAAGCCGGATGGCTCGTGGGCACGGACGGCCGCATTTTAAAGATCACCTTCTAGCGGCCACAACGCTCACTGCGACACTCGCCAAGCTATGGCCAAAGCCAGGCGACGGTTTGCTACTACCGCTAGTCCCTTGGAAATTTTGAGGAATTTCGTCAGGCCAGCGCTTCGATTCGATTCAACAAGTCTTTCTTGCTTGTGACTCCGGTGACTTGATCGCGCAATTGGCCGTTCTTGAAAAAGAGTAAAGCCGGAATCGCGCGAATATTGTACTTGAGCGAAAGGCTCTGGTTCTCGTCTACGTTAACTTTTGCAACCTTCACTGCGTCCGCTTTTTCGCGCGCAATCTCATCCAGCAGCGGTGCGATCATTTTGCAGGGACCACACCATTCCGCCCAAAAATCGACGATCACAGGCTTGTCGTCCTGCGTCACTTCACGTTCAAAATTGGATTCATCGAGCTTAATAACAGAGGAATTATCCATAGCTTTAAGAAAGATAAGTCCAAATCTGAATAATCAAAATCACGGCGGAAACACCAAGCAGCAGCCACAACAGCGCCATTGGATTTTTCTCCTCTGCCGCCACAGCGATTGAAGGATTCCCCGGTGCCACCTCGGGCATGGTGACAAGCGGTTGAGTCTTTCTCATCTGAACTGTCGGAAGGGGAATGCGAACTGTCTCTTTTATCGGCCCCGACGACGGCAGATCTGGTGCAGGCATGACCGCGGCGTTTAACGGCAGCGGTGGAGGTTGTGGCGGCTGGAAGAATTGCGGGGAACCTCCTTCCTGAACAGCAGGTTGCGGTTCAGTTAAAATGCGAACAGGCGGTTCACGCAGCGGCAACTGAATTCGCACGGTGTCGCGCGATTTCGTATTTGGCTCTGGAGGTTTTTCCGCAACCTCAGGAGCTACGGAAATGCGGGTCGTTTCTTTTTTCGGTTCGTTTGGTTCGGTCATCTAGCGAAATAAGTACGAAGGAAGTTTGCTCAGGAAAAAGACTGCTGTCACGTGTTAAGTACCGTTTGCCAAAGAATCCCCTTGGTAAGCAGTCGACTCAGGCCAGCAGATCGTAGCCGCGGCTTCCCACGATCGTTCGCCGAACGAACTCGCCGACGGGAGCCTCTTTCGACAAAATGACGCGCGCATCAACATCCGGGGCATCGGCTTCGCTCCGCGCAACATGCGGCTGATCCACCAATAATTTCAATTCTCTGCCGGTTTTTTCACGAGCAGTTTCATGCGCGATTTCTCGCTGAATCGACATCGCTATTCGGTAGCGCGCGTTCTTAATTTTTACGGGAATCTGGCCTGGCATTTTCGCAGCGCGCGAGCCTTCCTCCTGCGAATATTTGAATATTCCAAGTCGCTCGAATTGGATGCGCCGGATGAAGTCGAGAAGACTGGCGAATTCCTTGTCGGTTTCGCCGGGAAATCCAACGATGAAAGTCGTACGCAACGAGACGCCCGTAATTCCGCCGCGCAGTCTTTGAATCAAATCTTCGATGTGTTGACGCGACGTTTCCCGCCGCATGCGTCCCAACATCGAGTCGTCGATATGTTGCAGGGGAATATCGATGTAGCGCGCAACCTTGTCGCATTGCGCAATGGTTTCAATGAGTTCATCGCTCCAATGCGCCGGGTGCGTATAAAGCAGGCGCACCCAGAAGTCGCCCTCGATTTCCTGGATTTGGCGAAGAAGGCCGGCAAGGGTTGGGCCGCGTGTCGAGTCCACTGGTTGACGGGGCCCGGCCTTCGCCGTCCAGAGATCCATCCCATAATAGGTCGTGTCCTGGCTGATCAAATTGATCTCGCGAACGCCTTCGCTAACGAGTCCCCGAATTTCGGCCAGCACCGATTGTGGCGTGCGGCTGCGGTGTTTGCCGCGCATCTGTGGAATCACGCAAAAACTGCACGGATGATTGCAGCCCTCGGCAATCTTTACGTAGGCGGAATGCGCGGGTGTAAGCCTGAAGCGTGGCGTATCGTAATCTGGAATGTAAGTGGGCCGCGCTTCTGCAAACGCAAGATCGAGATCGTTATTTGTCGCATGGGACTTACGTGACGCATGCGACTGATCCATCACCATTTTCTCCACGATTTCACCAAGCCGCGCGACCTGATCCAAGCCGATGAACGCGTCGACTTCGGGAATTTCTTCTCGCAGTTCGCGCGCAAACCGTTGCGACATGCAGCCGCTGACGATGAGTTTTTGATCGGATCGCTTGTTCAAACCGCGCTGCTGGTGCGCCTCCAGAATCGCTTCGATTGACTCCTCCTTGGCTGAATCAATGAACGCACAGGTGTTAACGACCAGGACGTCCGCGTCCTCAGCGTGCGAAGTGATTTCCATGCCACGCTGTAACACGCTGCCTAGCATGATCTCCGCGTCGACGAGGTTCTTCGCGCAGCCAAGGCTGATCATGCCGACCTTTGACTTGCTCTCAAAACCCAGCGCGCTTCTGCTTATCTTTGTTTTCATTAAGAAACGTCCAACGCCAACGCCCAACGCTCATTTGTCCGCCTTCAAAATTGGGCGTTCGGCGTTTGGCGTTTTCTAAAATTCTTTTGCTGCCGCTAATTCACCGTCACGTCCTCGTCGCCGTCCTCCAACGCCTTTCCATTCTTTGTGATCTGGACAGCGTCAGGATCGAGGACGCGAATCGAGACATGTTTCCCGCGAAATTCCACAGGCCCATCTGCCGGAGAAACCCACCGTTCGAAGGCGGGACTTCCACCTTTATCGCCAACAGTCACCTTTACATAGGTCCTTTTAATCGGTCGAATGGCAACGCGATTTTGCTCACCCGATTCCGCGGGGGATGAATTCGTCTGCGGCGGCGCTTGCGCCACGTCCTCAGGGCGCACGGGCTTGGCCTTACGCACCTCTGGTTCACTTGGTACTGCGGAAGCGGCCAAAGCCTTCCGGATTTCTGGTGGCCCGGCTGTCGCAACAGGCGAGGTGGCAGCTTTGGACGGCGCTGGCGGCGCGACTGTGGGCGCGGACGCAACAGCGCCCGCGACGACGTCTCGGTCGTTCCCGGTTGCCCGGCCTTGGGGCTTGGAACCGGAGACGCACTCGGCGACACCTGTGCCGTAGACTCCGCTTGTCCAGGTGCAAGCCGCCGCACGTTTAGGATCAACTTCATTACGGAGAAGCCGACTACCAACACGAGGACGCCGAAGACGAGCGGCATCGGTGAAATGCGCTCGTGGCTGGTTGTTGTGGGCCGGCGGCGCCGAATGACCGGTGCACTGACTGGCTTCTGAGGCTGATTTTCCTGGAGATAGGAGTAGCCATCGACCGTCACGCGTTCGGAATCTTCAAATGCGTCCAGATACGGCGTGACATCGACGTCCAAAAATTTGCCGTAGATGAGAAGAAAACCTTTTGCGTAGGCAAGGCTGGGGAATTGGGAAAAATCGTCTGCCTCAATCTCTGCCAGCCGCGCGGGACGAATCTTTGTCATCCGGGCTGCTTCGTCGAGCGTAAGGTTCCTCGCGAGCCTCGCTTCCTGAAACTTTTTACCAAGCCCTTCGATCGTCATTGCGCAGAAAATAGCGGCTAAACGGCAGCATCGAGATCGACCAGAATCTCCCGTGGTTTGGCGCCTTCGCCGGGACCTAAAATACCGCGCTGTTCCAGAATATCAACGATTCGCGCGGCCCGCGTATAGCCGAGTCGCAGGCGGCGCTGAAGCAGCGAAGTGGAGGCGCGTTTTTCCTGGCGAATAATCTCCAGGCATTTTTCGACCAGCTCTTCGTCTTCATCTGTCACATCTTCCTCAGGCGTCGCGGCGGATTGTAGCTTCTCGTGCATTGCCGTATCAAAAGCCGGCGGGCTTTGCGCGGAAACAAATTCGACCAGCCGATGAATCTCATCATCCGTAACAAGAACGCCCTGTGCGCGAATGAGACGCGAAGCGCTCGGCGGCAGATAAAGCATATCGCCCTGCCCGAGCAATCGATCGGCTCCGTTTTCATCCAGAATCACGCGACTGTCGATCTTGGAAGCGACCTGAAATGCGATCCGGCTCGGAATATTCGCCTTGATCACGCCGGTGATGACGTCTGCGCGGGGAGTTTGCGTTGCCACGATAATGTGAATACCGGCCGCGCGAGCCATTTGTGTGATGCGCGCAATGCCACTCTCAACGTCTGCAGGCGCGGTTTGCATCAAATCCGCCAACTCATCGATGATGACGACGACATATGGCATCTTGTCAGGAATTTGCAGCTCATCTTCACGCGGAACCTTGATCTCGCTGGAGGGGCGAGGTCCCGCGAACCCGGCGTCGCTGGAGCTCTGCCCTCCATCGGCATCCTCTTCGTCGGAGTTTTTCTTTTTCTTTGGTCGCACGTTGAACCCCACAATGTTGCGCGCGCCAACGCGCGCAAAAACTTTGTAACGACGCTCCATCTCATCGATCAGCCAGCGCAATGCGAGCATCACTTTTTTTGGATCGACCACTATCGGGAACGCGAGATGCGGCAGCGAACTATACGCCTGAAGTTCGACCATCTTCGGGTCAACGATCACCAGACGCAGCTCGTCAGGGGTGAAACGAAAGAGCATGCTGGCGATCAGGGCATTGATACAAACACTCTTCCCACTGCCAGTGGTACCGGCGACCAACAGATGCGGCATTTGCGCGAGGTCGGCAATGATCGTTTTGCCGTAAACATCTTTGCCTAAAGCGAGGGGAATTTTGGCGTGTCCCTTTGCCTCTTCCCAGTCGGATGACTGCAAAAGTTCACGCAGTTTTACTGTCACTTTTCGGCTGTTGGCCAGTTCGATGCCCACCGTGTCTTTTCCTGGGATCGGCGCGAGGATATTGATTCGTTCGGCGCGCGTGGCTCGAGCGAGGTCCCGCTCGAGGCTGACAATCTTGTCCACACGAACGCCTTTGGCCGGATAGACTTCGTAGCGGGTAATGGTCGGCCCCTTTGTGATATCGCCCGGCGCCACGGCAATCCCGAATTGGCCCAAAGTCTCAATCAAGACTCGCTGGACGTCCTCAAGCTCCGAAGGATCAGACGTGCCACGTCCCTCCATACTATGCTCGTCGAGCAAATCCATCCCAGGTAGGGCATAATTTTCCGATGTCCAAGTTGGAGTCATCACACTCGGCGCCGATCTCGCTTTCCGTTCAGTGGCGCGCAATTCAGCGAGAGATGGTTTTCTTCGGGTCTCCTGTTCGCTCGGCAACGCCGTTGTATCGACCACCTTCGGTTTCGGCCGATTTGCCAGTTCCTCTGGCAAAATCATTGACCCAGCTAACTCGGCCGCGGGTACGCCTTTCTTTTTTAGTTGTTTTTCAAGTAATCGCCGTTGCCTGGCCAGCTGCTGCTCACTAATCTCTAGTTTTCCCTTCAGATCCGATCTGCGCAGCCTGCGGCGCAATAGCCACTCCCCCAGCCTTACGTTCATACGCCGCATAAGGGCAACCGTTTCGCGAACAAGATGAATTGGACGCAGTCCTGTGACCAGGATCAGTGTGGTCACATAAATTCCGGTCAGCAGGAGAAGCGTACCGAGTGGGCCAACAGCGTTGCGGAGTAATCCACGGTGCTGATCGGCGAAAGCGTATCCGATCCAACCGCCCGGCCCCTGGATGTTGAAGGCGGCGTGCCAGCCCTGCAAATGATACGGCTGCACATGCAGCAAACAGGCACCCGATATGATAAACAGAACGATCCAGGCCAACCGCGGCGCGAACCGCAAAGCGGGATAAAACAGTTTTGCGGCACCGAAACCCAGCAGGATTGCGGCCAAAAGGTACGCAGCGGCGCCAATGAACTGATAGCAAATTCCTGCGATAATCGCGCCCACTGGCCCGATGAAATTCTGCGCTGGACGATTCGCCGGCGAAATATGGCTGAACCAAACCCAGGAGGGCACATCCTTCGGCGTGTAGGAAATCAGCGCAAAAAACAGCAGGGTTCCTGAGAATAGCAGAACGAGAGCGAAGACTTCGTTCCACGCGCTGTGTCTGTCTGTGCGAGCCACCGCGTGTGATAGTAATCCCACAGCAGCGTCTTTCAATCTTTTGTACAGGCACTCGCAGCGGCGAGCGCATGGGCGTTGGACACAAACGCCGCTACAACTGTCGTTGATCCCAATCGAAATGCCGAGGAATCACGCGCTTTCGGCTTGCAGGTTACCAGCGAGGCTGATAACTGTGCCAGCGCATTATGGTTCTTTTCCTCCGCTACGGCCTCAGTGCTGTTGCGCTCTGCATGCTGCTGTTTTGCATATCGTGCGAAAAACATCCGCTCGGCCAAATGCCGGAAGTCCAGCGGGAGCAGCCCGATCCGGCAACGAGAGTCTTGTCCGAAGAAAGCAAAATCGAGTCTGAAAAATCGGCATCCTCGCCGGGCCCGGCGGAAGCTGTTCCGCACGAAGATCGTTAGGCAAAGAAGATCATATGGCCAAACACACATACGCAACCTCGCCCCCAAACCTAACGGGCATGCCGCCGGGCGTACCGTACATCATTGGCAACGAAGCTGCCGAGCGTTTCTCCTATTACGGCATGAAGTCGGTCCTGACCGTTTTCATGGCGCATTACATTTTGAATCAGTCTGGTGTGCTCGCGCCGATGAGTTCGAACGAGGCGTACATGTACACGCATTACTTCGTTTTCGGCGTTTACTTTCTCCCGATTCTCGGCGCGGTCATCGCCGACGGCTGGCTGGGCAAATATTGGACTATCCTCTCGCTCTCGATGGTCTACTGCCTGGGCAATCTCACGCTCGCGTGCATGGCCACTTCCTGGGGGATTGCAATTGGGCAGCGAGCGATGCTGGCGATCGGACTGTTTCTGATTTGCCTGGGGGCAGGCGGCATTAAACCGTGCGTGTCGGCGAACGTTGGCGATCAATTTGGCGAATCGAACAAACATCTGCTGTCGAAAATGTTTGGCTGGTTCTATTTCTCGATTAACGCCGGCTCTTTCATTTCTTCGCTTCTTTGTCCCTGGCTTCTCGGCAATCCGAAGTACGGGCCGGGATGGGCATTTGGAATTCCTGGGATCGCGATGTTGATCGCGACTTTGTTTTTCTGGGGCGGTCGCAAGAAAATGGTGCATGTGCCTCCGGCTGGACTTGGTTATCTCCGCGAAACATTCAGCAAGGAAGGTCTCGTCACGCTCGCACGAATCGCAATGGTTTACGTTTTCATTTTGGTTTTTTGGGCCTTGTGGGGAATGAGCAACGGCGCCGAATGGACGTTGCAAGCTGAGAAAATGGATCTGCACGTGTCCTGGCTGCCGTGGATCAACATTGGCTTTTCGCCATTTCACGTTTCAGCGGGGTGGGGTTTGGATTTGCTGGCCGCGCAGGTGCAAACCGCAAACCCTATTTTGATCCTGATTTTTATCCCCTTGGTAAATTATGTGATCTACCCGCTGATTAACGCTGTCTTCCCGCTCACACCGTTGCGAAAAATTGGAATAGGCCTCTTCATTACCGCCCTCTCTTTTGTTGTTATCGTTTGGATCCAGGGGCAAATCGATGCAGGGGTAAGACCGCACATCAATTGGCAGTTCCTAGCCTACATTATTCTTACGCTCGGTGAAGCGATGGTGTCGATCACCGGTTTGGAATTTTCCTATACCCAGGCACCGAATACGATGAAGAGTTCCGTGATGGCGCTGTGGCTTCTCACTGTCGCCTCAGGTGAACTCTTCGTCGGCCTCGTTAATAAATGGATTTTGGGTGCAGGCGCCGCGCATAAAATCAGCGACTATCAGTACTTTACCTTCTTCACCTGGTTGATGTTTGGAGCCGCGGTCGTCTTTGTCATCGTCGCTTGTTTCTATAAGGGCCGCACTTACCTTCAAACACAGCAACCCACTCTGGATGAGATCGCGACGGAGCCGATTCTTCACGGCGGCACGCCGAGCTGAATTCGATGAGAATCACCATCGCAGCTGCGTTCTTGTTGTCGTCGTCGATCCTCAGCGTATTTGGGACTCCACAGGACGACGCGTTTCAAAAAATAGCGCACGACTATATCGAGCAATATTTGCGGGCTAATCCGGAGGATGCAACGGAGCTCGGGGACCATCGGTTTGACGGTCAACTGACTGATTACTCACCCGAAGCGCGGGCGAAAGAACTCAGAACGCAAAAAGAGTTCCGCGACAAGTTGAGTGCCATCGATGGATCGCAGCTCACCGGTGCGAACAATATCGATTTTCGCATCCTCAAGGAGAACATCGATTACGAAATCTTCCGGGGTGAAGAGCTGAAAGATCCGGAATGGAATCCCATCGTTTACATGCAGAGCCTGGCCAACAGCCTTTATTTGTTGGTCGCGCGCGATTTCGCGCCGCCGGAACAACGGATTCCAAATCTGCGCCAGCGCCTAGAAGGAATTCCGCGCGTGATCGCTCAAGCAAAAGCCAACTTGCAACACCCGCCGCGCGTTCACACGGAAACAGCGGTTGAACAAACGCAAGGCGCAATCAATCTCGTGCGTGAAGGCCTCGCCCCCCTTCTTGATCGCGCACCGCAAATGAAGAAGGATCTGGCACCGTTACAGGAAAAAACCGCCGCCGCTCTCGAGGATTACAAAAAGTGGCTTCAAAACGATCTGCTGCCCCGTTCCGATGGCAATTTCCGTCTTGGCGCGGAAAAGTTTCGAAAAAAGCTGCGCTTCGCGCTCGCTTCGGACTTGTCGATGGAAGAAATCATGAAGCGCGCGCAAGCCGACCTGAAACAGACGCAAACCGCCATCTACGAAACTGCGCTGCCGCTCTACAAAAAATATTTTCCCAACGCAGACTCGGCAACACTCGCGGACAAGCATAAGGTAACGGCGGCAGTACTCGACAAACTTGCAGAACAACATCCCGACGATGCCACCGTAGTTGGTTATGCGAAGGACGTCGTTGGCGAAGCAACCGATTTCGTCAGGTTGCACAATCTCGTTACTATTCCCGACACGCCGCTGGACGTGATCGCAATGCCCGAATTCAAACGCGGCGTGGCCATTGCGTATTGCGATTCTCCCGGTCCCCTCGATAAAACCGGAAAAACTTTTTTTGCCGTTGCGCCGACGCCGAAAGACTGGTCAAAGGAGCGCAGGGGATCGTTTTTTCGTGAATACAACAATTATATGATTCGCGATCTGACCGTGCATGAGGCGATGCCGGGCCATTTCTTGCAGCTCGCTCATGCAAACGAATTCCGCGCGCCCACCCTGGTCCGCGCTATCTTTCGCAGCGGCACATTTATCGAAGGGTGGGCCGTTTACTGCGAACAAATGATGGCGGAGCAGGGCTACGGCGGACCGGAAGTGAAAATGCAGCAGTTGAAAATGCGGTTGCGCGCCATCGCCAATGCTATTCTCGATCAAAGCATTCACGCCGGGAGCATGACCGAGAAGGAAGCGATGGATTTGATGATGAAAGAAACTTTCCAACAGGAAGGCGAAGCGGTTGCGAAATGGAAACGCGCACGGCTCACCTCGGCGCAACTCTCGACTTATTTCGTGGGCGCCACTGAGCATCTCGATCTGCGTGCAGCGGACGAGAAGAAACTAGGCAAGGATTTCGATCTCAAGAAATACAACGATCAGGTGATCTCGTACGGCAGCCCACCGGTAAAATACGTTCGCGAACTGATGGGATTGTAGGTGGAACGCGTTGTCCTCAACGCGTTAGCAAGGGAACCGCGCCTTCGGCGCCAAATTTTACCATCGTCTTCGGAGAAGGCGATCCACCTTTTCTTCAGTGACAATCGAAGCAACATTTAACAATGCCCAACCTCGCCACCTGGATGCGTCCGAAGGATGAAAAATGGTTTCGCCCGTTTTTCGCGAAGCATCCTGAGATCCATGTTTTCGACGCGCGCAACGGCGATGTTCCGATGGATCAAATGGACGGCCTGCTCCTGACCGGCGGCTCCGATATCACACCGGAATTTCTGCGTCAGGAAAACGTCGATCCGAACTTGATCGACAAAGACGATCTTGATCCGAACCGCGACCTTTGGGAGTTCGAGGCAATTTCAAAGGCGCTCAAGCGTGGGCTGCCGATTCTTGCGATTTGCAGAGGTATTCAGGTATTGAATGTCGCTTTGGGCGGCACTCTCAAGCTCGATATTCCGGGTCATAGGCTGCCACAACAAAAAGAGCAGGACATTCAACCATTGCGTTACGACGGCAAGGCGAAGCATCGATTCGAAAATGTAAACAGTTCACATCATCAGGCGATCGATCGGCTCGCAGACGGTTTCGAAGTCGAAGCATGGTCCGCCGATGATGATATCATTGAGCAAGTGTGCCTGCGCAACTATCCATTCGCTCTAGCGGTCCAGTATCATCCCGAGCGTGGAAAAATCTACGATGCGCTCTTCGAGAATTTCTTCCGCAAGGTCGAATCATTCCGAGCGGAGTCGAGGATCCCGTGAAGCGGCCTTGAGATTTCGCCACGGGATGTCTCGACTCCACTCGACATGACTGAGGCGCATCAGGATGCCGACTCTCCAAAAGACAATCGCGATCGCTTCCTACTTGCCGCGGTAGACGCAGCGCGCGGTCGGTGTTTCGTGCACCACGATTTCGCAAAGACCAGGAAATTGCGATTCCAATTTCTTCCAGAACCATTCAGCCATTTTTTCAATCGTCGGGTTCTCCAAGCCTTCGATGTCATTGAGATAGGCGTGATCCAACAGTTTCATCAACGGTTTCATTGCGTCGCTGATTCTGGCGTGATCGTAAACCCATCCGGCCTTTGGATCGACATCGCCCTCCACTGAGACTTCCACCTTAAAGCTGTGGCCATGGACGCCACGGCATTTATGGCCCTCCGGCGCATTCGGCAAAGTCTGCGCCGCTTCAAAGGTGAAGTCTTTCGTTAGGCGTGCCCGCATGAGTGGCAAATATCATCGCTGTCGCTGCATTGTCATCCCGAACGAAGTGAGGGACCTCTCACAACGCCGGAAGATGACATGAGCTATCCTGCGTGATCAATCACCCATTGCGAGATCCTTCGTCGTCTTTGCGACTCAGGATGACCACTTGCTGCGTGCGCGTGCATTCAGACTCCGCGCTGTGTCGGGCTCCAGATGAATTTGTGCATCTGAAGTTGAAATCTGACGTTGAGGTTGTCCGCTAAAATCCATTCGACAATCTCACGAGGATCGATCCGTCCAAAGATCGGCGAGAACAGCACGGCGTGACAGCGCGAAGAAAGATCGTAGCGCTGCACCTTGTCGCGCGACCATTCGTAATCTTCGCGCGAGCCCATCACAAATTTCACTTCGTCGCGCGAGGTGAGACGATCAATATTCGACCAGAGATTTTTGTCCACTTCACTGCTGCCCGGCGTTTTTAAATCCATTATCCGATGAACGCGTGGATCGACTTTTGAGATATCGTGCGCGCCGCTTGTCTCGAGCAACACCGTGGAGCCCGCATCGCACAAAGTCGACATCAAGACCAGCACGTTTTTCTGCAATAACGGCTCGCCACCAGTAATCTCCACCAGAGGGCAATGAAACGCCTGGACCGCTTCGACGATCTCTTGCAGTGCTTGTTTTTTCCCTTCGTAAAACGCGTACTCCGTATCGCAATAATTGCAGCGCAGATCGCAGAACGTCAGCCGCACGAACACACAGGGTTGTCCTACCCAAGTGCTTTCGCCCTGAATTGAGTGATAGATTTCGTTAATTGTCAGCGTCTTTTCGCGCTCGGCCGTCACCTTAACAACGTCTTACGCGAAGAATCGCAAAGCAAGTAACCCTGAGGCACGGCCGCAGGCAGCCATCGCCATAGCTTGACGCTACAACCTGCGTCCATAATCTGAAATGAGGCGGCAAAGCCGCGCTTGATTTGGCAACGCGTTGGGGACAACGCGTTCCACCTTGGCTTCGCCAAGTGTAATAGTTTTTTAGCGTGAATATTGTAGCAGCTTTTTATCGTTCATCGGTCGGGAAAAAAATGATCGTCGCGGTCACCGGCATCATTCTGATCCTTTTCGTGGTCGGACATTTACTTGGAAACCTGCAGATTTTTATCGGACCGGATTGGATCAATGATTACTCGGAACATCTCCGCGATCTGGGTCCATTACTTTGGCTGATTCGAATTTTTCTGTTGGCGACCGTCATTATTCACATCTACGTGACCATCCAACTTGCAATCGAAAACCGGCGTGCCCGACCGGACGCGTATATCGACAAACGCTATGTCAAAGCGACGTTCGCCTCTCGTCACATGGTGATGAGCGGACTGATCGTGCTGGCATTTATCGTTTATCACCTCGCTCACTTCACGGTGCGGGTGACTGATCGCCGATTTGGCTTACTTAAGGCTGATCCCCTTGGCCACTACGACGTCTACTCGATGATGGTGTACGGATTTCAGAATTATTATGTGTCGGGCTTTTACATCCTTGGATTGTTTTTGCTCGCGCTTCATTTAAGCCATGGATCATCCAGCTTCTTTCAATCGCTTGGATTGAATGACAAGAAGCTGACGCCGCGCCTCGCATTGGGAGGCCGAATTTTCGCGTGGCTCTTGTTTATCGGTTATACGTCGATCCCCATCGCTGTCCTTCTTGGGTGGGTTAAACCGGCCCAACAGCTATGATTGGAAGGTTCGAAGCCAAGATTCCACCGGGTCCGCTCGCCCAGAAATGGCGAAATCATCGCGACCATTCGCGATTAGTTAGCCCAAACAATCGGCGAAAGTTCGAGATCATCGTTGTGGGAAGCGGTCTGGCCGGCGGATCGGCTGCGGCGACCCTGGGCGAATTGGGTTACCGAGTAAGATGTTTTTGCTTTCAGGATTCGGCGCGACGCGCGCATTCGATTGCGGCTCAGGGTGGAATCAACGCAGCGAAAAATTACCAGAACGACGGCGATAGCGTTTACCGATTATTTCATGACACTATCAAGGGCGGCGATTTTCGTTCCCGTGAAGCCAACGTGTATCGCTTGGCTGAAATCAGCAATAACATCATCGACCAATGCGTCGCGCAGGGCGTGCCGTTCGCCCGCGAATATGGGGGACTGCTGGCCAATCGTTCCTTCGGCGGCTCCCAGGTGTCGCGCACCTTCTACGCACGCGGACAGACCGGTCAGCAGCTTCTGCTCGGCTGTTATCAAGCGCTTTGCCGTCAAATCGCGGCCGGCACGGTTCAGATGTTTCCCCAGACGGAAATGCTCGACCTGGTGATTGTCGACGGACACGCCAAGGGAATCGTCACCCGCAATTTGTGCTCCGGAAAAATTCAAAGATACGCAGCGGATGCTGTCGTGCTCGCGACGGGCGGATATGGAAACGTGTTTTATCTCTCAACCAACGCCCGCGGCTGCAACGTCACGGCCACCTATCGCGCTTACAAAAGGGGCGCGCTCTTTGCGAATCCAGCCTTCACGCAAATTCATCCCACGTGCATCCCGGTCGGTGGCGAATATCAATCCAAGCTCACGCTCATGTCCGAGTCGCTGCGGAACGATGGACGCGTTTGGGTGCCGAAGCGGAAGGAAGATCGCGACAGGCCGCCACGCGAAATCCCTGAGACCGATCGCGATTATTATCTCGAGCGAAAATATCCGAGCTACGGCAATCTTTCGCCCCGCGATATTTCGTCGCGCGCGGCAAAGGAAGTTTGTGACGAAGGCCGGGGCGTTGGCCCAGGCGGTCGCGGCGTCTATCTCGATTTTGCCGACGCAATCAAGCGGCTGGGAGAACATACAATCCAGGAGCGCTACGGAAATCTGTTCGAAGTCTATGAAAAGATCACCGGCGAAGACGCCCACAAAGTGCCGATGCGGATTTACCCCGCCGTTCATTACACGATGGGCGGCCTGTGGGTGGATTACGATCTAATGAGCAATGTGCCCGGGTTGTTTGTAATCGGTGAAGCGAATTTTTCCGATCACGGCGCCAACCGACTCGGTGCCAGTGCTCTCATGCAAGGTTTGGCAGATGGTTATTTCGTTTTGCCGAACACGCTGCCGAATTACCTGGCCGGCCAGATGGAAAAACGGCCGTCGCCGGATTGTCCAGAGTTTCGGGCAGTGGAGGAAAGTGTTTGCATAAGAATTGAAAAACTCCTCAACGTCAACGGCACTCGCTCAGTCGACTCGTTCCATCGCGAACTAGGTCTGCTTCTCTGGGACAAATGCGGAATGTCGCGTCACGAAAAGGGTTTGCGCGAGGCGCTCAAAAAAATCCCCGAACTGCGAGAACAATTCTGGTCCCGCGGCTACGGGGTACGCGTGCCAGGGGATGGCGACGATTTCAATCAATCCCTGGAACGCGCCGGACGCGTGGCCGATTTCCTGGAATTCGCCGAACTGATGTGCATTGATGCACTCGAGCGCGACGAATCCGCTGGCGCGCATTTTCGCGAAGAACACCAGACCGCAGAAGGCGAGGCACTGCGCGACGATGAAAACCACGCCGCGGTGTTTGCGTGGGAATTTCAGGGCGATGGACAACCGCCGATGTTGCATCGCGAGCCGCTCAATTTCGAAACAGTGCATCTAACGCAAAGAAGCTACAAATGATCACATTTGTCATTTCGAGCGAAGTCGAGGAACCCGTTGCGAAACCCTGGTATCTCTACCGGATCCTTCGACTCCGATCTGCTTCGCTCAGGATGACGTGAAAATATGAATTTCAAACTCAAAATCTGGCGCCAAAAAGA
>JAALOD010000027.1 GCA_013372845.1 Candidatus Udaeobacter sp.
CCGCTATCGGTTCGCGGAAATGGAACGACAACGATTTCGCCGGCTACAGGTTTGACCATGCGGCCTCCTCTTCTGGTGAACTCCAATCCCGGGAAAGAACAGATTCGCTTAGCTCGGCGCCGTTGAACGGTTCATCGACTTCGTTCTCGCTCGAATTAGGCGTGCTCACGACTGTGTTACTACGCGAATCTTGCTCTTGTCGCCAATTCAATTACGCATCGGCATCCCAAAGGCGTTTTCGAAAAAAGTCTTTCCAGCTTTGCGGTAGTGCCGCTACCTCCGTGGCGCGGCGGAGAAGCTCCTGGTTCTGGGAATCGATCGAGTAAAGGTTCACGATGTCCGTGATCGTGACTCCGGTTTCCTGTTTCTCAATAAATTCAATCGCGTCGCCATTCTTTACTTCGCCTTCGCGAATCACGGACAGGTAAAACCCGCTGCGTTTGCTCGCAAGAAAATGTTTCACCATGTCCCTGCGATTAAATCGAATCCCAAGTTTGAAGCACGGCATCCGTGGTTGCGTCACCATGAAGTCAACTGAACCGATCCGCATGCGGTCGCCGATTTTTATCTGATTCTCCAAAATACCTTCGCTCGTGAAGTTTTCGCCGAACGCTCCCCAAGGTAGCTCGACATCGGGTAGCCGATTCCGCCAATAGGAATAATGTTCGCTCGGGTAAAGGTAGACGGCTTTGTCGACTCCTCCGTGGACAGAAAGATCGGATTGTTGATCACCATCCACGTTCAGCGTCGAAACATGGACGCGATCTTGAATCGGATTCTTCCAAATCGATGTCCGCACGGTTTTGCCACCAACCGTAATCTCTCGCGGCAATCCCACATTCACGGAAATCAGCTTCATGGGGCAATGACACGTCGAACCGAATTTACAGCAAGCATCTAATCGGAAGTTTGTTTCGCCGAGACACCATCTCCAAGTCGCCGCAGCGACCGCTACCCAGAATTATCCGACAGGAATGTGGAGAATTCTGTAACCATTCTTCGTTTAGTCCGGTCATTTACTTCATCGTTTTATGGCGATTTCGAATCGTCTCAAATCCGTGAAGGCGTGGCTAGGTCTGCTCTCGCTTTGCTGTGCTCTCTTGAGCTCTTCGTGTGCTGACGACGGAGGTTCGTCAGCTGATCCTTCACAGCATCACCGACATCATGGCGGTGGCGGTGGCGAACGTTATGGACATGGACACGGCGGAATGTTCGATCAGTCGAATCCTTCCGGTTCGCCATCCACGGTACCGGGACAATAACACCTACGCTTTCGCCTAAATTTCCGAGCATTTTTCCAGACATTCCCTTCCTCTTTGCATCCCTGATTTAACAGCTGATCCTCGGCACAGCGGGTGAATTATCTTAGCGGCCGGTACGGAACTGATCGTCCTTGTTTTTGAACAGGATGTTGAACGTCGTGAGCGAACCGTAACAGCGCGTGATATACTGTTGG
Organism: Candidatus Udaeobacter sp.; assembly: GCA_013372845.1. GTDB lineage: Bacteria > Verrucomicrobiota > Verrucomicrobiia > Chthoniobacterales > UBA10450 > Udaeobacter. Next base: position 1,457 of record JAALOD010000027.1, read on the forward strand.
AGGTCGAACTTGTCGGCATCGCTTAATTTGTCGCTCGCGTTCACTTTCTGCTCGAGAACTCGCAGGTTGTTCCGGATCATGACGATTTTGTGGAAGAATGTCTCAAGCGGGACTTCTTTCGGCTGAAGCGAACTGTCGGCCGATTGCATTACCAGAGTTCCGCGCTGCCATCGTGCGGCCAAACCTTCTACAAGCACATCCTTTTGTTCCAGCCCGAGCGCCTCGACCACAGCGTGAGCCGTATCGCGGATCAGATTCGCAAGCGGCATCTCTAACTCGCTCACCGTAGCGGTCGCGTCCGCAGGCTGAAGATCGCTGGAAGCCGGCGCAATTGTCCGCGGCGCGTCCTCAAACACGATCTCGGCTGTCTGCTCGGTCAGCGATCTCACGACGCCAACGCCGTATTGCGGATGGCGCACCTTCATTCCGATATGGAGCGTCTCGATGTTCATGTTGCTGTCGAAGCCTGCGACATCGTCATCGAAAGCGCAACCATCGTCGCTATTCTGGAATCAGATTCCAAGACGGCAAAGCGTCCGCGCCGTTAGCCACGGGGCGGCCAATCCAAACGGCGATCATTCCGATCTTAAAGACTCCTTGAGGTCCGACGCCGGACTGGCATTAGCCCGAAACGGCGTTCAACCGCAGCAGTCTTTCGATGCGCCTTTGTCTTGGGACTCGCGATATTCGTCGTGGCGGCGCCACCAGACGCCGGTCTCGTTTCGTCCTTTGGGCGCGCGATCGAGCCACTGATACATTCCCCAGAGACCGTCCACTCCGCGCGAATACGCGGAATAAGTGTGATAAACCACGCCGTCCTCGAGCGCGAACGCGCTCACGCCCGGCCGCTCGCGCGTGTACGTCGCCGGATCGGTTCCGCTCATGGCTGCGAAAGTGGTAGCCCCCTCGCCCGCACCTTCCCACGGCTCCTCGCGCTCGTAATTGTACTCGATGTCTCCTTCGCGCTGTTGTTTCTGGGTGAATGAAGCGGCGAAGTCGGCGTTGAAATCGCTGCCGAACGAAGACGCCCACGGAAACGTCCAACCCATCCGATTTTTGTATGCCTGCAATTTCGCGAGCGGCGCCCTCGAGACCGCCCAAAGCATCGCGTCATGATTGGCCAGGTGAACCTCGATACCATTGAAGCCGTCCGCGATGGCTGAGCAGGACGGACACCCCGCTTTGTAGTCGGGCCCAAACATGAAATGGTAGACGAGCAGCTGCGAGCGTCCCCGGAAGAGATCAGCGAGCGACGCTTTACCTTCATCGGTCTCGAAGCTGTAATCCTTGTCGATCCGCACCCAGGGCAACTCCTGCCGCCGCTGCGCCAGCTCATCGCTCAGTCGCGTCAGTTCCTTCTCGGCCTTGAGCAACTCAAGCCGGGCCGCGAGCCACTCTTTTTGTGTTCCAGTTTTATGCTTAGACATTGTTTTCTCTCCTTTCACTTTAGTCAGTCGTCGGCTCAATCCTTAGCCCCCTCTAGCGCCTACGCCAGCATTACATCACCACGCCGATCATCAATCAGCACGCGTAGAGGCTGACTTGATATCGACTACCGGCGTGCCGTCGAATACCTCGATCGGCCCGATCTTCACGCGCGTGCCTTCAATCTCACGAACGGTGACGGGATGTAGCCCGAGCGGGTTGGGTCGCGCAGGTGAGCGCGTATAAAACACGCCGGTGACCGGACGGCTCGGATCGCTGCGCGGATGATTCTTCAGCACGTCACGCTTCGCGTGGTGCAACCACGTGATGACGATCAGTTCGTGACCGACCTCCACGCCTAACAAGGCTTCGGCAAATTGCGGTTCGATCTCGAGCCACGCGTCGGGAGCACCCTCAGGTCCTTGCCGCGGAGCGTCTTCCCGCCGCTTCAATGTCGAACGAATGAAGCCGACCGGCTGCAGTGTGTAAGAGCTCACCTTGCCTAAACTTGTCCCTCTGACAGCTCGCGGAACCGCTGGAAATTGGCGATGAACGATGGACTCGTCGATGTCACGTTGGCTGCAGTCTGACCAAGCAAGTCATGCTTTCGCGTAAACTTCCGCGCCTTTTTTTACAAACTCGTTGGCTTTTTGTTCCAAACCGACTTGGAGAGCTTGTTCTTCGGAAATTTTTTGTTCAGCAGCGTATTTGCGAACGTCCTCTGTGATTTTCATGCTGCAGAAGTGAGGTCCGCACATCGAGCAGAAGTGCGCGGTCTTGGCGCCTTCTTGCGGCAACGTCTCGTCGTGAAACTCGCGCGCGGTCTCGGGATCGAGCGAGAGATTGAATTGATCTTCCCAACGAAATTCGAAGCGGGCTTTGCTGATGGTGTTGTCGCGGTATTGCGCGCCGGGATGCCCTTTGGCCAAATCGGCGGCGTGGGCGGCGATTTTGTAGGCGATGACCCCGTCTTTCACGTCCTTCTTGTTAGGCAACCCGAGATGTTCTTTCGGTGTGACGTAACAAAGCATGGCGCAGCCGTACCAACCGATCATGGCCGCGCCGATCGCGCTGGTGATGTGATCGTAGCCAGGCGCGATGTCGGTGGTGAGCGGCCCGAGAGTGTAAAACGGCGCTTCGTCGCACCACTCGAGTTGTTTCTCCATGTTTTCCTTGATCATGTGCATGGGAATATGGCCAGGGCCTTCGTTCATTACCTGCACGTGATGCGCCCATGCGCGCTTGGTCAGCTGGCCTTGCGTGTAAAGCTCGGCAAACTGCGCTTCATCGTTCGCATCAGCGATTGAGCCCGGCCGGAGACCGTCACCGATGGAAAAGCTGACATCGTATGCGGCCATGATTTCGCAGATCTCGTCCCAACGCGTGTAGAGAAAACTTTCCTGATGATGCGCGAGACACCATTTGGCCATGATCGAGCCGCCGCGCGACACGATGCCGGTAGCACGGCGCGCGGTGAGCGGAATGTAGCGAAGCAACACGCCGGCGTGGACGGTAAAGTAATCAACCCCCTGCTCTGCCTGTTCGATCAGCGTGTCGCGATAAATTTCCCAGGTCAATTCTTCGGCGCGCCCGCCGACTTTTTCCAACGCCTGATAGATCGGCACAGTGCCGATCGGCACGGGCGAGTTGCGAATGATCCATTCGCGCGTTGCGTGAATGTTTTTTCCCGTGCTGAGGTCCATCACCGTGTCGGCGCCCCATTTGGTCGCCCAGCGCATTTTCTCGACTTCTTCCTCGATGGACGACGCGACGGCACTGTTACCGATGTTGGCGTTGATCTTTACGAGGAAATTGCGGCCAATGATCATCGGCTCGGACTCCGGGTGATTGATGTTCGCGGGGATGATGGCGCGGCCGCGGGCAACCTCCGCCCGTACAAATTCCGGTGTTATCTCTTTTGGAATCGCCGCACCAAAAGAATCGCCGGCGTGTTGCTGACGGAGATCGTTCCTGTTGTAGCCGCTGCCGTCGGCTGCGGACTCATCTGAATTGCCGCGGTCAGCGACCGCGGCTACAGAAGACGAATTCGCGTGGCCAAGATTTTCGCGAATCGCGATGTACTCCATCTCGGGCGTAATGATTCCCTGGCGCGCATAGTAGAGCTGCGTGATGGGATGGCCAGCGGATGCGCGAAGAGGTTTTCGCGTTGCCGATTGCGGCGCACTTCTGTTGTAGCCGCTGACGCTGGCTGCGGCTCGATCTGAGTTCTTATCATTTCCGCGGTCGGCGGTGCGAGGCGCACTGCCAGTTGCGGCTACAGCCCGATGCTTTTCCGAAAGATATCCGTCGTCCTGCGGCCTAACGACTCGTCCTTCGATCTCGTCCACATCTCCGCGCTTCAGGATCCAATCGCGGCGCAAGGGCGGAAGCCCTAGTACTGGGTCAAGCGTCACGCTTGGATCGCCCCATGGGCCGCTCGTGTCGTAAACGCGTACGGGTTCGTTTACTTCGGTCTCGCCGTTTATCGACTTCGTCGGCGCGAGCGAGATTTCTCGAAATGGGACGTGAAGGTCCCGATGCAATTTCCCTCCGACGTAAATCTTTTTCGAATTGAAACTCGATCGACTCCCGCCTCTCTCGCCGCTACCCGTCGCGGCTTTAGCTTCTATGTCGCTCGTCCCGCTCGCTCCATTCGGCAGAGGCGTGTCCGTGCTTTGTGAATCAATTGAATCTTTTGGCGCAATCATGAATGAGCGTAATCAGCGTGCTTTTGGGAGGTCTCTCATTTCATTCGAGATGACATTCATAAAGCAGAGAAGCCATGCGCGGTCGCGCATGGCTGAGTTGCCAATCCGGCAATCGGACCCTCGCTCCCTTCGGCGGCATTACCCGCATCAGGTTCAAGGGGTCTGTCGCCGGGGCGACACTCTCAGCCATTGCGGCTCCCCCGCAGTATTGCTTCTCGGTCAGAATAGGACTCGCACAAGCGAAGTCAATTTAACTGTAGTGGTCCGTAGACATTGCAGGCGACACGCCTGCCGCCACAGAAATGTCAAAGGGCTGTTCGTAGTTGACGCGAACCTATCCGGCGGGCGATGTCTGTGGCGCCACCTTCATGTCGGTGTGAAAGATGCCCACCCATTGGCCGTTAGCGGTGTGCCAGACCGAGCCAGCATTATAGGTTCCGGAAACGTCCTTGCCGTCCGCCGTGGCCTCGATTTTAGCCTTATACGTAATGACGGCAGTCTTCTTATTCGGAAACACGACGTTGAAATCGCTCAAGTCGAACGATTTCATTTCTGTCTTTGACATCCCATCCAGCTCCTGCTGCAGATTGTGTACTCCGTCGGCGTATACGGTGACAAGGTCCGTAGAAAGAAGCTTCTTGAACTCATCCGCTTTCTTGTCTTTGAACGCCTGCCAGGCCGCTTTTTCCTTGGAGATAATCGCCTCCTTGTCGTCGGGTGCGGCGAATGAAATCGCGATCGTCGCGAGTAGCGCCGTCATAATGTAGGTAATCAGTTTCTTCATGAGGTTGATCCTTTCGTTAGGGTTGAATGCCAAGATTAGCCTGCAGCGCGCGAGCAGAGTCAAGGTCAATCAGAGATCGGTGCCGTTAGCGGCTTGTATCTTGGAATGGCCGTCTTTGTGGTAGAACAGGGGTGGGCGTGAGATCCGGTAAAGCGGCAGGTCATGATTGCCAATCAAGACCGCTCGTAAGTTCGATCCACGCCCTGCCCTTGGGGCCAAGTAAAACTCGAACAGTTACTGGAGCGACCAAGCCGGCCCAACCCAAGGGCGGTGCCGGCCTGGCCAGCTCGCATTTACAAGCAGGAGTTATTTAACCCATGAAGCAAAGTGTTGTCTATATCGGGATCGATGTGGCCAAAGCGCATCTGGATGTGGCTTGGGCGGGAACATTTCGTCGCCTGCCGAACGAGCGGAGCGGCCACGCCGCATTAGTGCGCTGGATCAAGCAAAGTGCTATGCCGGTGCAGTTGATCTGCGAAGCCAGTGGCGGCTATGAGCAAGCTTTGCTCGAGAGCTTAGAAAAGAGCGAAGTCAAAGTTACCTTGGTGCAAGCAGTGCGTGTGCGCCAGTACGCGCGGGCGGCTGGCATCCTAGCCAAGACCGACAGGATTGATGCCAAAGTGCTCGCTGCTTTTGGCAGCGCGATGCAACCGCAGCCAACCTCGCCACTCTCTGCCGAGCAAAAGCGTTTGCGTCAGTACGAAGCACAGCGCCGGCATCTGGGCAGGATCTTGGTCGCAGAAGAAAATCGTCTTGCGCAGCTTAGCTGTAGCGAGCTGCGGACTTTAAGTGGCAGCCTAATTAGCAAAATTAAAAACCAAATTAAGACACTCGATCGACGCATCGGCGAGCTCATCGCGCAGGACCAAACGCTCTGCGTCAAAGCACAAAAGCTCACTGCAATCAGCGGCGTCGGTGCGCGCACGGCTGCGCTCTTGCTTGCGCAAATGCCCGAGCTTGGCCAACTCAATCGTCGTCAAGCCGCTGCTCTGGCCGGCCTGGCGCCATTTAACCACGACAGTGGATCAATCCGCGGCAAGCGCGCCATCTTCGGTGGACGCCGCGCTCTGCGCAGCGGACTTTACATGGCTGCACTTTCGGCCGCTCGCTTCAATCCGATCCTGTCGCGTTTTTACCAACGTCTGCGTGCCAAAGGCAAACCGCACAAACTCGCGCTCACAGCAGTCATGCGGAAACTCCTCCTCGCTCTCAATCACTCCCTCAAACCCGAACCAATCCTCGCTTGAAACCAACACAGTTACTTACGAAATCAGATTCCTGTCGCGACGTCCCAGGCTACATTGAGACAGCGCCTTTGGCGCCAAACGGATACAGAGCGCCCTGCCTCAAGGAACAATGGGGGCGGACTCGAGAGACGCTCTCGGAGTTGACGTCTGCTGCGCTGGAAGAAACTTCGACTTGCCAACGAGCTCCATCAGACTTGTGTCTGCTTCCTTCAATTCCGCATCCGGAACAACGAAATCAGTCGGCGATGACTTTATTTGTTTTCGATAATCCGCGACGAGCAACGGCGGCTGCTTCTTGATTCCAAGGGCCCGATAACTCTCGATCCCAACGCCGATGGCGTGCGCGAGCCTTGCGCGCCAGTCTTTTTGCGCGATCAGCTTGCACTCGCCCTTTTCTGTCAGAAAACCGCCTTCGATTAGCACAGCCGGAACTTTTGTAAGACGAAGCACAGCAAACCGCGCGCGCTTGATGCCCCGGTCGAACTCGGGGAGGTGACCGAGCAGGGAATGATAGATGCACGCCGAGAGCGCCATGCTTTGCGCATCAACGGTGCTGCCGGGTTGCGTGCTGAGAGCACTCGGAGCTACTGCGCTGTCGGATGTGGACGGCGCTCCCCGTGGCGTAAACGAAAAGATTTCAAATCCCGTCGCATTTGGATCGTCATTCGTCGCATTGAAATGAATGCTGACAAAGATCGAATCGCGCGCGGCGTTGGCAATCTGTGCGCGAACTTCCAACGGCACAAAGTAATCGCTCTCGCGCGTCATGATCACACGCAATCCTTTTGCCTGTAACAACGGGCGCAGCTTTCGCGCCACATCCAGCGCAAAATCTTTCTCGTAACCAAAACGGCTCACCTGGCCCCTGTCGTAGCCGCCATGTCCTGGATCCAGAACGACAGTCTGAACCTTGCCAACGTTTTGAACACGATGCGGTCGCACCAGTGGTTCAATGGTCTTGGCTACGTCTGTGCGGGAAACCAGATATTTTCCATCCTGTTCGATAACAGGAAAGCACAACCAGCTGCGCGCGCCGTTGATCATGACCTCGCGGCTGCCACTGACAAATTCCAGCGGATTCTTCACCGTCTCGAATTCCACTTTCTCGCCGGACGCGGCCATGCCTGCCGGCAATCCGTAAAACTGCGAGATGTTGTCGACGCTCAGGTAGTCGCTGCCACGTACTTTAATAATCTTCCAATTATCCGCGGCATATGCTTTTTGTGATATCGCGATGGCACTGGCCAGGAACGCGACCGCGAACCAACGTTTCACTGGGAGGAACATGCCTGCGCAATAGTATCGAAAACCGCTTCAATCTCAAATGAAGCGGGTCCAGTACTTCTCGCTTCTCCCCTTCGAGAAGGCGAGAGGACTAGGGTGAGGGGCTCGAAGCCGACGTGCCAGATAGCCGAGCAAACCCTCACCGTCCCCTTCTCCCTCGCAAAAGGCGAGGCGACCCACACATGCCCGCCGATCCTATCTGCTCAACATTGAAACTGACAATTGACTTGCCGTGTTTTCGCGCTAAAAACCGGAAATGTTGTTATCTCCCCAACGTACTACCTGCTCCTGGATCACATCGCTCCTGATTGGTTCAACGCTACTGTTTGCGGTTCCCGTTGGCGCCGCTCAAAGGCACCCGAAATGTTGCGTCTGGCGCGTCACCAACGCGAAGGCGCCATTTTACCTGGTGGGCTCAATCCATGCGCTTAGCAAGAAAGATTATCCGCTCGCCGCGCCGTACGAAATCGCATTAAGACACAGTAAGCGTTTCCTCTTCGAGTTCGATCCGAACCGGCACGTGGAATTCGAAAAGAAATTTGAGGCGGCCGGCAAATATCCTCGGGGACAGGATATCCGTTCAAAAATTGATCCGGAACTTTTGGCCTGGCTTTGCCAGAATGTTATGACTGTCAAGCCGGACGATCGCCGGGCAAGACGGGAACGCGGTGGGAATTTCGACAGCGAGTTCGCTTATAAGCCCTGGTGGATCGCACAGCATCTCGTCGGACCTGCGACCTACAGCAAGAGTTCGCTCTCGCACGGTCTGGACAATTACTTTGTGGACCGCGCGACAAGAGAGAAAAAAGAAATCGCCGGTCTGGAATCGGTGGACGAGCACGTGGCAGTCATGGGCGGGTTGTGCGATCGCGATAGCGAATTCATTCTGCGTGACGCGCTCGACCAGCCCGGGAATGCTGAAAAGGAATTCAGCCGGATGTACAAGGCCTGGCGTAAAGGCAATACCGATGCGCTTTGGGCAGGTGACAGCCGGTTGCGCAAACAGGCCCCCTGGATCGCGGCGCGTTTTGTCGATAACCGTAACGTCAAATGGATTCCACGGATCGAAGCGGAACTGAAAACCGGTAAGCCGACGGCGATTGTCGCGGGCGCATTGCACTTCTCGGGTCCAAATAGCGTCATAAAATTGCTGGAGAAGCGCGGTTACAAGATCGAACAGCTGTAGCACGCACGAACGGCTCTGGGATTGTAGCGCTTTCGCGGTTCCATCCTGACCAATCCCGCACTGCGGGATCCGCCTCTTCCTGCCAGGGAGAGAGTAGGGTGCGGGTTTGTTTCTTCGCCTGCGTTACCCTGCGCGCCGGACTAATGTCTCGTAAAGCGCTTTGGTCTTTTGCGCGATTGACGCCCAACTAAAGTGTTCTTCCACACGTTTGCGTCCTGCCTTGCCGAATCTTTCACGCAGTTGTCGATCTTTCATTAGCTGATTGACGCGCTCGGCAAGGTCTCGTGCGAATTTCTCTGGATTTGTCGGCTCGAACGATCCTTCCTTCGTTTGTTCGAGTGGAACCAGAAGTCCGGTCTCGCCATCGACAACGACCTCTTTGATTCCGCCGACGGCGCTCGCAACCACCGCGGTTTCGCACGCCATTGCCTCAAGATTAATGATGCCAAACGGTTCGTAGATCGAAGGGCAAACGAACACGGCTGCCTGGGAATAAAGTTCGCGCGTAGCCGTCTGATCCACCATTTCATTGATCCAGATGACTCCGGGCCGCTGTGCTTTCGCGCGCTCCACTGCGGTTTTCATTTCTTTCGCCATCTGCGGCGTATCGGGCGCAGCCGCGCAAAGAACGATTTGAAAACCGGGATCCATGAATTGGATTGCGCGCAGCAGGTGTTGGAATCCTTTCTGGCGGGTAATCCGACCGACAAACAGCAGATACGGATTATCTGGATCGATGCCATATCGCTTTAGCGCGGCGGCGGAATCGACCTTCCGATATTGGTCCAGGTCGATTCCATTGTGAATCACATGCACTCGCGTCCGATCCACATCGAACAATCGCTCGATGTCACCTTTGGTCTCGCGCGAGACGGCAATGACCGCATCCGCCATCTCCAGCGCAGTCTTCTCAACCCAAAGCGAGAAATCGTAACCACCAGCAAGTTGTTCGCGCTTCCAGGGTCGAAGCGGTTCGAGCGAGTGAACCGTGATCACCAGCGGAATTCCATAATTCTTTTTCGCTAAAATCCCTCCGAAATGGCTGTACCACGTGTGACAATGCACCAGATCGGCATCGATGTTGGTTGTGTTGAAATCGGTACATCGCCGCACTGCGCCGAAAACAGAGCGCAACGGTTTCGGGCAAGTGAAATTGCTCGTATCAATTTCGTATCCGGTGACCTTGAGATTGCCTTCTTCAAGGCGCTGATCGCCAAAGCAACGAACTTCCACCGGCATCGTCTTCGCCAGTTCGCGCGTAAGAAAGCCGACGTGAACGCCTGCGCCGCCGTAAATGTGCGGCGGATATTCATTTGTTAGAAAGAGAACTTTCACAAACGTCCTAACTCGTTGTAGCGGCGCTTGTGTCAAGCGCCGAATCGAGCACAGGCGTTTGACACAAACGCCTCTACACCTCAGCTAGCGTTGCACTTTCAGCAGCAGCACCGGCACCTCCACTTCGTGGCGCACTTTGTCGACTGTTGCTCCGTAAAGTATGTCGCTGATGAAGCGGTGGCCGTGCGTGGTCATCGCGATGAGATCGACATTTTTTTCCCGCGCGAGTTTAATGATCTCGTCGGAGGGCTCGCCAAGCGCGAGGACAGCATCGCAGGAAAAACCTTCTGCGGTCAGTTCACGGCTGCGTTTTTCCAGATAAAGGCGGTCCTGTTTCATCTCTTCGCTTTCGGCGAGCTTGAGCTGATCGAAATTGCGCGCCACCCAGCCATCGGCCACATGAACGAGGAGCAGTTTCGCGCCGGCCATTCGTGCAAGAGACTTGATGTGGGTGAGAATGGTCTCATCGGCTGGACTGTTCTCGAGCGGGATGAGGATATGGTGATACATTTCAAAAACGACGAATGACGAATGATGAATGACGAAAAGGCGATCGAGAGTGTTTGGTCATTTGGTTATTTGTCATTCCCTTCGACATTCGTCATTCGAGCTTCGATTTTTTATTCGGGCATCGGCAAACCGATGAACCCATAGAATGCTTTACGAACCGCGTCTGGCATAAAGATATCGAAGAGCAGCTTCACGTTAAGCACAATGATAATGCCGGCTGCCGTCCAGCCCAGAATTTTCACCCAGAGACGGTTGGCAAACTCGCCCATTTTCGCCTTTTCCCCCGTAAACCGCATCAAAGGCCAAACGGCAAAACCGAGCTGCATGCTCAATACGACCTGACTGGCAACGAGCAATTCCGTGGTCTTGCCTTCACCGAAAATACCGATGATGAGCACCGCGGGAATGATGGCGATGAGTCGCGTAATCAACCGGCGTAGCCACGGGGTGATGCGAAAATTCAAAAAACCTTCCATCACAATCTGGCCGGCGAGCGTGCCAGTCAGGGTCGAGTTCTGTCCGGAAGCGAGCAGGGCCACCGCGAAAAGGGCACTAGCCACGCCGACGCCCAACAGCGGGCTGAGCAATTTATAGGCATCCTGAATTTCCGCGACCTCCTGGTGCCCCGACCAATGGAAAACCGCGGCTGCCAGTATCAAGATCGCGCTGTTGATGAACAAAGCGAACATGAGCGCCCCGCTGGAGTCGATGGTGGCGAACTTGACCGCCTCGCGCCTGCCCTCCGGCGTCTGCTCGAACTTGCGCGTCTGCACGATGGACGAGTGCAGGTAAAGATTATGCGGCATCACGGTCGCGCCAAGAATGCCGATGCTGACGTAAAGCATTTCCTGATTTGCGACGATGCCTGGATTGGGAATAAACCCGAGGAGGATACCGGTCGGGCTGGGTTTGGAAAAGATCAGTTCAGCGGCAAAACAACCTCCGATGGTGGCGATAAGAGTGATGACAATAGCCTCGACATAACGAAAGCCTTTGGTTTGCAGATACAATACCAGGAGCACATCGGACGCGGTAATGATGCAACCCCACACCAACGGAATTCCGAAGAGAAGCTGCAGGCCGATGGCCGAGCCGACAACCTCCGCCAAATCGCAGGCAGCGATGGCGAGCTCGCAAAGAACCCAGAGAAACCAGACCGTCGGTATCGAGTAGTGATCGCGACAGGCCTGGGCAAGGTCGCGGCCCGTGACCACCCCGAGTTTGATGCACAAATGCTGGAGCAGGATGGCCATCAAATTGGAGATCATGATGACAGTAAGAAGCGAGTAACCAAACCGGGCCCCGCCAGCCAGATCGGTGGCCCAGTTGCCCGGATCCATGTAGCCGACCGCCACGAGAAATCCCGGGCCGGAGAAAGCCGCCAGCTTCCGCCAAAATGAAGCCGTCGTCGGAACGGCGATGCTGCGGTGGACTTCCGGCAGGGAAACCTCGCCGGCCGTTCTCCGCCAGGCTACATGAGGTTTTGCTGCAATTGTGCCGTCGCGTTGCGTCATCACTTTCCCAGCCGTTTCATTTTCGAGACCTTCACTAATAAGTAAGCTTGGTTTTGAAATTAGTTTGACCTAATTTAGTTGTATAACAATATGATTCTGTCAATCATCAATTATTTATCTGTTTGACTATTCCATCGTGAATCCTATTCTTCGGAGCATGCGCCGCAAGAAGATGTCCTACTCCGCGCTCGGCAGTTCCACCGCGGTCGAGGATTACCTGGAACGCATCCTCGAACTGATTAACTCCAAAGGGTACGCCCGCGTGGTGGACATCGCAGCTGCGTTGAAAATTTCCCAGGCGAGCGTGACCAACATGGTCCAGAGACTGGACACCGAGCGCCTGTTAAAATACGAAAAATATCGCGGACTTATTTTGACAGCCACTGGCAAGAGCCTGGCGCATAAGATCGCACAGCGACACAAACTTCTCACTGATTTTCTGGGGCTGCTCGGCCTCGACGATCGCGTCATCTATCACGACGTAGAGGGAATGGAGCATCATATTAGCGCTCCTACTCTGCGCGCAATCGAAGCGCTCACCGCTCAACTGCGGCGCCGACCTGCGTTGCTGGCGGAATTGCAAGATGCGATTGCGTAGGCGACCCATGAAAAAGAAAAAGATCTCATCGCAGCGGGCTGCGATTCCCGTTCGGGCGCTTGATTTCGTGATGTATAACACGAAAAACATCCGCCGGGCCCGTGCCTTTTATCAGAAGGTTTTTGGCCTCAAGCGCGGAGAGGAGTGGAATGACTTCTGGAGTGAGTTCGCCACCGAGCCGTTGACGTTCTCTCTCAACGGCACGGGACATAAACGCCATCCCGAATGGGATTGGAGTGGGCCGGCGTGCGTAGCGCTAGCGGTGGACGACGTTCGGACTGCAATCGACATTTGCCGCAGACACCGCGTCAAAGTCCTCATCGAGCCAGTCGAGACACGCGTCTGCTGGATGGCATGGATTGCGGATCCGGATGGCAACCGGATTTGCCTGCATTCACGCAAAGACGGGACGGCGGGATAGGGCTATGCCTTGCCAGATGCGGGTACTGTCTCCGCAGTGTTGCTGCTCAATTTCTTAAAATGAAGTTGATTCACGCGGCGACCGTCGCTTTGAGAAACTGTAACGATATAGTTGTCGATCTTGACCTGTTCACCTTGTTTGGGCAGGTGACCGAGCAGGTGCGTCACGTAACCGCCGATGGTACTCACGTCCGCGCTCTCCAAATCTAGTTTCGCGAGCTCGTTCAACTCGTAAAGGCCCAGCGCGCCGTCCACAGTGAATTCGTTTGCACTGATCTTACGAAACTCTTCCTTTTCGACATCGAACTCGTCCTGGATATCACCGACCAACTCCTCTAGCACGTTCTCCAGGGTTACCATGCCGACCGTTCCGCCAAACTCATCCACCACCAGGGCCAGGTGTGCATGCTTGCTCAGAAATAACTTGAGCAATTTCTCCAGTGGCATCATCTCAGGCACGGGAATCAAATCGCGTTTGATCTTCAGCAGGTCCGGATCCTGCGCACGCATCAGGGTGAGTAGCTCCTTGATGTGGATCAGGCCGATCGTGTTATCGAGATTCTCGCGACACAGCGGGAACCGCGTGTGCCGCGACTCAATTGCTTCTTTCACATTGGCTTCGAAACCGTCTTCCAGATTGAAGTAAACAATTTCTCCGCGCGGCGTCATGATGTCGCGCACCACGCGGTCACGCAGATCCAGCACATTAAAGACAAGCTCGCGACCAAGAGGCGTGACCTCGGCGGATTTTTCACTTTCCTGAACAATCAATCGCAGTTCTTCCTCGCTATGGGCCAATTCTCCCTCGGCGATGGGTTCCACACGAATCACACGACGCAGCACCCAGTTGCTCGCAGCGTTTAGGAACCCGATCGCAGGTTTAAAGATTGCGTAAAACAATCGCAACGGCGCACTCACAAATAGCGCGGCAGCCATGGATTTGCGGATGGCGAGAATTTTGGGGGCTTGTTCCCCGAGCACGATGTGCAAAAACGTGATGGCTGAAAATGCCAACGCAAAGGAAATCGATTTGATTACCGGCGCGGATTCGATTCCTGCCAAAGCGAAAAACGGTTGGAGCATTCGCGCGAGGAAAGGTTCCCCCAGCCAACCAAGCCCCAGGCTCGCCGCAGTAATTCCGACCTGGCAGGCAGAAAGATAGGCGTTCAGATTGTCCTTAATCTGTTTCACGAAGACCGCTTGCCTCACGCCTTCGTCAGTCAGCGTCTTGATTTGGCTGTCGCGGATTTTGACCAGTGCAAATTCGGCAACGACAAAGAACCCGTTGAGCAATACCAACGCGGCAACGGTGACCAGTTTGGCGATTACGACGATCAACGGGTCCCAATGCCTTGCTACTACATCAGCAATGGGCGCCAGGAGCAATAATGAGGGGAAGTTCATCCAGTAGATTTGCATAGGAGCCGGTTTGTGACCGGCCGATTCACGCGCCGCACAGCGGCGCGCCTACGCTAGAAAATTTACCAGCTCGACTTGGTTACCCCAGGAATCAAGCCTTGTGAAGCCAGCTCACGGAACGTCAAGCGCGATATCTTGAACCGGCGAATAAAAGCACGCCGGCGCCCGGTCACTTCGCATCGGTTCACTACACGGGTCGGACTGGCGTCACGCGGCAATTGGGAAAGGCCGGTATAGTCCTTTTTCGCCTTCAACTCCGCGCGCAACGCGGCGTACTTCTTCACCGTCGCGCGTTTGCGCTCATTGCGATTGATCCAGGAAGTCTTGGCCATAAAGAGTGCTGACTATAATGCCAGCGCCGTGATTTGCAACAGGACCCCGGTTCAGGGCCGATTAACCCAAGGCGCTTGTTCGTCGTCGTTGCTTAACCAGCGCGTTGGTCGCCCGGCGGCCACTGGATGAAGCGGAACCCCGCTTTTGCTTAAGTGATTGCGTCCGGTTCAGGCTGTCCTGCAACACCTTAACCAAATCGACAACGTTAGTTGGCGCGGGCGGTGTCGGTGCTTTGGCCGCGATTTCTCGGTTCTGCGCTTTCTGCTCGATGATCTCCATCAAGGCCGTCCGGTATTCGTCGCGGTATTTTTCCGGCTCCCACGAAACTGCCATACTGTCGATGAGCGCCTGCGCCATCTTCAATTCCTTGTCGCTCACGGCTGTAGCCGAACCATTTTTCAAAACTTCGGTGCTCAATATTTCGCTGGCGAAGTGCATCAACTCCAGAATCAAGAAAAACCCATCCGGTTTGACCGCGGCCAGATGTTCTCGGTTGCTGATCACGACCTTGGCAATGCCAATCTTGCCCGTCCCGCCAAGCGCCTTATGCAAAACTGCGTAGGCTTTTTCCCCACCCTTTTGCGGCTCGAGGAAATATGGTTTGTAGAAAAACTTCGGATCGACTTGGTCCAAATCCACGAAGTCGGTAATGTCGATGGAATGTGTCGACTCGATTCGCACCTTCTCGAAGTCCTCGTCCTTTAGCACAACGTAACGACCCCGCTCGTACTCGAAGCCCTTCACGATTTGGTCGGCTGCAACTTCCTTTGAGTCTGCCTCAGCCACCTTCTTGTATCTGATAGGACTGAGATCGCTGGAACGAAGCTGGCGGAAACTAATCTTCTCCTCGCGCGTAGCTGGATAAACCGCCACGGGAATATAAACCAGCCCGAAGCTGATACTGCCTTTCCAGGTAGGACGCATGGATAGGAAACCCTTTTTCCACAGTAGCTTCAGCATGTCAACTTCCGAGCCCCTTGTGTCAGCCTAACGGAATTTGCCTTGAAACTTCGGGAAACAGCCTGATGTTGAAACCTAGCGCATGAGCCTTATCGCCAGTTTCATGAATTTGGCAGGGCCGGACCTGATCGTCATCCTGTTGATTGTCCTGGTCTTGTTCGGAGCGAAGAAGTTGCCGGAACTTGCCCGTGGAATGGGCCAGGCGGTGAAGGAGTTTCAAAAAGCAAAGGACGAATTCAACGACGAACTGCATAAGGCTGGAAAGTCTGAGACTGAAACCGCAAAGTCTGAAGTGAAACCGGCGCAATCGACTGTAGCCAGAGGCGAGAGCCAGCCTGCAAGCACCGACGGGAAAGCCGATCAAGCGTAAGGAACCGTCGTCCCAAGGTAAAGCGACGCGAGGACGCGTGCGCACTCCCAAAGCTTCCGCGAAACGGAGCGGATGTCTTCTGCGATTTTCGCAGGAAGTGCTTTCGGAATGCGATGAGTCCTCGCATCGCTTTAGGGGCTATTCGTAGAATTAAATCGGATCGCGCTCCTACACGTTTGACCAAACGCGCGATTTACGGCAAAATCGCGGCTCATTTATGTCCGACACTGATCTGCGCGCTCGCATTAAAGAGATGCTTGTAAAAAATTTGATGCTGCAGGTTACTCCGGAGCAGATCGGAGACGATCTTCCGCTTTTCGGAGCCAACGGTCTCGGTTTGGATTCCATCGATGCGCTCGAGCTGGTGGTGAGCATGGAGAAAACGTTTGGGGTCGGTGTGCCAAGCTCGGAAGTCGCTGGCAAAGCGCTTCAAACTGTAAACACAATCCACGATTACATTCTCGAAAAACGGAGCGCGGCTGCTTAAATTGCGGTGACGGCAGCCGTTGCCGATTCCACGTGAACATCCTGTACGTAGAGAGCAGCCGCAGCTGGGGCGGTCAGGAGTATCGCACGTGTCTCGAGATCAATTGGCTGAACGCTCATGGGCATCAGGCATGGCTCGTTTGCAATCCGGATAGTCAGGTGCACTCAAAAGCCTCTGAACTCGGCACTCGCCTTGTGACCATGCCTCTCGGTCGTCGTGTTGATCTGTTTTGCTCATGGCGCCTCTGGCGATTTTGCCGCCGAAACCGGATCGATCTGCTCAAGACCTACAGCTCAAAAGATCACTGGCTTTGTTTGCCGCTCTATTTTTGCGGGATTCCACTAAGCCGCGCGCGGTGCATCACCGATCCAATCGGGAGCAAGGGACGCGCATTTGTCTTCAAACATGGCTGTTCAAACATTGTGGCCGATGCGTCGGTGATTAAACGCGAACTCGTCCAGGAACACGGCGTTGACCCTGCGAAAATTCAAGTCATTGGCTCAGCCGTCGATTTGGAAAAATTCAAGCCGCCGCGCGATGGAATGAAATTCCGCCGTGAAATCGGCGTCGGCGCAGACACTCCGCTCATTGGAAACGTCGGAATGATCCGGCCGGATAAAGGCCAGCTCATCCTCGTTGAAGCAGCCCCTCTTGTTTTAGCAGAACGGCCTGATGCGCGCTTCGTCGTCGTTGGTCAGGGCACCGGCATCCTGAAACGCGGTATCAATGTAAGAAACGCAATCGACCGCGCCGGACTCGCCGACAAGATCATTATGGTCGGATATCGGTGGGACACGCCCGATATTTATGCCGCCTGCGACATGATTGTGATCGCTTCGCTGCGGACTGAAGCCTCTCCGATCGTGTTGCGCGAAGCCTTTGCCAGTGGACGTCCCGTCATCGCGACAAAGGTGGGCGATATTCCGGAAATCATTGAGGATCGGCAAAACGGTCGGCTCATTGAGCCGGGGGACAGCAAGGCGCTCGCGGCCGCGATTCTGGAATTCATTCGCGATCCAAACCTGGCGGCGCACTGCGCAACGAGCGGCCTCCGCTATGCCAGGGAGCATTTTTCATTCGATGAAATGATGAAAGCAAAGCTTCGCGCCGACATCGCCCTCCTAGGAAAGCGTAAGGATCATGGAGCGTCTGTCGGCACGATGTCGTCGTCGCAGGAAGCTTGTCCTCGATCGGAGGCTCTCACGCAATTGAAGAAGAATTGATTGCATCGATCAACTGACGGAACCGGCCGAAGTTATTGCGAAAAGGCGTAAGAATCAGCCGAGGTAAATCCCAAATCTCAGGCTCATTTTTTTCCTGAGGTAACGCCGTGGCCTGAACGATTTCGCCTTTGCGCAGTATTTCGGCGAATTGTTTGTTAAGATCGATAATCGCGTTTTTCGACAAGCGATCGTTCATCCGAATTACAAATCGATCCCCTACCCAGCGCGCTGAATGATAGATTTTGTAGAAATGCAAAATCTCTGCAACCGCTTCCCGAACAGTGCGTGTTATTTTGAAGAAAGAAAGATCTTCCTCTGAGATCAAGCCGCGCTTAAGGAGGCGGTCGGTAATAAACTCCATCCACAATTCCCAATAATTTCCTCGTGGCCGATTCAGCAACACCACGGGAATGATCCGGGCTTTGCCGGTTTGCATCAGCGTGAGCACCTCAAATGTTTCATCAAGTGTGCCGAAGCCTCCGGGAAACATTGCGAACGCATGCGCCTCCTTCACAAAATTCAACTTACGCGTGAAGAAATAATTGAGCGTAATCAGTTTGGGATCGCCTTTGATGAATTCGTTGGCTTGCTGCTCGGATGGGAGACGAATATTAAGACCGAAACTGTGCGCGCGGCCTGCGCCCGCCTGCGCCGCTCCCATGATTCCATCGCCGCCACCGGTGACCACCATGAAATCGTGCGCCACCATCTCACGCGCGAATTCCTTCGCGACGTCGTACACCGGTGAATCGACTGGAGTGCGGGCCGATCCAAAAACGGCGACTTTGCGCAAATGCTGAAATGGCGCGAAGACCTTCGCCGCATTACGCATTTCTTTTATCGAACGATTGATCAATTTGAGATCCGCCACGCTCATGTGATCGCGGGCTATCTTTAACGCGGTCACGATCATTTCCTCGATCAGTTCGGGAGATTCGCTTGCGTCCCAATCGCGAACCAGTTGCCGCACGCGCGCATCAAACGGCGGCTCAACGCTCCATTGTCGCCGCGTTGGCTGATCGTGAATTGCGCCCCCGGTGAAATCCTCCTCCATAATGAAAATGTATCCGCAGCGGCGCCAACTGCACGTTTGAGAATCCTGGCAACCCGCCTTCAGTCGCCGCGGCCACCTCAGGCGTGGCAAGGACGTTTGCAATCAGGACGAAATCAGGTCCTTCAAAATGTCGCGCATGTAACGGATGGGCAGCGAATAATGACCAGCGTTATCATGAACGCGCTTTGCAGTTGGGCAATCGCTTTGCGACTTCTTCCGCCAGGCGAACTGAGAAAGCCCGGTCCTGGGTTCCATGCCAAAGGCGAACGGAACGTGCACATCTTCGAGACAAAATCCCCATGGCTGCGCATAAATCTGCGCGTCCGCCATTACGCCTTCAGCTGAGCCACGCCAGGCGCGGCGTTGGCTTTCAAAGATGGCTTCGAACGCTGCTGCATCCCGCAGACTTTCAGCATCGCATGGTCGCAACATCAACATCTTCAAAAGTAACGGTCGAAGGCGGACAGGCGGCCGCAATGCAAGAATCGGCCGCGCCATACAAAACAACCTTCGCAAGAGTTGCGGTCGCGATCGATGAAGCGCCAGCATCCAGCGGTAAAGTGGCAGCAACCCCTGGCATCTTCGAGTTCGGCCATGGGAATCGCGCCGCAGACGATCGCAATTGCCCGACCCGGTTCGGCATTGCTGTGGCCGTTGCGTATGCGTAGGGCGCCCGCCGAAATTGCAAGCATCCGAAACTCGCCAATACCGAGGTGCCAGAAGTCGTTCTACAACGTGCGGCCAATCGGCCAATTTTCGATTGGCTGCAAACTCGACCGCTGATGCCCGGCCGATCAGGTGAAATGATACGGACGCCAAGTTCTCGGGCCGGTTCGTCTGTGAGTCGCGCCATGGTGCATGAGCTCGGCCAGCCGTGACAAAATACCACCGGACTCCGTTTGGATCGCCGTATTCTTGAAACAACGGCAGCACCGCCCGGTAGTTGAACAAAATCTTCCTTCGTCATCTTAAAAGAGGGCCAGGTCTTTTTTAGCGCTGGTATTGCAAGCCTCCAATCTGTAAGGCACACTGTAGTGCGAACAAGGCGCGTGGCCTTTCGCATCATTGGTTAGAATGATTACTCACAACCCCCGCGGAAAAATCTCGGTGCACGGAACGGCCTGGGCGCGCCGTCGCCTGAGCAGGTGAAAGACGCGCCAGGAAATTGCGATGATCGATGAGCGCAACCCGACGAATTTACCGAAGCAGACTGGAGACAGGCTCGCCACGAATTGATGGGCGCGGAAAATAACACGCCGCCGGAAGAGACCCGGATAATGCCGATCTTACGGAAGAGTGGAGGTGGTGGCCAGCTCCAAGGGCCACCGACATGCCCGTCCGCGGCACGAGGAAGAGGAAACGGTCGGCGAGCATTGCGTGATCGACGGTCTCGAGGAAGCGACTCACGACCAGATGCTTGAAGCCCGCCGAGAAGAACTCGAACAAGAGGGAGAAATTCTTTGAGTCCAGTTTCAGCCGAAGCCGCCACCCGCACGGTGGCGGCCAAATCAGTTCATTTTCATCCTGGCTCAGCGCGTGTTGAGCGCTTGCTTGCTCGTTTTCATCAAATCAGAGACTTCACCAATAGTCTGTGCGCGGGTCTCGAACCGGAAGATTATGTCGTGCAATCGATGCCCGACGTAAGTCCGACAAAGTGGCACCTCGCGCATACGACGTGGTTTTTCGAAACGTTTATCCTCAAAAAGTTCAGTCCTGGTTATCGCTCCGAAATCCCGCAGTACGCTTATCTGTTTAATTCATACTACAACGCCGCCGGCGACATGCATCGGCGCGACCTGCGCGGATTAATTTCACGCCCGACGGTGAGAGAGGCAAAACGTTATCGCGCATCGATCGATTCGCATATCGACAATCTACTTTCTGGCGCGGACGAAAAGCTGCTTGATGAAATGGAAACGATCCTCGTTCTCGGCTTTCATCATGAGCAACAACATCAGGAATTGCTGGTCACCGATATCAAACACGTGTTTGCGCAGAACCCGCTTTACCCGGTGTTTCGCGAGCCGAAAACTGCAGGGCGGAGCTCTGCGACGCCGGGCTCACAGAGTTCGCCACTCCAATTCGTCGATTTCGACGAAGCAACCGTTGAGATTGGCCATGACGGTCGAGGATTCGCCTATGATAACGAGGAGCCGCGGCATCGAGCGCTGGTTCCCGAATTTTCGCTCGCTGCACGGCCGGTAACAAACGGCGAGTACCTGGCATTCATCGAAGACAATGGTTACACGCGCCCGGAATTCTGGTTGTCACTCGGATGGATGACCGTAAACGAATCCGCCTCACGCGGATGGCAGGCGCCGCTTTATTGGACGAAACGCGAAGGCGCCTGGTGGAACTTTACTTTGTCAGGGTTTCGCCCGATCGATGAATCCGAGCCTGTGACGCACGTGAGTTATTTCGAAGCTGACGCGTATGCGAACTGGGCGGGCGCACGACTGCCGACTGAGTTTGAATGGGAGCGCGCTGCGTTGGATTACCCGATCGAAGGAAACTTTGTCGAGGATGAAAAATTTCACCCAGGCGCACTAGCCACCTCGGGAGATGATAAACGCCTTCACCAAATGTTTGGCGATGTTTGGGAATGGACGCGCAGCGCCTACTCGCCTTATCCAGGTTATCGGGCGGCGCCGGGCGCACTCGGCGAATACAACGGCAAGTTCATGTGCAACCAGTACGTTTTGCGCGGCGGCTCCTGCGCCACCTCGCGCAATCATATTCGCCAAACTTATCGCAATTTTTTCCAACCGGAAAAACGCTGGCAGTTTACAGGGATCAGACTCGCACGCGATCCACAATGAATCGGTAAGGCGCGACCGTCGGGCACGCGCCGAACGATAATGCCATAATGACTGCCCACCCACTAACGGCCTTACAACCTGCTTCTGCGGCTCCTCCGGCAACTTCTGATTTGCTGTCGGACGTGATCGCCGGCCTTTCTTCCGATCCACGCGCGCTCCCCTGCAAGTATTTCTACGATGAGCGCGGCGCAGCGTTGTTCCAGAAAATCTGTGAACTGCCAGAGTATTACGTCACCCGCACCGAGCTCGATATTCTGAGTAGACATCATGCCGAAATCGCGTCGCAAATTGGGCCAAATGTCGAGCTTATCGGGCTTGGTACTGGCGCGGGTACCAAGACGCGGATTCTCATCAAAGCGCTCGAAAAGCCCGCTGCTTATATCCCGGTCGATATCTCTGAGAAGCAACTGCGGAAATCGACTGCGTTTTTCCAAAAAATTTTCCCCAAGTTGGAAATTCTGCCTGTGTGCGCCGATTACTTGCAGCCCGTCGTGTTGCCTTCACCGCGTCACAAGCCGGCACGGAACGTTGTTTATTTTCCCGGATCAACCATTGGCAATTTCGAGCCGAATGAAGCGCTGGAGTTTTTGCGCCGCATTGCCAATGTTTCGGGTCGAGGCGGAGGGCTGCTGATCGGCGTCGATTTGCAGAAGGATCAAAATGTGATCGAAGCTGCCTACAACGACAAAGACGGCGTCACAGCACAATTCAATTTGAATTTACTGGAGCACATCAATCGCGAGACCGGTGCAAATTTCGACCTAAGCCGGTGGCAACACCGTGCTATTTACAACTCTAAAGCAGGCCGGATCGAGATGTATTTGATCAGCGCGACCGATCAGACGGTCCGCATACAGGATCAACAGTTTCATTTCCGCGCCGGTGAAAAAATTCTGACCGAGCGTTCCTACAAGCACACGCCTGAAGGTTTCATCGCGCTGGCTGGCCAGGCGGGATTTGATTTCGCCAAATTCTGGACTGACGACGCGCGTCTGTTTGGCGTATTTTATTTTGTAATCGCAACGTGAGGCAGACAATCTTGTCTGCCCGCTCGCGCATTTGCGGACTAAGAACTTGCAGGCAGGATTGCCTGCATCACTACCGCAATGAGCGCCCTCGTTAAACTCGCCGATGTGAGCAAGCGCTACGCGGACGCAATCGCGTTGCATGCGACTAATCTCTCCATCGAACGCGGCAAGACCACCATTCTCATTGGGCCGAGTGGCTGCGGAAAATCAACCTTGCTACGATTGATCATTCGTTTGATTGAGCCCGACTCTGGGTCGATCGAGTTCAACGGCGAACCGATCACAGCCGATACGATCGGTGCTCTTCGCCGGCGAATTGGATACGTGATCCAGGAGGGCGGTTTGTTCCCGCATTTGACTGCGCGCGCCAATGTTCTGTTGATGGCGCGCCACATCGGGAAATCCGAGGATGAAATGCGGAACAGACTCGCCGACTTGTGCGATCTGACGAGATTCTCCGTCAATTTGCTCTCGCGATATCCTGTCGAACTTTCCGGAGGTCAACGGCAACGCGTAGGGTTGATGCGCGCATTAATGCTTTCACCGGAGCTTTTGTTACTCGATGAGCCGCTCGGCGCGCTGGACCCGCTGGTGCGGGCCGCTTTGCAGAAGGATCTCAAGGAAATTTTTGCGCGGTTACAGCAAACGGCGCTCTTCGTCACCCATGATTTGGCTGAGGCGATCTATTTTGGCGATGAAATCGTGCTCATGAATGATGGCCGAGTCGTGCAAAAAGGCTCAGTCACTGATCTGCGTGAGAAACCAGCTGACCCTTTCGTGTCAGAATTCATCAACGCACAACGCGGAGTCACGTTAACATGAACGCGCTCTGCACCACGCTGGTAGGGCGCGACCGGTCCCAGCCGGACGTGCAGTTGGCGCGCCGCGCACAGACCGGCGCTCTCTTACCGGTATTTTTAATCCTCGTCGCAGCAGTTTCCCCGGCATCAGCGAACCCGATCGTCATCGGCTCAAAGAAATTCACCGAATCCTATGTTCTGGGTGAAATCGCCCAGCACGCGTTAAACAATGCGGGCGTTGCGGCGGAGCATCGCCAGGGAATGGGCGGCACGATCATCCTTTGGCAAGCGCTGCGCGGTGGGCAAATCGATGCCTACCCGGAATACACAGGAACAATCGCGCAAGAAATCCTAAGAAACAGTCATCAACCATCGTTTCAGGAAATCCGAGACGCGCTGGGAAAATTCGGCGTTGGCATGACAGAGCCTCTTGGGTTCAACAACACTTACGCACTGGTCATGCGAAGCAGCGAAGCGCAACGCCTGGGGGTTCGCACAATCAGCGATCTGCGAAAGCATCCGGAGCTTAAGATGGGGCTCACCCATGAATTTCTTGACCGCCAGGATGGCTGGCGTCCGTTGCGCGAGCGCTATGGGCTTCCTCAACAGAGCGTCATTGGGATTGATCATGCGCTCGGTTATGCCGCACTGGCCAACGGCTCAATTGACGTAAAGGACGCTTATTCGACCGATGCAAAGATTGAAGAAAACGATCTGGTGGTTCTCGAAGACGATCTTCGGTTTTTCCCAAAGTATGACGCCGTCTTCTTGTTTCGATCGTCCACGTCCCCCGATGCAATCAGTGCATTGCGCCGGCTCGAAGGAACGCTGGACGAAAAACGCATGATTCACCTGAATATGGAGGCCGAGCGCACGAAAAATTACACTTTCGCCGCAAACTTGTATTTTGAAGACGGCGGAAGGTCGGCGAACTCCGTGGGCGAATCCTTTCCGCACAAACTTGGGCGCTGGACGCTGCGCCATCTCGAGCTCGCAGGCTTTTCGCTGTTGCTTTCAGTGATCGTCGGAATTCCGCTTGGCATTGTTGCCAGCCGCGGTGGAGTCATTGGGCAGGGAATTCTTGGCTTTGCCAGCATTGTGCAAACGATCCCGTCTCTCGCCCTGCTGGCATTGCTTGTCCCTGTTCCTTTTTTCGGGATCAGTGTTCGTACTGCGATCACTGCCCTGTTCCTTTACGGGTTATTGCCGATCGTGCGGAACACTGCGAGCGGCTTGCAGGATATTCCGCGATCGTTACGAGAGTCCGCCGTCGCTCTGGGACTGAGCCCAATCACCCGGCTCTGGGAGATTTATCTGCCAATGGCATCGCGCTCGATTCTCTCGGGAATCAAGACCAGCGCAGTGATTAATATCGGCACAGCTACTCTCGCTGCGCTCATCGGTGCTGGCGGCCTCGGCGAACCGATCTTAAGTGGGCTCAATTTGAACGATCACGCAACGATCTTGGAGGGAGCGGTTCCCGCGGCGTTACTGGCGCTGCTTGTGCAATGGTTTTTCGATGTGCTCGACCGCGTTCTGATTCCCAAAGGCCTGCGATTGTAATGACGCAATCAATGTGCAGGGCGGAGCTCTGCGATGCCGGGCTCACGGAGTTCGCCCCTCCATTAGTTGTAAATGCGATGTAGGGTACGGATATGCCAATTGCTTCGATCAATCCGGCTACGGGCGAAAAGCTGAAGGAATTTTCCCCGTTCGACGATGCCGAAATCGAGAAACGTCTGAAGCGCGCCGAGAACGCGTCCAGGAAATATCGCCGAACTGCCTTTAGCCAGCGCTCGGAACTTATGGCGGCCACGGCCGAGTTGTTATTGCTGGAAAAAGACAGGCTTGCAGAAATCATCACACTCGAAATGGGAAAGTTGCTCACGGCATCCGTAGACGAAGTGCTGAGATGTGTACGCGGGTGCCGATTTTACGCCGAGAACGCGGAGCGATTCCTTGAGGACGAGCCTGCACAAACCGACGCGGCCCGCAGTTATGTCCGTTATGAACCCCTGGGACCGGTCCTGGCTATCATGCCGTGGAATTTCCCGTTCTGGCAGGTATTCCGATTTGCAGCGCCAGCGCTAATGGCTGGAAACGTCGGCTTGCTGAAGCATGCGTCAAATGTGTCGCAGTGCGCGCTTGCCATTGAACAAATACTTTGCCGCGCGGGATTCGACGACGGTGTTTTCCAAACGCTCCTCATTGAACCAGAGCAGGTCGAAAAGATAATTGTCGATCCGCGAGTGAAAGCCGTGACTTTAACGGGCAGCGAAAAAGCCGGAAGCGCCGTGGCCAGCACGGCCGCACGTCAGATCAAAAAAAGTGTCCTCGAGCTTGGCGGCAACGACGCGTTCATCGTAATGCCAAGCGCGGATTTCGAGAGCGCGTTGAGCACCGCGGTCAAAGCCCGCACGATCAACACCGGACAATCGTGTATCGCAGCAAAGCGATTCTTCATTGCAGACGAAATTTACGATGAGTTTCTTGACCAGTTCGTGGATCGGATGCGCGCGTTGAAAATTGGCGACCCAATGGATCCGGCTACTGAAATTGGTCCCCTCGCGACGGAACAAATTCTGGAAGGCGTGCACAATCAGGTCCAAAAATCGATTGCGGCAGGCGCAAAATTATTGACCGGCGGAAATCGTATTCATGGCCCCGGATTCTTCTATGAGCCGACTGTCTTGTCGATGTGCCAAGGGAATCGCCTGCTTACCGCGAAGAGGTTTCGGCCCGTCGCATCATTTTCCGGGTAGGCGATGCGCTGAGGCTATCGAGATGGCAAACGACAGTTCGTTTGGTCTCGCAGCCAGCGCTGGACGAATAATCCCGAGGAACAGAGCTCTTCACGTCTGACCTGGAACGGGAATGGTTTTCATTAACGCGATGGTCGCTCCGATCCGCGTTGCCATTCGGCGGGTGAAGCGTTCCGGCTTGGACGCGAACTCGGCGCTGGGACTCGCGAGTTCACAAACACGAAGAACTGATTGGATTTCCTGAGAAGCGGACCGGAACGTTCACCAACCCAGGAAACTCCACCGTAAAAGGAGCGCCCGTCGCCTGGATGAAAAATTTCGGGATTCGGTTCGTGCGCGCGTCGGCGATCACATCAATGGAGGCCGCATAGCGCTGATTTATCAGGTTCCTGCAATCGATAAAGACTGAGAACCCGCTGGTCCGTCGAAATCCCGCACGGAAACCAAGCAGCACACAACCATCCGCAAAGAGCGTGTTCGCCTCGTCAACTGGATAACGCGAGAGGTTACACTGCAGATTTGGACCCGCATAGAAACCAGACGGGCTTTGGTAAAGCAATTGCGCTTCATAAACGTGAACCGGGATTCCCGGGAGGCGATTGTCGCCGTAAACAGCGTTCTGATCGAAATGGAAATCGTTGAGCGTGTAGCTCTGATCGAGTGACAAACGATCGCCTGCGCGATTCGACTGCTTTGGCACCAGGATATCCCGAAGCAACTCAACTTCCAGGCTTGCCTCGATTCCTTGATGATTTGTGCGCGGCACGTTCCTAGTGCCAATATCGTTCCCGAAGGCGTCATTGACCTCGAGCAATTCATTACGAAACCACGAGCGATAAAGCGACAACTCCCACTGAAACCGCGAATACTCTCCGCGAGTTCCGACTTCGATGGTCCAGGCGTGTTGCGGCGACAGCGGCGTGTAAACAACGCTGGAATTCGGACCTTCATCAAAATCGACCAGATTGTCCAGGGAAGGCGGTTGCCAACTGCGACTGACATTCATGAATGCCTGTGTCTGGCGATTGATTTCGTAAATCGCGCCCAGCTTGGGATTGAATCCCCAAAAATTTTGCCGATTTGATTGATTTCCTGCTTCGTCGCTGAAGAACTCGTCCTGGAAATGACGCTCCGCGAAAATCGCCTGCGCTCCGGCCAGGATCGATAACCGCGGTGTGACATACAACTGGTCCTCGAGATAGGCTGGAACATTTATCGAACTGCCTATGCCTCGCGCAGTCGTTGCTCCCGTGTGTCCGAAAATATTTTCGTAATTTTGGGTGGGCTCGATTTCGTACTGTGGGCTCAGACCAATTGTAAGAATATTTCGTCGGCCAAAGAGTTCGTGATGGCTAACGAAATTTAGGGTCCCGCCAAAATTGTCCGAATAAAACTGCTCGATCCCTTCCCGGAAATCCGGCGAAAAGAATCCGCGGTTCTCGATATCGTGATGGAACCAGTACGCACCGACATCAAACTCAATCTCTTCGGTTCGAATGCTTAGCTTGTCCGCCAGGCGAACGTTCGACAACTCCTTGTTCCAATCCTGGGCTATCGCGAGCGGATTAGCCTGCGAGGGATCGTCTTCCATCTCTGACTTGGTCAAACCGCCAGGCAGATTCCGATTGGTCCGGTCCAGCGTAAGATAAAATCGATTCTCCACCTGGTCGTTAAACTTGTAACCGAGATCGGCAAAAAGGATTTCTGTGTCCTCGCGGCTATGCTCTCGAAAGCCCTCGCGCGCTCGGAAACCAATCGCACCAAATTCATCGAACTTCCCTTGGACGGCGCCGCCGCTCATGTCGCCACGGAAGAAGCCATAACTCCCCCCTTCAAGCCGGACTTGAAATGGCGCCGCATTGTATCCGGTGAGCGGCACGAGATTGATTGCCCCGCCAAGTGTCAGCGCGCCGTATTTAAATGCATCGGCGCCCCGAAAGACTTCCGCGTGGCTGAGCGCGGCAACATCAAGATCCTCGAGAGTTGCCTCGCCATCCCCCTAGTTGAAGTTCAAGCCGTCCATTAAGAACATCACACCGAGTGGCTCGTCTCCAGACGTGATTCCGGACCCCCGAATTGAAATCTTGGAAACTTCGGAGCCGTTTTCCGATTGAAGGAAAACACCTGGTGTTCGTTGCAGCAAATCTTCGAAGTTTGATGCGCGACCGAGTTCCATGTCATCGGTCGTCTTGACTGTGAAGGCTCCAGGAACCTGTGTCTTCCGCTTTGCAGATTCCTCGGGTGACACCGAAGTAAGCGACCCAGTCGCTTCTCCAGTGACCGTTACTTCCGCCGTCTCTGCCGAGTCATTTGAAGTCTCGGCCCCCTGCGCGCTTTGAATTCCGACTACTGAAAGTGCGGTGGCCGCGAGAACATTCCAACGTTGCCACATCAAGTTCGAATCAATTGCTCACTGGACGTTGCTTCACAAATCGCCACCCGTTTCGCTCGTAACCAAGCAACTCGTAAAACTTGTGCGCACCTTCTCGATTAAGCCGCGTATCCAGGGAAACGCGCCTGATTCCTCTGTGAGCGGAATCTTTCTCCGCCGTTGCAATCAACGCACGACCAATTCCATTGCGGCGCGCTGCCCTCAACGTCACCAAGGAAAGAATTCGCCCCGACGCATCGTTATGCTCATAGCTTGGATACGTAAGCGTGCGGATCATCCCGCAGACGCTGCCATCCATAATTGCGACAAATGTTTTGCAGGTAGGGTTCGACAAAATCAACTCCAGGCGCGTCTCCATTTCTGTGCGGTGGGTTTCATAACCGAGCTCGCACATCAGCACGGCAAGCTCCGGCACGTCATTCAATTCCGCATCACGAATCCAGCATCTGGCAGCCCGCATTTATTCAACGGCTCTCAATCGCGGTAATAACTGCTCCAGTATCGCCGCGACCGATTCGTCAACGCTCTGCTGATCCGTATGAACCACAATTTCGGGATCCTCCGGAGCTTCGTAAGGTGCGTCAATGCCGGTGAATTCGCGGATCTGGCCAGCCCGCGCTTTTTTATACAGATTCTTGGGATCACGCGCTTCGCAAACTGCCAGCGGCGCATCAACGAACACTTCGATAAACTCCGAACTACCCTCCAGGGCAATCTCGCGGGCGCGGCTGCGATCCATCCGGTACGGTGAAATGAACGCCGTGATCACCACCGTGCCTGCGTCAGCCATAAGCTTCGCCACTTCGCTCACGCGGCGAATGTTTTCCTCCCGGTCGTCTGGCGAGAACCCGAGATTTGAGTTTAAACCGTGCCGGATGTTATCCCCGTCGAGCACATAGGTATGCATGGCGCGCTGAAACAGCTCGCGCTCAAGCGCCTGTGCAATGGTCGATTTCCCTGCTCCAGAAAGCCCGGTCAGCCAGATCACCGCGCCCCGATGACCGCTCCGCATTGCCCGGGCGCGGGCTGTTATTTTCCCCTCGGTCCAGAAAATATTCTTGCTCTTTGCGACGGTGCGATCCGTATAAACGCCGCCGA
>JAALOD010000028.1:0-7787 GCA_013372845.1 Candidatus Udaeobacter sp.
CAGTTGGTTAGAGCATGCGCTTGATAAGCGCAGGGTCACTGGTTCGAGCCCAGTCAGGCCCATTCCCACTTTCCGCAGCTCAAAACTGAAAATAAACGAACGGCACCTGGCCCGTAGCGGGAAACAGCTCGAGCGCCAGAAACGCGCAAACGTGTGCAGGAACTTGAATACGCGCGGGTTGAAGTGCGAGACGGTCTATGAACTGAGTGCGTTCCTGCGCGACCGCTAAAAATAGCGAAATAAAAATCAGCACGATCGTCCCAGTTGTGAGCAAAAATTCACCAGGGACGTGTTGAAAACCAAATAATGCACTTAAAACATAGCCACTCGCCTGAAGCGTCCTTGGGCGAAAGAAAGCCATGCTTACCGTGCAGGACAGAAACATCAGGGCAACACTAAACGGCACAAAGTAACGCTTTTTCATTAGCTCGGAGATCGCGGTTCCCTTCGCCGCCCGGTCAAAGAGGCGTAGGATTTCCAAGTGCAACGCCGCTAGTGACGTTTCACCGCGCTGTCTGACCTGGTACGATTGGCTCTCCCAAAGGAGCGCATCGGAAAACCTGAAGTGAGAGCGCGAACAGATGTAATCCTTCAACTGCGATCAGCATTAACGCTGATTATTTCATTAACTCTCTGAGAAAGGCAAGCCACAGGAGAGCGGTGCCTTCAAAATTGCGATCACACACCTATGAGTCCGCAGGTGCTTTTTCGAGCCTGATTGAACGACTCATCCTAAATATCGAGCCGACTAGCAACCCGAGAATTGCGCCACCACTGTCGATCATGATATCCCTGACCGATGCGCCACGAGACGCGACGAACGTTTGGTGAAATTCGTCAGTGGCAGCCACAAGCAGGCACACGCCCAAGAGGCTCAGATACCTAATTGGTATCGACCGCTTGAAATTCGTCATCAAAGTCGCCGCGCGAAGCAAGAGCAGCCCCAGAACAGCGTACTCGCCCACGTGCGCACACTTCCGAAGAATGAAGTGAATCGACGCAAGCGTCTCCGCCGAAATGTCGGGTTTGAGCCAGCGCAAAAACGGGACAATGAATCGCGATGTGTGCTCGGCAGACATCAGATCGGTCGAGCCGAGGAAAATCACGCCTACCCAGACGAGCACAGGCAGCCAGTTCTTTAGAAATCGTCGCATTCGTTTGCAGGTCTTCGTGTCAGAAGCCAATTAAATAATGGCGTTTCACAGAAACGTCCTACAAATTACCAATCTGAAATCCGCAATCCCAAGTTCACCCGCCGCGGCCGACAATCCGTAATGAAGGCCAATCCGGCTCTGACTCCCTCACATTCGAACCCGTTTTCATGGAACGCGTGTGGGGCGGACGGCGCCTCGAATCTGAGTTCGGCAAAAAATTGCCGCCGCAGAAGCCTATCGGAGAATCATGGGAAATAGCAGATCGCCCAGAAGCACAGAGCATCGTGCGCAACGGGCCGCTGCGCGGTAAACCTTTGCACGAACTCTGGAGTCAAGATCGGGACGAAATTTTTGGCGACGTTCCCGACGCTCCACGTTTTCCGCTGCTACTGAAGGTTCTTGATGCGCACGACAAACTTTCATTGCAGGTCCATCCGCCTGAAGAAGTAGCCAGCAAATTGGGAGGGGAACCGAAAACCGAGTTTTGGTACGTTGCGGCAGCTGATCCAGGCGCCGAGCTTTATCTCGGATTTCGTGAGGCGATCACGCGAGAGCAGTTTGAGAAGGCGCTCCGCGATGGCACAGCGGCCGATCACGTTCACAAAATCAGAGTCACAGCGGGTGACGCCGCGTTCCTTCCGGCAGGACGCTTTCATGCTGTGGGCGCCGGTATTTTACTGATCGAAATCCAGCAGAACAGCGATACCACATATCGCGTGTTCGATTGGAACCGCCTGGACGACAAAGGCAAGCAGCGTCAGTTACACATCGATCAGGCGCTTCAATGCATCGATTTTCATGATGTTCGACCGCAATTGGTGCAACCCCAAGGTGAACTGTTCCTGTGTGACGACTTATTTGAGATCCAGAAATGGAGTCTCGATTCACCGCGCGAGATAGCCCCTCGCAGCCAGTTCGCAATCGCTTGTTGCCTCACCGGCTCCCTGCGTTGCGCGGACGTCGATCTTAGGCCTGGGGAATTTTTCCTAATTCCCGCTGAACTGGAGGATAGACAGTTACATCCGCGAACCGAAGGAACGACCCTGCTACGGATCACGATTCCAAAATTGTAGGGCGTCTGTGTCAGGCGCTAATCCGATAGCCGCCTCACAGAGGCGGCCTACAAAATCAGGCTACAATCCAAATACGCCGCGCGATCTCGTGATTCTTAACCGGAATCGTATTCATTTTTTGCGGCTGCTTAGATTCTTCTCGCGCAGTTGAGGCAATGAAAGTGCCGGCTCCGCACAAGGCGAAGCACAGCAAAACGACCGCGATTTTCAGTGTCAGAGGCATGAATCGGCTTCAGCTTTATCGCACACCTTCACTTCAGAGCTTCTCCCAATCGCCGCAAGTAAGTAAAGCTATAAATTCCAGTACTGTGTCCGTCGGCCCACCGCGGCTGCAACGCGTAGCCGCCTACGAGATCGAAGCCGACGAGCTGAAAACTCTTGTCCGTATACGTTACCTGCGGCCGCGAGATATTACCTAGCACGTCGGGTTCGCCACCGCATCCTGCACAGGGACATGCGCGTCGCAGCGTCTCTAGCTTGAAAAACGATTCCGTCCCGTCATTCCAGGATATGGCAAGCTCGGCTCCTATCTGCTGAATGTTTGTTGGTTCGAGCCGCATTAATCCTTCTGCCGTTTAGGTCGCTCGCCGAAAATCGCCGTGCCCACCCGCACCAGGGTCGCTCCTTCCTCAACCGCGATCCAATAATCTTGCGTCATTCCCATGGAAAGTTGTGGAAGTTTCACTGCGAATTCTTTCTCGAGCGAATTGCGCAGTTCGCGCAGTTGCACAAAAAATTTCCGGGACGCTTCCGCTTCTTCCGCAAGCGGCGGAATACACATGAGTCCCTCGATCGACAATCGCGATAGCGCAAGAAGGGATCCTATTTCGGCGCGCAGGGTTTCGGCGCTAAAACCGAATTTGCTCCCCTCGCCCGCCACATTTACTTCCAGTAACAAGCGCGGACGCTCCCCGTCCTCCGCCGCGATCCGGTTCATTTCCTGAGCCAATGCGAGCGAATCGACACCGTGAAAAAGTTCGAACAACGGCAGTGCGTGCCGGATCTTGTTTTTCTGAAGATGTCCTACGAAATGCCAGCGCAAGTTTGACGGCAGCTCCGGAATTTTCGCCCGGGCTTCCTGAACCCGGCTTTCGCCAAAAACTGTATGCCCGGCCTCGACTGCCTCGCGCACTTTCTCGGCTGGATGCGTTTTCGTGATCGCCACGAGCTCAATTTCATTTACTGCGCGACCAGCTTTTGCAGCCGCTTGCGTGATTTGCTCTCGGACACGCTCAAGATTTTCGGCAATCGAGACCATGCAGAATTGTAGGGCAGGCGCTTCTGCTGCCAATGAAAATCAAGCAGGGCCGGTTTCCAATCCGCACTTAGATCAGCTTGCGGCGGATTCGGAGACCACCGTTTCTTGTGATTATTTGCTCGCCAATCGGAGCGTAGTTGGGCAGAACCCAGTCGGGCATGAAACGCTACTCACTTCTTCTCGGAATCATATTGCAGCCGTCGCCTGTTCCAGCTTGCTGGCGCAGGAAAAAGCCGCCCTCCAGCCTAATGCGAGCGTACTCAGCATCCTTCAGGGCAACGCGGGCAAAACTGTCGAGTTGCACTTGAGATCTGGAGAAAAGGTCGGAGGGAGAGTCGGCCAAGTAACCGACAACATTGTCTATCTTTCCCATCTGACCGGCGCGGAGTTTTACGATGCCTTCGTAGATGTGAAAGATATTTCAGCGGTGGTAATTCGTGCGGCTGGCAGGTAGCGATCGGCAAATAAAAGGTCCGTAGGCGATTTTGGATTGTCACGGGCAGCGGCGAGCAAAATACTGCGGCATGAAATTCACGAAGAACATCGGCATGGTGCTGCTCGCGGTCTATCTGATCATCGATGGCCTTTTAGGGTTCGGTTTAAACCTCGGACCGTTCGTTTTTCTTTTATACCTTGTGGCACTCGCCGCTGGAGTCCTTATTCTTATCGGCAGGTAGATCAGCAACTTTAATTCGGCATCCGACACGTTTAGCGTTGGACGTTGCTTGAACTTCTACGCCAGCAATTCCTTCATTTGCGACGCCAGCTTCGGGCCGATGCCTGCCTCTTCATGTTTGAAATAAACGAAAACTTCGAGCCAGTTTGAGGCTTGTTCGCGGACAAACTTAGTCCAGCGTTCGACGTCGCTCTGCGCGTAATCTTCCCGGCGTAACCGCAGGTAGCCGTAATCAGTGGTGACAACCCTTGGCGTCTCCAGTTTTTCAGTGTCAGCGATACACAGCGCAGCCCCTCGTGTCCGTAATGTTTCAAAGACTTGATCGTCGAACCATGATTCGTGACGGAATTCGAACGCAGCGCGCATTCCGCCGGGCAAACCATTCAAGAAATCGCCCAGCACCAGAATATCCTTCTTGAAATTGGGCGGCAGCTGGAACAGCACCGGTCCTAGTTTTTCGCCGAGCGCCGAGACTACATCGTAGAAATACCGCAGCGTATCCGCGCATTCACGCAGCTTTGACCAATGGGTGATTTTCTGTGGCGCTTTCAATGCGAACCGAAAACTCCCAGGAGTTAGCGCATTCCAATTGTCAATCGTCTTGGGCGCGGGAATCCGATGAAACGTGTAATTGATTTCCGTAGTCGAAAGACGTTCGGCGTAAAACGGCAACATTTTCGCGGCCGGCAAATCTTCCGGGTAAAAGTTTCCTTTCCACTCGGCATATTGAAACCCTGATGTCCCAATCCAAAATTTCATAATAGGCGCCAGGATGAAGACTTCTCCAAGTAAGCGCACGCTTCAACAAGCACGAAGAGCTTTTTAAGCGTCCGCTGCAGAAGCCGTATCCGAATTTAGTACAGCGGCGTGTTCTTTGGGTTCCGTCCAATTCAAACGGGAAAAGAGAACGCTCATCAGCGCCGCAACTCAACGAAGAAAGGGAATATCATGAAAAAAATGCTATTGAGCATTACACTGGCAATGGTGGCGTCATTTGCGTGGGGGCAGACCACACGCCAGCCGCTGATGAATGAGCGGGATATACCGCAGCAACCGCGGCGGCCGACAACCACCACTCAGACAGCGAGTACCACCGAAGCCACCGGGACAATCACGGAGTACACTCCGGGAAGCGCTATCGTGCTTAGAGAGAGTTCGGGGCCGGTGAGTTATCGTTTCGGCAGGACGGTAACGTATGTGACACGCAGCGGCAGGGTCTTGGACGAAGCGACTGTGAAATCAAAAATCCGGGTGGGCGTTCCAGTCCGGGTCCATTATGCCGGGACAGGCACCAACATGGTTGTTGATCGCGTTATCCTCGAAGAGGATTAAAATCTACGTTCGTTTGCCTCCATCGCGCTCGAACTCCGTTACTCAATCTCGTATACGTTCGGCAAACGAAGATCAGGATGGCCACTGAAACTCTCGCCACTCAGGCCCTAAACATTCTGCACGATTGGGTCCAATCCGAGAGTCTTCGAAAACATTGCTATGCCGTCGCCGACTCGATGAAGCATTTTGCCCAATTACGTGGGGAAGATGGCGATCTTTGGGAAGCCGTGGGCCTGTTGCACGATATGGATTATGAGCGCCATCCGAATCTTGAGCGTAGCCCGACGGACGGCCACCCATTCGTCGGCGTTGCGTGGCTTCGCGACCACGGATGGAGCGAAGAAGCCTGTCGCGCAATTCTTTCACATGCGGATTACGCAAACGTTTCGCGTGAATCTTCTCTCGAAAAAACGCTGTATGCCGTCGATGAACTAAGCAGCTTCATTGTCGCCGTCGCGCTCGTTCGGCCAACCAAAAGCATTCACGACGTCGATGTTCGAGCAGTGAAAAAGAAGATGAAAGATAAGGCATTCGCCCGGGCCGTGAACCGCGAGGACATCGTCCGGGGCGCTGAAGAACTGGGAATACCGCTCGATGACGTGATCACAAACACTATTACCGCATTGCAAGCAGATGCACACCGCCTCGGTCTGGCGGGAGCCTCAGCCTGATGGCAGTCCCTGATCAGACTTGAGCGGCAAAGTCATTCCCCGCTTCACACGGCGCATGACGATGCTCGTGCGAAAATATTTTACGTGCGGCCTTTTCGACAGAAATTTGCGAGCAAATGCTTCATAGTCAGCCGTGTTTCTTGCGGTGATGACGAGAATATAGTCGGCGTTTCCGGTTACGTAGTACGCCTGCATTACTTCCGGTGCCGCCTGAATCGCTCGCTGAAATTCTTCTACGACCTTTGGGCGATCCGTATCGAGAGTCACTTCCACAATTGCCGTCAGACTTTGGCCCAGCGCCTCCGGTGAAACGATTGCCACTTCGGCCTCGATAACTTTGCGTTCACGCAATCGATGAAGGCGGCGCTGTACCGCGGAAGGCGAAAGGCAAACTCTTTCGGCGAGTTGCGCTGCGGTCAGACGGTTGTTGCGCTGGATGGCATCAAGCAGCTTCAGATCAAATTCATCTAATCCGTCATTCACTGCTGAAAATCCGCATCATTCGTGGCGGATACGCATGATTCT
Organism: Candidatus Udaeobacter sp.; assembly: GCA_013372845.1. Lineage (GTDB taxonomy): Bacteria > Verrucomicrobiota > Verrucomicrobiia > Chthoniobacterales > UBA10450 > Udaeobacter. The sequence continues at coordinate 6,690 of JAALOD010000028.1, forward strand.
AGCAGAAACAGTGGATTTTTCGAAGATATTCCCCTTTGCATAAAGCGAAAAACAACGCGACCGAAGATGGACATTCAGATGAGAGTTGTGTCGATAGTCGCCCTCGTGCTGACGCTCGCGGTAATCCCGAAGGCTTCCGGAGCAAACGACCTTCCGCGTAAGGCGAAAACGCCGCGTGAAACCTATCCCAATGTCGATGTAATTTATGACTCAGTAACGACTCCACGCGGCCAACGATTGCGAACAATCATCACGAAGCCGCGCGAAGTCCGCGGAAAACTGCCGGTGATCTTCGTTGCCGGATGGCTCAGCTGCGACACGGTTGAAGCGCCTCCGGACAAGGACCCGGGGCCTGGCGTTGTCCGCCATGACGCGACCGGCCTGGCATTTCGAGAGATTGCGCAAATGCCCGGCTTCTGTTTCTTTCGTGTGGACAAACAAGGTGTCGGCGACAGCGAAGGCGATTGCGCCGAAAATGATTTTGAATCTGAACTGGCCGGTTATCGCGCCGCGTTTCGCGCGTTGAAGAATTACGACTTCATCGACACCAATCAGGTCTATATTTTTGGAATCAGCAACGGCGGCGGATTTGGGCCTCTAGTTCCAGAGACCGAATCGGAGCAAGCGCAAGTGCGGGGATACGTCGTCGTAGGCGGCTGGGTTAAAACATGGTTCGAGCATATGCTCGAGATTGAGCGGCGCCGTTTTGCCTTAATGGGCAAGTCGCCTGGCGAAGTAAACGATCGGATGAAAGGTGCCGCCACCCTTTATCATGACTGGCTGATCAAAAATAAATCCATTGACGGGATTCTGCGCGAACATCCCGAACTCGGGGAGCTTTGGCCCGAAGGCAAAGATCATGCGCATCTGTATGGACGACCACTGGCGTTTTATCAGCAGCTGCAGAAGCTGAATCTCGCCGCTGCTTGGTCACACGTGAAAGTCCCCACTCTGGTTTTGCACGGCCAATATGACTGGATCATGAGTCGAGAGGATCACGAGCTGATTGCGCAGTATGTAAACACGAACCAGCTGGGAGCTGCTGACTTTATTGAGGTTCCTGAGATGGGCCATACCTTTCAGCACTACTTGAGTTTC
>JAALOD010000028.1:8220-11076 GCA_013372845.1 Candidatus Udaeobacter sp.
ACATGTTCGCGGAAACGCTCCTGATTCATCAAACGCGGGAAAAAATGCCACGTTTCATAATGGCCGTATTCATGGAAAATCACCCGGCTGCCTGTGCGCAAGGCGTCGCCCAGCTTTCTGATCAACACGCCGGGGTCATTCACAAATGACATGACCCATCGGCACCAGGCAAAGTCGTAATCGCCGCCGGGCAATTCATCCGCCATTAGATCGAGTTGATGAATCTTCACGTTCGCGAGCGATCGCGCACGACAGGTCTGTTCCATTGCGCGGATGAAGTTCTCGGAACGCTCAAGCGCAACCACTTCGCCCGTCGGTCCGACGATTTCCGCAAGATCGACAGTCGCGTACCCAGGGCCCGCGCCCACGTCGAGGACGCGTTTGCCGACCGTGATACCGGCTCTCTGCCAGCAATCCAAAACTACCGGACGCCAGACACGATGCTGTAATCCGAGTCTCGCTAATTCCTCGTTGTGCGTACCCAAAACGTAATCGCGATCCATTGCCATTCCTAAATGGTTGCCAATTACGATAAGATTACCACGCGATTATTGCAGCGCGTAATACCTGCCGAATCAATCGCAGAAGCATCGTGGTATTCGGCATCCTCTTTCGACTGGTATTTCGTTTATTATCGGTGACGATACATGCAAAACACCGATATCCGATTCGATGGAATACGAGATTCGACCACTCCTTGCCAACGACGAGCCAATCCTTCGGGAGATGCTTTATCAAGGACTATCCTCTGTTGGTAACCACCAACCTTCACGCGATATCCTGCTGCGACCGGAGTTCTCGCATTACTCCGACGGCTGGGGCCGGATGGGCGATACCGGATTTGTGGCGCACGACAAGAAAGACGGATCAGTGGTTGGCGCCGTTTGGTTGCGTAAGCCGGTCCACAAACCTGACGCGCCGCCGGAACTCGCCTTTGCGGTGAAACCTGAGCATCGCCGACATGGAATCGGCACGGCCCTCCTGACACAATTGGTCCGTGCTAACCCAAATGAGTCAACAATTTCGGTCAGCCTCGTAGCGGGTAAGCCGGTGTTGCGCCTTTATGAACGGTTTGGATTTAAGGTCGCCCAGAATGGACCGGACGCCATCGTCATGCAAAGACACGTGTAACGTGCTGCCTTGAGAGACAGGAACGGGAAGCCCTGCTGAATCGCACCATGACGGGCAGCTCAAGGTGCAAAAATCAATAGCACAAATACAGCGAAGAGGAGCAAGTGGACGCAGCCCTGCAAAACATTTGTCTTTCTGCTGGTAAACGTAACGACACTCGCTGCTAGGGTTAAAAGCAACAGCGGAAGATTGCCACCTTGCACGCCGAGTAGGACCGGTCGTTTCGTGACCAGGCTGATAGTCAGCACGGCGGGAATTGTAAGCCCAATGGTCGCAAGCACGGAACCGAGTAGAATGTTTATCGAACGCTGCAACTGATTGCGCAACGTGGCTTGGATAGCTCCGATTCCCTCTGGTGTAAGCACCAGGGCCGCGATCATTGCGCCGCCAAACGCCTGAGGCAGCCCAAACTTCTCCATGCTGTTGTCCAAAGGGATGGCAAACTTTTCCGCCAGCAAAATCACGACGATCAAATAAAGAAGCAGCATCGACGCATGAAAAGCAGTTGATTGGACGTGCAGTGAATGATGATCTGTACTTGCAGCCAGACCTGCCTGCTCCGATTCCGTGAAATAGCCGCGATGCCGCATCGTCTGAATCAGGAGAAAAATCGCATAAAGAAATAGCGTCACTACAATGAAAAAGATTTGCTGTTCGGTAGAAAATGTTGGGCCTCCCGTTGTAGTAGTAAAGTTTGGCAGAACCAAACCGAGCACCGCTAGCGTCATGATGACGTTGAGATAGGAATTGACGCCTTGCAGGTTGTAATACTGCTCGCGATGGCGTAATCCGCCAATTAGCAGGGACAGACCAACGAACCCGTTGAGCGCAATCATGACCACAGCAAAGATTGCGTCCCGCCCAAGCGTAGGATTATTTTCGCCATGCAACATCGCCGTAGAAATCATCACCACCTCGATGGTGATTGCGGACAGCGTTAGTACTAGAGTCCCGTAAGGCTCGCCCCACTTGATCGCAAGGCAGTCAGCATGCCGGGCCACGGACACCGCGGACCAAAGGATAACAGCAAAAAGCCAGAGGAAGACAACCATCAGCGCGACCGGATGCGCGATGATTTCAACCAGCCGACTTCCGGTTCCCAAGAAGATTGCTGCCGTTCCGAGACCGAGGAACCAAGAAAGCTCGGCGCGAATGAAGACGCTAAAATCTCTCGGGCGTTTTCCATTACGGTGGACGGACACGAGCGCGATCATATCCACGGCGTCGGAGTCATGCAATCGGCGGATGTGACACGGTATCAGCACCGCCGCGAATTGCCGCACAACACGACCGACCGCATCTCGATCCAGTCTGGATAAAGCGATTTGCGTCCGAAAACATTAAACCGTATGGAATGAATGTGAGCGAAGGTATTGAGGCGAACTGGACAATCAGAACAGCCGTGAGCGCTTTCGGCGTCATTGCACTCGCATCCTTCTGCTCGCCGAGTCTGCAGGCTCTACACAGTTCCACACCTGCCCTTCAGCACCATCAGGAGCAATTTAATCACAAGGGGAAAATTAATTTCTGCGTCCTCGCTAAGACTTCGACGAAGGTCTGTATTCGAAAGGGCAGTGCGCAACAACCAGTTCAGCTTTTCTATTCTGCCGGTAACGTTTCGTTGCGCCGCATCAACTTCTCTCCGCGCTCGCTTTGCGCGACAGGAATTCATTCAGACATTGCTCGCGGAAGCCTCACGCTTCGCGAACGCGCCCCGCCGGTTTA
>JAALOD010000028.1:11176-30191 GCA_013372845.1 Candidatus Udaeobacter sp.
AGCTCTTACCTATTTATGACTCCTGGATTTACTTTTTTAGCAGGCATTTCCTTGCTTGCTCTCTTCGGTTGGTACTTCGCGACAAGCCGCGCCCGCCTCAAACGCATCCTGGGCACAATCCTCACCGTCTCGCTGGTCGCGTTTTGCCTCACGACGCTCTATCCGCCGGACAAAACCATCCGGCTCGGGCTTGATCTGCAAGGCGGCACATCGTTTCTGATTCGGCTCAGCCCGGAAGGTGACCGCTCAATCAGCGCCGATACTCTCGATCAGGCAGTCGAGGTGATTCGGAAGCGTGTCGATCAGTTCGGCGTGAGCGAACCGGTGATTACGCCGCAAGGTGCCGACCGGATTCTTGTGCAAATTCCCGGACTCGCTCCGGAGCAGATTGCGGCCGCGCGGCAGCAATTGGCCCAGGTAGCGAAGCTGGAATTCCGTCTTGTCCATCCCGAGAACAATCGGCTAATTGCACAAATCAGAGAAGGCACCGACCTGGTGCCGGCAGGCTACCGCATCGAAACGCAAAAGGAGACAAGCGAAGAAAGAGAGATCAAGGAGGAGCTCGTGGTGAAAGTGCGCCCTGACCTTCTAGGCGACCGTGTGCGAAAAGCCTTCCCCACCTATGATGAGCAAGGCTGGGGCGTTGCTCTCCAGCTTGACCGCGAAGGCGCAAACCTTTTTGGACAATTAACGGAAGCCCATGTCGGCAAACGCTTCGCCATCGTGCTCGACGGCAGGGTGCAATCCGCGCCGGTGATTCGCGAACCGATTTATGGCGGTCATGCTTCGATTACCGGCGACTTCACGGAAGAAGAGGTACGCAATTTGGCGAGCGTCTTGGAAAATCCGCTGCAAACGCCGGTGACCGTGGAAGAGGAACGGAGCGTTTCCGCGACGCTTGGCTCTGATTCAATCCGTAGTGGTGTCTACGCTGGTTTGGTTGGTTTGGCGCTCAGCTTTCTCTTCATCATAATCTATTATCGATTTGCCGGCCTCGTAGCCAGTATCGCGTTGATTCTCAATCTCGTACTGCTTTTCGGAGCGATGGCGATGTTCAACTTCGTCCTGACGCTACCAGGAATAGCCGGCATCATTCTCACAATCGGCATGGCTGTCGACGCGAACGTGTTGATTTACGAACGGCTTCGGGAAGAAATAGCGACCGGTAAACCGCTGAATGTCGCCTTGAATGCCGCGTACGACAGGGCCTTCAGCGCGATCTTTGACTCGAACGTTACTACACTCATCACGGCGCTAATTCTCTTCTGGAAAGCAACCGGACCGGTCAAAGGTTTCGCCGTCACGCTCACAATCGGCATCGTTGCATCGATGTTTTCCGCGCTGCTCGTGACGCGCATTTGCTTCAACTGGGCAATCGCGAGTGGCGTTCTCAAACGCGTTACCATGTCTCATCTGATCAAGGCAACGAACTTTGATTTTCTGAGCAAACGGCGCCTCTCGGTGGGTATATCCGCTCTCGTAATTCTCGTCTCGGTCGTCGTATTTGCCGGGCGGGGCGAAAAGAACTTCGGCATCGATTTTAAGGGCGGCGATCTGCTCGTTCTGGAAGGGCAAAAGAAGTTGGACGAAGGCGACGTCCGCGCGGCGTTGAAGCAGATCGATTTGGAAGAGAGCGTCGTTCAGACGGAAAATCGAGCGGGAAGGAATTCCTCACCATTCGCAGCGCCCTGGCACGAGCGATCGAATCGAGAAACTGCTCGACGAAAAATTTCCGGGGCGCAGTTCCGCGTCGAGCAAACTGACAAGGTCGGTAAACTTGTCGGCGGCGAGTTGGCGCGAATTCCCTGATCGCCCTCGGCCTTGGAATCATCGGTATCTTCATTTACGTCACCGCGCGATTTGAGTTCGCGTTTGCTCTGGCCGCGATCATTGCCTTGTTGCATGACGTGATTTTGACTATCGGCGCATTCGCCTTGTTCGGTCGCGAGTTGTCTCTGATTATCGTCGGCGCAGTGCTAACAATCGCTGGTTATTCAATCAACGATACGATCGTAGTCTTTGATCGGATTCGGGAGGGAATGCGCACGACAAACGCAGTCTCTCTGCAGTTCATTATGAATCGCGCAATTAACGAAACGCTCGGCCGCACTATTTTGACTGGCGGCACCACAGTGCTTTCCACCCTCGCTCTTTACTTTTTGGGCGGTCCGGTGCTGCACGATTTTGCATTCACGATTCTCGTTGGCATCCTCGTGGGCACCTACTCGTCGATCTTCGTCGCCTCTCCAATCGTGCTTTGGTGGTCGTGCTGGAGAGGGAAGAAGCACCGCGAATCACAACCGGAAACGGCGTTGGCCGTGCGCTGATGCACGCTCCGTAATTTTTTTGAGCAAACGCGTTCACCCATAACACATGGACGCGACCGTGCCTTGAAATCCAGCATTTCAGACGACTACTAATTTAGCAGGTGCATGAAATCCCTCTAATCACGACGATCGCGCTCGCGCTCAGCGCAGCGCTGCTCTTCGGATTAGTAGCGAAGCGGCTCGGGCTCTCGCCCATTGTCGGTTATCTCGTCGCTGGTGTCGTAATCGGCCCCTACACGCCCGGCGTGGTCGGCGACGCGAAGATCGCGTCCCAGCTTGCGGAACTGGGCGTGATCCTGCTGATGTTCGGCGTCGGTCTGCACTTTAGCCTGAAAGACCTGCTCGCGGTGCGTTCGATCGCGGTCCCCGGAGCATTGGGGCAAAGCACCGCAGCTACGATCGCCTGCACTGGCCTCGCGGTTGCGCTCGGTTGGTCATGGCAAACGGGATTGATCCTCGGGATTGCTGTCTCCGTTGCCAGTACGGTCGTTTTGCTCCGCGCGCTGGTCGATCACCGCAGCGTCGATACGCCGGAAGGACACGCCGCCGTCGGCTGGCTGATCGTGGAAGACATAATTACGGTGCTCGTGTTAGTCCTGCTACCGCCGCTTGCCGCTACCGGTGGAAATGGAACAAGCCTTTGGCAAACGGTCGGAATCGCGGTCCTGAAGCTCGCCGTGCTCACCGCGATCGTGATGCTGGCTGGCGCGCGCTTTGTTCCGTGGCTGCTGCTGCGCGTTGCGCGCCTGCGTTCGCGTGAGCTCTTCACGCTTTCCGTGCTCGTAATGGCCATTTGCGTCGCGACAGTTTCCTACGTCGCCTTTGGTGCCTCGTTGGCGCTGGGCGCATTCTTTGGTGGCATGGTTGTCGGACAATCGAAAGTCAGCGATCAGGCCGCCGCGGATGTCCTGCCGATGCGCAATGCATTCGCGGTCCTCTTTTTCGTCGCCGTCGGGATGCTCTTCGATTACCGTGCAATCCTTGAATCGCCGGGACTCGTTGTCGGAGTACTCGCGATTATTCTGATCATCAAGCCACTCGCCGCGCTCGGCATTGTCATCATCGGTGGACATTCACTGAAGACCGCGCTGACTGTTGCCGGCGGGCTCGCGCAAATCGGCGAGTTCTCGTTCATCCTCGGCGAGACGGCTCAATCGCTCGGTCTCATCCCTGGCAGCGGCAATAGCGTGCTCGTCGCAGCGGCCGTCGTCTCCATCAGTCTCAATCCGCTAATTTTCCGTCGAATGCTCGCACTCGAACCGCTGCTCGCCCGTCGTCCGCTGCTCGCGAAGTGGCTGGCCGGCCGACGTGAGAAGCTCGGAGCTCGCGCGAACGAAATCGCGGCGGAACGAATGCAGGACCCCGGTGCGATCGTGGTCGGCTACGGACCGGTCGGTCAAACAGTCACGCGACTGCTCGCCGAGTTCGAGATCAACCCGATCATCGTCGAGACCAATGTCGAGGTCGTCGTGGAGCTGCAACAGCGGGGCAAACAGGCGCTTTTCGGTGATGCTTCGCGTCCGGACATTCTCCATGCCGCGAGACTCGACGCCGCAGCGTACCTGATTGTTACGGTGCCACGCGCAGATATCAGCTTGCGCATCATTCAATCCGCACGCGAAGTCGCGCCTCTGGTTCGGATCATCGCCCGCGCCGAGTATATCAATCAGTCCGATACGTTTTTGCAGGCCGGCGCGTCTATTATCCGCTACGACGAAGCCGAATCCGCCGCCGCCCTCGCCGAAGCCCTGCTGCAAGACATCGATGTGCCAGTGGATCGAATCGATGCGCTGGTAAGCGCCATCCGCAACGAACTCGCTCCGGCCCGCAAAGGTCTAACGATTGAAAGCTGACGACAGTGTCCACGCATCACCGCGTTGCCAAGCTCAACGCGAATGTGCGGAACAAGCCTTGCGCTACTTTCTTGTCACTCTTTCTTTTGAGCGAGCGGCAGAAATTGTTCGTGCGCGACTTTGCCGTCTTTCACCTTATAGACTCCCACTTCGGACATCTGCATTCGTTTCTTGGAAGCTTTCTCGGTCACGTCCACATCGAACTGCACCACGAACGTATCCCCGGCTACAAACGGCCCGGCGACCTTCGAGCTGTGCACTTCGAAATTTTTCTCCCACCAATCCGTTTTTCCACGCACTTGATCAAGTCCACGCATTTCTGCTGGCATATTTTCCATCGCGCGCGGTTCGACGCTGACGATATCTTTTCCATAGAGATCGTCCACTGCCTTCATCCATTCGCCTTTGCGGCAATAGTCCACCAGTTTAGTTGCGACTTCTTCTGTAGTATTCATTCTTCCTCTTTATTTTTGATTAAGAATTGTTCAACCGATATTTGTGTGACATTCGCCGCCCGCTTCGCTTGCTACTGCGCCGGCTATCCGCGCCTCACCCGCCTGCAATAGCACCGATGATTACAAAGGGCTCAGATCCCTTTGCAATGGGTTCCGGCAGCGGCGCATCTGGCGATTCGTGAGATAGATCTTCTCCACAGGCAAAAAATCGGACGAGTGGCCGGCGCAGCTCAGTGACGTGATCGCGCATCGTCCCACGCAGCATGGGATATCGAGTTTCGAGCTCGTCGAGTATGGACCGCTGGGTCACGGTAGCGTTAACGTCGAGTTCCACATCGCCATCGACGCGCGCCAACGTGCGCAAATGCGGCGGCAGAACAACGCGAATCACGGCAGCGTTTGCACCTCCACTGAAAGCACCGCCGGCAAATCGCGCACGATTGGCTTCCAGCTATCACCGGCGTCTGCCGATCCGTAAACCTGGCCGCCGGTTGTTCCAAAATAAATGCCGCACGGCTCGAGCGAATCCACAGACATGGCATCACGCAAAACATTCACGTAACAATTCCGTTGCGGCAGGCCTTTGGTGAGCGCTTCCCATTCGTTGCCGCCTGTCCGGCTGCGATACACACGCAGTCTGCTGCTGGGCGGGTAATGCTCGGAATCGCTCTTGATCGGTACCACATAAACTGTCTCCGGCTCATGGGCGTGCACGTCGATCGGGAAACCGAAATCGCTCGGCAAATTTCCGCTGACTTCGCGCCACAAATCGCCGCCATCATCGCTTCGCATCACGTCCCAATGTTTTTGCATGAATAATGTATTGGGGCGCGATGAATGCATCGCGATTCGATGGACGCAATGTCCTACCTCTGCAGCCGGATCGGGTATGTATTCTGAATGCAGCCCGTGATTGATCGGTTTCCAACTTTTTCCGCCGTCATCGGTGCGGAACGCGCCTGCGGCCGAGATCGCCACGTATATTCGTTGTGGATCTTGCGGATCGAGGAGAATTGTATGCAGACACATGCCGCCTGCGCCCGGTTGCCATTTCGGGCCGGTATCGTGTTTTCGGAGACCGGACAATTCCTTCCAGGATGCGCCGCCGTCCTTCGATTCAAACAGTGCCGCGTCTTCCACACCGGCGTAAACATGCTCGGGATCATGAAGTGAGGGCTCCAGATGCCAAACGCGCTTGAACTCCCACGGATGCTGAGTGCCGTCATACCATTGATGTGTGCCCGGAACACCGTCGTAAACGAATTTGTTGCTCTCGCCTTTCGCCATGCCGTCGGGACTTTTCAATTCCTCCGGGCTGCTCCCGGGCGTGTTCCACTTTTTTCCGCCGTCATCCGAGCGTTGAATGATTTGGCCGAACCACCCGCTGGTTTGCGATGCATAAATTCGGTTCGGATCGACTGGCGAACCTTTTACGTGATAAATTTCCCAGCCCGCAAAATGCGGACCGCTGACTTTCCATCGTTTGCGCGCGCCATCCGCTGTCAGGATGAACGCCCCTTTTCGTGTACCAACCAGAACTCGAACGCTACTCATGTTTCTCTCCTTAGTGATTAATGATTAGGCAAAAGGTCCCAACCAAAATAGACCTCTACGCTGACAATCTTGTTGTCTTTAATTAGTAGGATTTCCGTGTTGCGCCCCTTCGCTCCATTCGGCTTCGTCATTTCATAGGTTACAACGACTTCATCGTCGTGTTCGATGAGCCGCAAAAAATTGAACTTTTGACCCTGCCCGGCTCCGGGCCAGCATCTGGCGAAGTATCCAGCGCGATCCAGCCCCACATCGAGCGGACTCGAGAAAGTAAAATCCTCAGCAAGATGCTGCTCAAAAAATTTCCGATCGCCTGCAGCAAAAGCTTCATACGATCGCTGTGCCAAACGGCGTGGACTGGTTTTCGGCATAAGCTTGTTAAGTCCGGTTTTCCGCTATACGCGCTTTGACCAGTTTTTTCACCAGCGCCAGCGGCAGCGGGTTATCGGGCGAGAAGCGAATTGTCCCCTTGGTAATCTGAAAACGTTTTAGATCGTCCCGAAACTTTTTCAGCGTCGTCGAACTGCCTGGATAGAACGAGCAGTGATTCGCCCATGCGCCGAAGAAAACCAGGGAACGCCCATTTAAGCGGAACGCAGGAATTCCGTAACTGATGCACTCTTCCGCCTTCGGCGCGACTGTGTGGATAGTCTCGCGAAGTTTTTGTAAGAGGGCACGTTGATCGGGACTCATTCTTGCGAGATACTCATCGATCGTTGCGGGTTTTTGTTTCACTAACACCATAAAGGCCGTTTCGTAATGTCATTCTGAGCGAAGCGAAGAATCTCTGATCATTTCCGGATCGATCGCCGCCGCATGAATAAACAGAGATGTTTCGCTCCGCTCAACATGACAGCGCCATTTATAAAAAAAACTCAAAAGTATCATTTCCCCGCATAAGCAGCGTTCAATTTTTTGATGTCGATCTTCTGCATTTGAAGCATCGCTTTCATAACGCGTTCGGATTTTTCGGAATCTTTGTCTTGCAACATCTCGATCAAAACTGTGGGAACGACCTGCCACGACACACCGAATTTGTCTTTGAGCCAACCGCACTCCGATTCTTGTCCGCCATCAGCGCTGAGTTTCTCCCAGAAATAATTGACTTCTTCCTGCGTGTCGCAGTTCACGACAAACGAAATCGATTCATTAAATTTGAACACCGGGCCGCCGTTGAGCGCCGTGAATTTCTGGCCTTCGAGCTCGAACTCGACAGTCATGACCGATCCCGCCGGTCGTCCAGCGGCCTTTTCTGCCGCTTCGCCGTAGCGGGTACTTTTTCCAACCTTCGAATTTTTGAAGACGGATATGTAAAACTTCGCGGCCTTCTCGGCTTGGTCATCAAACCACAAGAATGGTGTTATCTTTTGCATTTTACTTATTCCTTCACTGGTGATGGTGGGTACTGCCCAAATTTCGGAATTGCGGGATCCATTTGGTCCCACGGTTGTGCTTCTGAAACGAAAATATCCATCTGCGGCTGAAACCAACTCGGATCATCGAGACTCGCTGCCAAGACCCCGACGAATTGTGAATCGTCTCCTTCGAATTCCGCTCCGGTCATTCGCGACCCGCATTCGGGACAAAAGCCGCGTTTATGCTTGCCTCGTCTGATGCTGGGCGTGAAATGGTAACGCAATTGTCCGCGCGTCAATCGAAATGCCTCTGCCGGCACCAGCACGGCCGCAGCGAATCCGCCGCCACTGATTTGTTGGCAGTCACGGCAATGGCATTTCAACATCATGATCGGCTCGGCCGTGCATTCGTAGCGAATTGCGCCGCAGACGCAGCCGCCGGTGAAAGGTATTTTCATGGTCCTGCTTTCGCGAGTTATTTGCGAGTTGCTCGGGCTTGAGCCGTGGTTTTCCGAGCATTGACTCTCTTTGATGTTCGTCTTTCGCTATTTCGCGTTCGTATCCGGCTCGATGATTCCAAATACATTTCCAGCCGGATCCTGCGCGTAAGCCAACCAGCCGACTTTCGGGATCGCCATCCTCGGCACGCAAATTTTACCGCCACGCTGCTCGATTTGCTTGATCGTCTGATCGAGCGATGAAACAGCGATCGTGTTTAAAGTACCGGGGCTTTGCCCTTTGCGCGGACGGGTGATACCGCCATTGATTCCCGGTTCGTTATCATCGCCCGTCGTGACAAGCCAGTACTCGATCGGGCCGCCTTCGAATTTCTGGAATTTCCAGCCGAAGACGTCCTGGTAAAACGGCTGTACCGCCTCAGCATCCTCGGTGTAAATTTCAAAATGTGTGACGCGATTCATATCTCTATCCTTTCCGTTTAATGCTGTTTTTCGGCCTGTTTCTCATCGATGAAACCGCCGGCTGGCGCCTCGTGTGGGATGGACCAACCGAAATAGACCTCGACATCCACGATTTGGTTTTCGCGCACCGTGACGACCTCGGTATTGCGGAACCCGCGCCCGTGGGCACGACGCCCTTCATAGATGACGAATACCCGGTCGCGGTGGGGCACGAGTTGGATGAAATCGAAACCCTTGATGTTCTCGCTGTTCGGCCAGCAACGCGCAAAGTAGGTCGCGCGGCGAATCCGGTTATCAAGTGGGCTGGAAAGTGGAAGTCCCGCGCGATCAGTCTCTCAACTACCTCACGATCCTTAGCAACATAGGCTTCGTAAGCAGCGCGTGTGATTGCGACGATATCGTCTGCCGTAGTATTTTTTTCCCTTGTCATTGCTGTTTCGGCCTCGTCTGAAAAGATGTAATGCTACTTTGCTTTCGCGTCCGCCTCGTTTTTGGCCATATGAACTCTCCTTAGGTTGTTTGTGAACCTGCGATTATTTTTCTCATGGCTGTAACATTGCTTCGGCTTGATCAATTACCGAGAGAATGTTTCCTGCCGGATCCTTAAACCAGGCAATGGTTGGACCATTCCCGCGCATGACGCCTTTCTTGTCCGTCTTAAGATCGGGCAGATCGTACTTTTCGAAGCGAACGCCTCGCTTCGTCAGTTCGTCCACCGCAAGATCGACATCGTTCACGGGGAAATTCAGTACAGTGAACGTAGCCGGAACATGGTTTGGCTTTGGATAAATGAGAACATTATTCCCGCCGGCGAGCGACAACGTGAGCAGGCCGTGAGATTCCGAAACATCCAATCCGAGTGTTCCGGCATAGAATTCTTTCGCCTTCGGGATGTCTCCCGCCGAAAAACCGCTGAATGCCTTACTGTTTTTTAACATACTGCTCTCCTCCTGATTATTTTTTCGTGCTGGCCAAATCTGTGAATCAGGCGACGAGTGCTTTTCGCCACCAGAAACAAAATCGATCCGACACTCAGAATCAAAAGCGACAATCGCAAGTGTGTCGCGGCTGAGAACGAAAGACCGATTCCACTCCAAACCGCTACGTATGCTGCCAGACACATCGGACACTTCGGCAGCAGCGCCAGGATTGCGCTCGAACAATCCAACCGGCTATCTCGCCGCTTCGACCGCGACCTTGCAGCAGCCACAGAGCTTTCACGTGTGCACTCCGTCGCCGCACACGCGCAAGTTGAGGATTGCGGCGACGCCGTCGAGGGCCAATAAGGCAACGTCTCATCGAGAAACAGGTTCGTCCCGTACCGGTCGTGGTGGCGGACCCACTGCATGCTGAACGCCAGGTGGTCTTCGTCGCGCCCGTTGGGGACCAGGTCGAGCAGCGTGTACGTGCCAACCAGCGGCTCGAGCCCGCGGGCGTAGGTGGAGTACGTGTGGAAGATCTCGTCGCTGGTCGGATCCTTATGGAACACGCTCAGACCGGGACCTTCGTCGCTTGGGAACTCCTGCATCGTGTAGTTATAGTCCACCTTGCCGCCGGCCTTCTGGTCGGGCGCAAACGAAACGTGATAGTCGAAGTTGAAGTCGCTGCCGAACGACGAAACCCACTTGAAGTGCCACCCCATGCGTTTCTTGAACGCTTCGATCTTCGCCAGCGGTGCCCGCGAGACCATTGTCAGCGTCACGTCGCGTGCCGCGAGGTGCGACAACGCGCCGTCAAGATGGTCGGACACAAACGAGCAGCTCGGGCATCCCTCTTTCCAGTCGGGATGGAACATGAAGTGGTAGATGATCAGCTGGCTGCGCCCGGCGAAGAGATCGGCCAAGGTTTCCCTGCCATCTGGGCCGTCGAAGGCATATTCCTTGTCGATCTTAACCCATGGCAGCTCGCGCCGATGGCGGCTCACTTCGTCACGTAATTTTGTCAACTCCTTCTCGCGTGTCAGTAAATCCTTGCGCGCGACGATCCACTGCTCCCTTGACACGATTTTGGAAGGATTCGCTTCAGTTATGCGTGTTTTCGGTTCCATTGTTTCGATTTTCATTTTGTCTTTCTCCAGTTTTATGAGTTCGATCGCTTTCTTTGGTAATATGACGAACGAAGAAGGTGATTCAGGACATCAGACGTGATCTATCGCGTGACGATAGTCACGTGAATCGCTTTTTCATTTTCTTACATAAAATCATTCCTACCTTGCTACATTCAAACTTATTCTGACTCTGGATTAGTCAGTTTTCGATCAGCATTTCGTCTTCTTCCACTTTCGTCTGCTTGGTAGATTTCGGTTGGGTTCAGAAAGAACTTCTTCACCCCGAACGCGGCCAATCCGCCGGTTGACATCCCGCTCGCGACGATTACCCGGTTATCAACTACGGGGAGCACGCGGCTTCTCAGTTCAATTTCGAGATGGACGAATAATGTTCAGGTCGTCCTCGACGCACTCGCGAATCGAGCGCGCTGTGATCCCGCCACACCGTTCCCGCCTTCCGGGCCATGCGGCGATAGGCGCTAAGACTCTTCTTCGGAACAGAAGTTACAAAATCCGTCAACGTAATGAGCCATGAGCTATTCCCGGTGCGTTGACTTTATAACTTTGCGAACTGCGCTTCTGCTCGGATGTCTGCTGCAATGGGACATTCGCCGGCCACGGGCCTGACTTCCACGCGCGCGCCGTACGGCAAACCGGGACATTCCTGAGCGATCGCCACGGCCTCATCCATGCTGGCAACATCGAGCAAAAAATAGCCGCCGATCGCTTCCTTCGATTCCGCAAATGGGCCATCGGAGACGACGCGGTTTTTGCCCGACACAATTTTGCCTTCGCGCTCGAGCGGGTTGCCGGCAACCGCTTTGCCTTGATCTGTGAGCCGCCGGAACCAGGCCATCCATTGGTCAGTGACTTTCTGCTTTTCCTCTGGCGAAAGGCTCTTGAGCCAGTCGTTCCCGCGAAACAGCAGCATATATCCATTTTGACTTTGTGTGTTCATATTCGGTGTTTGACGATTGATAGTTAACTGTCGTTGATTTTAAACGGTTGCAAGTTGTTCTTCTCGCGCCAATTCACGTGCGCGCACATCGAGCGGACATTCTTCAGCCACCGGCCGCACTTCGATTGAACCGCCATAAGCAAGGCCGGGGCTGCTCTGCGCAATGGCAATGGCTTCTTCGATCGTTTCGACATCCAGCACCAGATATCCACCAATGGCTTCCTTCGATTCAGCAAACGGCCCGTCCGTAACGAACCGTCCGTTTCTGCCAGAGACGATCGCGCCTGTGCGTTCAAGGGCGCGGCCAGGTTTCGCTTTCCCCTGCGCAGTCAATCTTTCGAACCAGGCTTGGTTTTGGCCGATGAGTTTCTGAAGCTCTTCGTGCGAAAGCCTGTTGTACCATTCATCGCTGCGGTACAGCAGCATGTATCCATTCTGATTTTGTGTGCTCATATTAATCCTTCCGTTGATGTTTGATTGTTTTCTGCCTTTTCAGAACTACGACGATCGAATGACCCAGTTTGGGACAATTATTTTGCGTTCGGATCGCTCTGCCAGATTCCAAACGCGTTGCCCTCGGTGTCCTGACAGACGGCGAAGTAGCCCATCTGCGGCACAGCCGTCTTGCCCATGCAAATTTTGCCGCCCAGTTTGGCGATCTTATCGGCGAACTTGTCTACAGAATCCACGCTGATGTAGTTAACGACCGGCTCCTGTGGATGTTTGCGTCGCTTTAGCGCGCCATCTGGCGTATCGTCTGCACCGCCGGTGTCGATGTGCCAGTAATCGCCTCCTCCGGGAAACGGATTGATCTTCCAGCCAAACAAATTGCTATAAAACGCCGTGGCTCGCTCCGGGTTATCGGCCGGGATTTCAAACCAAGCGACGCTTGCAGGCTGTTTTTTCTCTGACTTGCTCATTTTTTGCCTTTCTGCTGATGTGTCATTTGCAGATATGACGAACGAGGGAGTGCCTTCAGGACATTGTCGAAGAAATTTCCAAAAATCTCCGTGGAAGCGTTCGACCGCAAGCGCCTGTCCCGCTCAATGAGGCCTCAGAATTCCTTCGCACTCTTGCATTCGTCTTAAAAGGAAGGCTCGTTCAGATTTCGTCTCAGCGAGTTCAAACGCTTTCCGGAATTGTTCGACAGCAGCGTGCTGATGGTTCAAGCGGAGCTCGAATTCGCCGAGGACCGCGTACAGCAGATAATACGAATTCAGTTTCTTTGATTTGTGGATTGCCGCTACGGCTTCGAGTCCTGCTTTTGGCCCGTGGACATTGCCGACAGCCACGGCTCGATTCAGCGCGACCACGGGCGAATCATCAAATTCCATTAACCGATCGTAAAGCGACAAAATCCTCGTCCAATCCGTTAATTGATAATCTTTGGCCGTCGCGTGGCAGGCGGCGATGCCCGCTTGCAGATGATATTCGCTGAGCGCATGACCTGCGGCCGATTCGCCCAGGTGCGACATTCCGCGCATAATCATCTCCTGGTCCCAGCGCGCGCGGTCCTGATCTTCAAGGCGGAGCAGATTGCCCTGCTCATCTTCCCGCGCCGCAAGCCGCGCCGCATTCAACAGCATGAGCGCCAGCAACGCATGCGTCTTCGGGTGATTCCCGGCGGAATGTTGCGCCAGTAGTTCGGTGAGACGAATTGCTTCCTGACACAGCTCTTCACGAACCAGTTTGTCGCCACTGGAGGCTTTGTAACCTTCGTTGAACAGCAGGTACAGGGACTGGAGAACGCTCTCGAGCCGCCGCGCCAACTCGTCGCTGGCGGGAATCTCAAATGGAACCCGCGCCTCCTGGATCGTCTGCTTTGCGCGAGTGAGTCGCTTGGCAATCGCCGCCTCCGTGGTGAGGAATGCGCGACTGATTTCGGTTACGCTAAAGCCGCAGAGCGTTTTCAACGCCAGCGCGACCTGCGCTTCCGGCAGGATGACGGGGTGACAGCACACGAACATCATCCGCAATCGGTCGTCGGCAATTTCGTATTCTGAAAAAATTGCACCTCCGGATGCAGACCCGTCGCGCTCGATTAGGCGCGCGATCTCAGCTTCTTTCGCGCGGAAAGTCTTTTGCCGCCGGATCACGTCGAGCGCGAGGTTGCGCGATGCCCTCATGATCCACGCGGCGGGGTTGTCCGGAACCCCGCGATACGGCCAGGTCTGCAACGCGCGCGAGAGCGCTTCCTGCACCACGTCCTCCGCGAGGTTTAGATGTTCGATGCCGAAGATTCTGGTGAGAATGGCAACCATCTTCGCGCCCTCGTGGCGAAAAAGATGCTCCACTAGTTGCGACACGCCGTCCGGTTCTGGCACAACGGTTTTCAAAGGCACCATCTCTGCCATACCCTCAAGGCGCATAAAGACAACAAAACTGTAATTTCGACGAGAAGTCTGGTGGAACATCACCGACCTTTCCGCCGCCGACGTGGGGTTGCCCAAGCACTCCCGTCTCAGATCCGTTCTTCTTCCAAGTCGTACACGTCGAACCAGTGATACACCACCCTGTTACGAGGAATGAACTTCTGAATATAATCCTCCATGTACTCCTGGAGTTCCAAGGGCAGGTCGCTCAAATGCAGGTCGCGTTCTTTGTTGTTCCAAGCAATGATCTCGGCACGCGGACGCTTTTTAGCGTGCTCGCCAATCCAAGCCGCAATTTCATCGTCGGTTCCGCCAGCGGCAACGAACGACCGAAAATCGTCATAGTCAATTTCAGCAAATTTCAGCCAGCGTTGATCAAGCGGACAATTGGAATGGTATTCCCCTTCCCAGCCTACCAGCACTGCGCGGCATTTGTCGACGGCTCGCGCCGCCAGCACATAGCCAGCCAGCGTTTGACGCGGACTGCGCGGAAATTCTTTTCCATCACGCAGGTCGCGCGCGAGTAGCTTCACTTTTTCGAGGTTCTTATCCATTGCTTCTTTTTTTCCTCCCTACATACTTACTCTCACCTGGTCGAACTTGATTGAGCAACGGTGCTTCCGGGATTTGAACCTTCCGTCGATTTCACTTCGACCTGAATACCTTCCCGCAAGTCGTCGGTTGGATTCATAACAACCCTTGTATTTTCCTTGAGGCCATCCAGCACTTCCAGTTGCGTGCCGAAGTCGCGCCCGACACTAATTTTCTGCCAGTGAATGTGATTGTCGTTCGTGACCGTGACGACTTGGGGACCTTGAGCGCGAAAAACAAATGCATCCGCCGGCACAACGATCGGCGCATTGTCATCCGGCAATAGGAATTTAACCTGCCCGTACATTCCGGCGTAAAGTTTGCCTTGTTGGTTGGGCACCTGCACTTCCACCTGCATGGTGCGCGATTGTGGGTCGAGTGCGCCCGCCGTGCGTGTGACCTTACCGTCGAATTCCTGACCGGGATATTCCTGGAGAACAATTTTCGCTGCCAGTCCTTCGTGAATCGAGGGCGCATTCTCCTGCGGGGCGAACACGTAAACGCGAAGCACATCACTCTGCACGAGGCTGAAAAGCGGTGTGCCGGAATTTCCGGTCCCGGCGGTCACGAGCGTGCCAACATCGATATTTCGAGCAGCGATCTTTCCAGCAAACGGCGCGAGGATTTGTTGGAAACCCTGGACTTTTTCGAGCTGCTGTAAATTCGCATTGGCTGCCTCGTAGGCTTTTTCGTTTTGATCGTACTCCTGTTTCGACACGACTTTTTTATCGAGCAGATCGCGCCAGCGATCGGCGGTCAGTTTGGCTATCTCCTCCTGTGCGCGCGCCTGTGCCAATTGCTGATCCACTTCCGGTGTCGCAATCTCGGCCAGCAATTGGCCAGCCTGCACGTAGTCGCCGATATCGACCTTCCAGCTTTCGACGTATCCGTTCGACCGAGGGAAAATTGTCGTTTGATTGAAGGCTTGGAAGGTTCCGGGCAAAATTAATTCCTTCGGCTTACTGTCGCGCTGCGCGGTCGCGACATTCACTTCGAGCTGCGTTGTTCGCTGCGCGAAATTCTCCTGGTCGTGACGCTGGCTAATGCGATGCCAGACTCCGATTATGACCAGAATCGCCAGCACCGTGACAGCCGCGATCGGTCCCCAGACGGCAACGCTTCGCATCGGCGGACGGAGCGGTGTGCGCGGCTCTGCCCGTCGATCTTGTCCGCCACCGGACCGACTCGCAGCGGCGAGCGCGCCGCCATCATCGTGCGCGCCATTGCCTTTATGTTTGTCAGTCTCGGTGTGGATCATTGGGCGCCCCCCTCTGCCGTTCCGCCGTGCTCCTGGCGCGCAAACTCTTCATCTTCGTCACAGGTGAATTCCTTTTTCCGGAGCAAACTGTAAACGACTGGGACAAAAAACAGCGTTGTAACAGTAGCGACGAGCAACCCGCCAATCACGGCACGCCCAAGCGGCGCGTTTTGTTCGCCGCCCTCGCCCAATCCGAGCGACATCGGCAACATTCCGATAATCATTGCCAGCGCGGTCATTATCACGGGACGCAAGCGCGTGAAACCGGCGGCGAGGGCGGCGTCAAAAGCGTTCTTATTTTCGTGCGCGCATCGCTCGTCATTGGCAAAAGTCACAACCAAAATGCTATTGGCCGTGGCCACGCCGATGGCCATGATCGCGCCCATTAGCGATGGGACGTTGAGCGTGGTGCCGGTAATGAAAAGCATCCAGATGATGCCGCACAAGGCACCGGGCAGAGCCATGATAATGATGAACGGGTCGGTCCAGGATTGGAAATTGACCGCCATTAGAAAGTAAACGAGCACGATGGCAAAAATGAGACCGGCGCCCAGCCCGGCGAACGAACTGTTCATACTCTGAACTTGACCGCGTATACTGAGAAACGTGCCGCGGGGCAGTTTCGACTTGAAACTGTCTACCACTTTAGCGACTCCGTCGGCGACGCCGCCGAGATCCCGGCCTTGCACATTAGCCAGGACGTCAAAAACCGGCTGTACATTGTAATGATTCACGATGACCGGTGACTCGCGCCGCTCAACGGTGGCCAGGTTCCCCAGCAACTCCGGACGCGGCAGATTGGGCGCCACTACCGGCGTGTTTTTCAAATCCTGCAGGGTGTCCATTTTGTACTGGGGCGTCTGCACCGCGACCTGGTAGTTCACGCCGTTCTGAAAATTGAGCCAGTAGTTGGGAGCAGTCTGACCGCTCGAGCTGAGCGAAATCAACATGCTCTGCGCGACATTGTTTTGCGTCAGGCCAATTTGTTCGGCTCGCGTCCGGTTCACATTCACACGCAGGTCGGGCCCATGGACGAGTTGATGCACGTGGGTATCGACTGCTCCGGGAATTTGCGCGACGCGCGTTTTGATTTCGTTGGCGATGTCGTACCCTTTCGGGTCGCGACCGGTTATTTGAATATCGATCGGCGCCGGAATGCCGAAATTTAAAATCTGACCGACGATATCAGGCGCGGAGAAAAAGAATTCCATGTCCGGAAAATCGCGATGCAATTTTTCGCGCAGGATCCGCACGTATTGCGCGGTTGGCTTATGATTTGGATTCAGGGCGACAAGGATTTCACCATCGGCCGAGCTGATCGTTGAACTATCGCCAAAGGCGAGATTAATTCCGCTCGAAGGCAGCCCGATATTATCAAGCACGTTCTGGATTTCGTTAGGTGGAATGACTTCGCGAATGGCGTTCCCCACCTGAAAAAATCGTTCCTGGGTTGATTCGAGTCGCGTGCCGGCGGGCGCGCGCACGTGCAATCGAAATTGGCCGGCATCGACCGCTGGAAAGAAATCCCGCCCCAGAAAAGGAACCAGGGCGAACGAAACAAGCACCATGGCGCCCATAGCTCCGAACACGAGGCGGCGATGCTCGAGACACCAGCGCAGCGCATTTACATAACGGGCGCGAAGCTTTTCGAACACATGATTGAACTTCTCGTGAATCCAGCTCAAGAAACCGAAAACTTGGCCTAAGCCGCTTAGACGAGGCGCGGTCGGGTTTTCGCGAGACCTATTGGCGATCTTCTCTTCGCCGCCGTCAGATCCTTCAACACTCTGGGCAAGGCTGGTATCAATTTCATCGAGATGTTCGCGTAGAAGAAATCTCACCATCGTCGGAACGACTGTGCGCGAGAGAAGATAAGAAGCGAGCATGGCGAAAATCACCGCCATGGCGAGCGGTTGAAAAAGAAATCTGGCCGTACCGCTGAGGAAAAAGATCGGCACAAAAACGATGCAAATACAGAGAGTTGAGACGAACGCGGGCACCGCAATCTGCGACGCGCCATCGAGGATGGCGCGCACCATCGGCTTCTTCATGGCAAGATTGCGATGGATGTTCTCGATCTCGACCGTAGCGTCATCCACTAAAATGCCGACGGCGAGGGCAAGTCCACCCAAGGTCATCAGGTTCAGGGTTTGGCCGAGCGCGCTAAGAACGATGACCGAGCATAAGATCGACAACGGGATTGAAGTGGCGACCACCAGAGTCGAGCGCCAGCTTCCGAGAAAAAGCAGGATCATGAGCGCTGTCAGGCACGCCGCGATCACACCCTCCTTCACAACGCCGTTGATAGCGGCCCGCACGAAGATCGACTGATCGAACAGTTGAGTGATGTCGAGCTCTGGCGGCAAGGTCGCCTTGATCCGCGGCAACGCCGCTTTCACCCGGCTGATAATATCGAGTGTGGACGCGCTCGCGCTTTTCAAAACCGTAAGCAGTGCCGAGCGCACTCGATTTTGCGCAACGATGTTCGTTTGCACGGCAAAGCCGTCTCGAACGTGCGCGACATCGCGAATGTAAACCATCGCGTTGTTTACCTGTTTGATTGGCAGATCGTTCAGTGTCTGCAAAAGTTCCGGGCTCGAGTTCAACCGCACATTGTATTCGCGGTCGCCGATTTTCTGCGTCCCGGCCGGAAGGATGACGTTTTGGGCATTGAGCGCGTTGCTGACGTCCGCTGGGGAAAGCCCTTTGCCGAAAAGTTTCTGCGGATCGATATCGACCATGACCTGGCGCGACTTGCCACCGTATGGGAGCGGGACTTGTGCGCCCTGCACGGTTGCGAGCTGTGTGCGGATGAAATTTAAACCAAGATCGTAGAGCTGCTGTTCAGAAAGCGTTTTGCTGGTTAGGCCGAGTTGCAGGATTGGCACATTCGAGGCGCTGTATTGAAGGATGAGAGGCGGCGTTGTGCCGGGCGGCAGAATGCGCAGGAGCGTCTGGGTGATCGATGTGACCTGGGCAACGCCGGCCTCAACCTTGGCGCCCTCGTGGAAGAAAACCTTGATGACCGAGACGCCGTTGTAACTCTGTGACTCGATATGCTCGATGTCGTTCACGGTCGTGGTCATGGCGCGCTCGGTCACCGTGACGAAGCGTTTCTCCATTTCTTCGGGTGCGACGCCCGGGAAACTCCAGATCACGCTCACCACGGGGATGTCGATCTTGGGAAAAATGTCGGTAGCCATGCGCGCGATCGTGACGATGCCCATGAGCACGATCAGAATGGCTGCCACCGTGAAGGTGTACGGCCGCCTCAGAGCTAAACGAACAATCCACACGGCGGTTTGTTAGTGCGCCGTTTGCGTGGCAG
>JAALOD010000029.1 GCA_013372845.1 Candidatus Udaeobacter sp.
GGCCGAACGGGCGCGATCACTGATCGTCGGTGATCTCTCATTCGATCGCGACATCTACGTCAAAAATTTCGAGATAACGATACGTCTGCTCGGCGGACTTCTCTCGAGCTATCAACTGACGGGCGACAAACGCCTCCTGAGCTTGGCCGAGGATCTGGGCAACCGATTGCTTCCAGCTTTTAATTCACCTACCGGGCTCCCTTATGTTTATGTCAATCTTCGTACTGGCCAGACGCGCGATCCGGTAACGAATCCGGCAGAAACCGGGACGCTGCTGTTGGAATTTGGCACGCTAAGTAAATTCACTGGCAGACCTGTTTTTTACGAGAAAGCGAAACGCGCTCTGGTCGAAACCTTCAAGCGACGGTCCTCGCTCGGGCTCGTCGGAGAGAGCATCAACGTTGAGACAGGCGCCTGGACAAACACCGATAGTCATATCAGCGGCGGCATCGATTCGTACTACGAATACCTCTGGAAGTGCTGGCTCCTGTTCGGAGATAAAGATTGTCGCGAGATGTGGAACGCGAGCATACCCGCGGTGAACAAATATCTTGCCGACGAATCCGGCGCCGAACTGTGGTACGGCCACGCGGATATGCAAACAGGCAACCGGACCAACACGACGTACGGCGCGCTCGATGCATTCTTCCCCGGGTTGCTGGCCCTCTCCGGCGATCTGACTCGCGCACGGCGTCTGCAAACATCATCGTTCAAAATGTGGAACCTGCACGGTATTGAGCCGGAAACTCTCGATTACAAAACGATGCGCGTGATCGCTGGAAGTTATCGTCTGCGTCCGGAGATCGTTGAGTCCACTTATTACCTTTATCATTACACGGGTGGCCCGGAGTATCAGCGGATGGGCGAGAAAATGTTCCGTGACTTCGTTAAGTATTGCCGCGCCGAGGCTGGTTACGCTGCGCTCGCTGACGTGGGCACTAAACAACAGTTCGATGAAATGGAGAGCTTCGCCCTGGCCGAGACTTTCAAATATTTCTATTTACTCTTCGCGCCGCCTGAAACCTTGCAATTCGATAAAGTTATCTTTAATACCGAAGCGCATCCGCTAAAACGAACGTGGTGAACCGTTCTGCTCACATTTTCATATGATCCTTGAGTTCCTGAAGCGGCGAAAGCGACGTCGCCTGCGAGCGCGGCCGTTTCCGAAGGAATGGCTGGCGTTGGTTCAGCGTCATGTTGTCTTTTTTCATAAACTGTCCGGGAGCGATCGCTTCGAACTGCTTGGTCACATTCAAGTATTCCTTGCGGAAAAACGGTTCGAAGGATGCGGCGGTTTCGAGATCACCGATGAGGTCCGCGTCACGATTGCGGCGCAAGCGTGTCTTCTGTTGCTACATCGCGAGGCAGACTATTTCCCCGGTCTCCTGACGATTCTTGTTTATCCATTGACATACATGGTACAGGAAGACCACCAGATCGGTGAGCATGTTTGGGAAGAGAGGACTGTGGGTCGTCTTGGCGAGACCGGCCGTAGAATGGGTTCGTTGGTCCTCGCGTGGGGCGCCGTTAAACACGGCGCGGCTGATCCCTCCGATGGTAAGAACGTTGTCCTTCATGAATTTGCTCACCAACTCGATTACGAAAATCACGCAGCCGACGGAGTGCCGGGATTGGCAACGCGGGAACAGCAATCGGCCTGGAGCGAAGTGATGAAAACCGAGTTTGCATCGCTGCGCGCTGCTGACGAGACGGGGATACCAACGTTACTGGATACTTACGGAGCCACGGATCCCACTGAGTTTTTCGCCGTATCGGTCGAGGCGTTCTTTGAACAGCCACGCGCGCTGCGCGCGCGTCACCCGCGGCTATACGAAGAATTGCAAAAGTATTTTCAGCAGGACCCTGTGAAGTATTCCGCTGAGGCCTCAACAGATTAGCAGAATCGAATGTGATGGTCATCCTGAGCGCAGCCCATTCGACTCGCTTTGGCTCGCTCAGGGTAAACTCCGTGGGGTCGAAGGATCCCGTGGCGCTATCACAAGGTAGCTGCAACGGGATTCCTCGACTTCGCTCGGAATGACGGCTCGTATTCGCGAAGGGCCTGATGCGTTTGGGACTATTGCGGCTGCGGTACGATCCGAAGATACGGCTTTGGTGCCTTCCACCCTTGCGGATAACGCTTCTTCGCCTCCTCGTCGGACACGGAACCAGCGATGATCACGTCGTCGCCTTGCTTCCAGTTCACCGGCGTTGCTACCTGATGCTTCGCCGTCAATTGCAGCGAGTCGATCACACGCAGCACTTCGTCGAAGTTGCGGCCCGTGGTCATCGGATAGACGAGGATCAACTTGATCTTCTTATCGGGGCCGACGACGTAAACATTGCGCACGGTCGCGTTGTCCGCCGGCGTACGCTTCTTCGGATCGCCCGCAACGTCCGCCGGAAGCATCCCGTATAATTTTGCGATCTTAAAGTCGGCATCACCGACGATTGGATAGTTCGGCGCGTGTCCTTGCGTTTCTTCAATGTCCTTCGCCCAACCCTCATGATCGCCAGTCGAATCGACCGACAATCCCATGACTTTTACATTTCTGCGGTCGAACTCCGGCTTAATTTTAGCCATGTAACCTAGCTCGGTTGTGCAGACTGGAGTGAAATCCTTTGGATGTGAGAATAAAATAGCCCAGGAGTTGCCGATCCAATCATGGAAACGGATTCGGCCTTCGGTGGTTTCCGCCTCAAAATCCGGTGCTGTATCGCCGATTTTCATAAGTTTTCCTCCGCTGATGTACTACGGTTAAGGTTTTCTCAAGTTCTGAGGGAAAAGTCAATACTGGCGTGGCGATGGTGACAATTCCTAGTTAGCGGTCAATTCGCAGAATTTGTTAAGATCAATGTTACCACCTGAGACGATTGCTACGATCGGGCCTTTGCCGGCTTTCCCACTCAAAGCAGCAGCGAGCGGCAACGCGCCCGCGCCTTCGGAGATCACCCGTGCCTTTTCCGCCATGAGCCGCATCGCTTTCCCGGTCTCCTCAAGGCTGACAACGAAGCAATCGTCCACAACCGGTTTCATTCGTTCCCACATTCGAGGGAACATGCTTTGACCGCCGGCGCCATCGACGAAGGAGGCTTTCCAATCTTTGAACACTTGCGGCGATCCCATCTTGAACGAGAGCGCGGCGGGTGCCGCTGTCTCCGGTTCAACACCGAAAACCTTTACATCGGACTTCACCGCTTTGATCGCACTGGCAACACCAGTGATTAGACCACCACCGCCAATACTGGCAATGACCGCCGTCACCTCCGGCGCATCTTCAAGAATTTCTAATCCCATCGTTCCGTGGCCGGCGATGAAATTGTTGTCATCGAAAGGATGAATAAATGTTCCGTCGGCTCCCGGAAATGAACGCTCCTCCAGTGTTTTCCATGCGACGTCGTACGATACCGGAATGAGTTTCGCGCCGAGCGCGCGCATCCGTTCCAGCTTCGATCTTGGCGCGGTCTCAATCACCACGACAGAGCATGGCACACCCGCTTGTCGCGCTGCGTAGGCTACCCCTTGTCCAGCGTTTCCCGCGCTGATTGTCCAGACTCCGCGCTTGCGCTCGGAATCGGAAAGGAGTGCCACGGCGTTCGCTGCGCCGCGCAGCTTATAGGCATTAATCGGCTGCAGGTTCTCCAGCTTGAGTCGAATGTCAGGAAAACCCGGTCCGAGCTCCAGACGGATCAGCGGCGTGCGAACGATCGTGTCGGCAATTCGTTTGCGCGCTTCTTGTATTTCTGAAAGGCGGATCGGGCGAACCGGGTCAGGCCTTGTGGGCATGGATTGTTAGTGTAGAGGTCGTTGCCATACTCGCAATCAAACGTGTTGTAGGACGACCGCTTCGGTTGCCAACGTAGGCAGGCGGAGCGCCTGCCCTACAATCTTCCGCGTGAGAGCATCACAGAAATATTGAACGCTTTCCGCGGTCCGGCCATCTGAGGCTTCACGATGATTAAAATTACCACTACAGCTCTAGTTGCAGTTGCAATGCTTATGGCATCCAGTGCGTTCGCGGGAGACAAGGCGTGTTGCGCCAAGGGCGCCTCGAAGGCGGATTCAATGGCGTGCGCTAACTTGGCAACGCTCAATCTCACGCCCGACCAAAAGACAAAAATCGAAACGTGGCAGGCCGAATGCGTGAAGGCCGGCTGCACAAAGGAAAGCCGGAAGACATTCCTCAAGCAGGCGAAAGGCATCCTTTCAGCCGAGCAGTTCGCTCAACTGAAAGCGCAATGCAAGAAAACCGCGAACGCGAAGAAGACCGAAGCCTGAGTCTTTCTGAGAATTCTTAAGAGAAATCGCGCCGGTGAAAAGTCCCGGCGCGATTTTTTTTGGTATCGCGTCCAAATTTCGCACGAAGTGCTTTGGGAGTGCGATGCGTCCTCGCATCGCTTTCATTGTCTCGAGGTTGCCATGCCGAATGAACCTCGAGATCGAATACTGCTTTTTAAAAGCGACGCGAGGACGCGTGCGCACTCCTAAAGCTTCGCGAAACCCTGCGCAACAGCCGGATTTTGTAACCGCCTTGCTCTCGTTTATACAAGCCCGGGAGCAATCCAATGCGGCGCGGTTAAGTGCAACTTTCTAGAACGTT
Organism: Candidatus Udaeobacter sp.; assembly: GCA_013372845.1. Lineage (GTDB taxonomy): Bacteria > Verrucomicrobiota > Verrucomicrobiia > Chthoniobacterales > UBA10450 > Udaeobacter. Next base: position 4,602 of record JAALOD010000029.1, read on the forward strand.
TTGTCAGAATCCAGGAGGATTGTGACCGGGCCTTCATTGACCAATTCTACTGACATCATCGCCTGGAAAACTCCTGTCGCTACGGTGACTCCCAACCTGCGCAGCGCTTCGCTGAACTCTTCGTAGAGCTTCTTTGCCTGTTCCGGCGGTGCAGCAGCAATAAAGCTGGGTCTGCGTTGACCGCGCGCGTCGCCGTAAAGCGTAAACTGTGAGACAACCAGCGCGCTGCCTCCCACGTCCAGCAGGGAGCGATTCATTTTTCCCTGATCGTCTTCAAAGATCCTCAGGTTTGCGACCTTCTCGGCCATGCTGACCGCGACGGCGGGTGTATCATCGCGCCCGATGCCGAGCAAAATCATGAGGCCCGTCGTGATTTCTCCCGTGACGCTGCTCTCCACGGTTACACGTGCGCGGCTCACACGCTGGACAACGGCTCGCATTTTCAGTTACAGAATTTTCTCCAGCAAATCGGCAAGCCGCCAACCCGCCTTGTGTAGTTCCTGCCGGACAACACCTGTTGCCCAGGCGCGATAGTTCATTTGATTTTCAATTGGTTTTTCGACTGCTTCACCCGCTGCAACAATGCCGGCCTCCTCTTGTTGCGAGTGCACATCTGTAAATTGCAGACGCGCATACGCCTCACCAGCGACCGGCAAGATTTCATCCGCCCATATCTCGGCATAACCATCGACGGCGAGATTTGGTGGCATTCGCCAACTGTTTGGTTCATGCGTCGCCATCTCGTGAACCAATTGTCTCTTGTGCGGTTCGATGAGCGCCTGCAATTCACCTTTTCGTAACATGGCAGGCACTTGGGGAAAAAGAGCGTTTACCGCGTCATAGTCCCAAAAGCCATGGAGTTTCTTCTTATGGATACCGCGTCTGCGCGGCGGCTCGTCGCTCAGTTCAAGTGTAAACGTATTTCCGCCTTCATCTCCAAGCGCCGACTTATCTTTATCCGGATCTACGACTCGGCCCTGCTGATCGAAATATTCCGCGCCTACATGAAGGGGCTGGTGAATGTCGGCCACGTAATGCGCAAGCAAGATAAGCGCTACGGGCTTGGTAATCTTTCGCTCATTTTGTTCAGGCACTCGTCCCTGCAAAACTCGGACGCAAAATGGAATCATATGGACTATGTCCCACTTGCTGCGACCGGCGGAACCGTCACGGTATCGTTGCGCCGGCACGACGGGAACGTCGGTGTAGTGGAACCAATGATGCGAAGGCGCGTCTGGATTTAGGCCGGGCGTCGGCGGATTTGCTCGCCAGAAATCGCGCAACTGTCTGTCGATATTCCGATGCGCTGAATAATGAAATGACCTTGGATCATCAACACCCTTCTTGTCCCAGCCTTTGATGTCGTCGGCAATAACCGCGGCTTTTTCCAGGGTAAATCCGTCCAGCAGCGCGTGGATTTTTGTGCCCGTGGGCGTGTTCGCCAATCGTTCGTCGGCGATCGCGCCGACGATCTCATGTCCAAGCGGGCCGTACGCAAAAAGAGACGCGTATGTCGCGGCGAGAATCAGAACAACAAAAACTCCGCTGCGAATTAACAACATGACTCGGCAGCTCGACTAAAATTTGGTAGAGGCGTCAAGCAAATGCCAATGCCAGGCGATTAGAATAAATGCGACGCCACTAAGTGCGAGCAATGTCGCATGCGTGCGTGGCCACCAGCCAAGACCGCGAGTCTTCCAAAACCTTGCCGCGGAAATGATCAGCACAATAATCGCTGCGGCGATGCTCCACCCGAGGATGTGCAGCAGCTTTAGCCATGGATCCAGGCCGTCGCCCAGCAACGACACGTTTTCGGGTGCGCGCGAGAGCAGCACGCCGAGAATCACCACGTAGCCGAGTTCAAGAAAACAAACGACGCGTGAAAGAAAGTAAATGACTCGATCCCTCGCTGCGGTGAAGAGCGGTCGGTGATATCGTTTGCGAACGAGCAAAGCCACTGGCCAACACAGGACGGTGAGGATTGGCAGACCGAGGGCGACTCCCAGGATCGGATAGATGAGATTCTTGCTTTCGTGCCAAGGGACGCGTTGGAACTCGAAAACCGGCAGTTGGGGCAGCAGCTCGTTCACCTTGCCTGAAGCATCGCGGCGAAGGGCAATCAGCCCAGGCCCGTCGACTTCGTCGTAAAAGAGAGCCCCCACGGCACGCCATTTTTTTAATTCACCACGCAGGTTTTTGAAGTCTTCGATCGTGAGCACGCCATTGCGGTCGCTTTTTACGGCTGTTTGGCCGAATAGCGTCGTTATCTTCAACAGCGTTGTCTCTCCCCGCCGTGTCGTTTGATAAACACCGCTGACCGCGCGCGCGTCTTTTTGAGCAACCGCAAGATCGACATCTTTTGCGGAAGGCCGGGTATCCGGAAAGTAACGGTCGAGAAAAGCGCGTTCGACTTCAGTGCTTGCACTCGTCGGGCGTGGCAACCCGGCGCTGTTGTACGAAATGAACAGGCCGACATGCGCATCAAGCAGTAGATACATGTCGCTGTGGAACCAAAGTGTGTCGCCACCATGCCCGACAATCCGTTGCCCGTTTGTCGAGTAATCAAAGAAGACGAGTCCTAAGCCGTTCAGTTCGGGATGTAACTCGAACTGACGCGATTCCATTTCGCGAATCGTTTCCGGCTTTAGAATCGTTCCGTCCTCGAGAGTGCCATTCTGCAAGACTGCGAGCATGAACCGGCTCATGTCCGTGGCGGTGGTGGAAAGCGAGCCAGCCGGTGCGGCCTGAACAAACTCGAATGATTTCGCCGGCTTGGTCGCGATGCGATAGCCATTCGACATGTGAGGCGTCAGCGTTTCCGGAAGTGGTTGCGCAAATGTCGAGTTCTGCATCTTGAGCGGCTTGAGAACGTGATTGTCGATGTACGCGTCGAATTTCTCGCCACTCACCCGCTCGACGATGTAACCGGCGAGGCAAAGACCGTAATTCGAGTACGCCGGAATCTTTCCCGGTGGAAAAATCCGCGCCGGCATTGCGCTGACGAGATAATCGTGCAGCGATTTTATCTTTGTCGCGTCCGGCACGAACAGATTTTTCAACACTTCTTCGAAGCCGGCGGTGTGCGTGAGCAAGCGGCGCAGCGTGACGGGCTCAGCGTACGTTTTCGGAATTTGGAAATCCAGATATTCGTTAATATCTTTGTCGAGATCGAGCTGGCCTTTCTCAACCAACTGCATCACCGCGATCGCAGTGAACAATTTCGAAATCGAACCCGGGCGAAACAATGTTTGATCCGCGATTACCGGTTTCTTCCCCGCGAAATCGGCGTAGCCATAACCTTTCGCCAGCAACAATTGGCCATCCTTTACCACGGAAACAGCCGCGCCAGCCATGTTACGGTTCTGAAGTTGCGACGGAATCAGCGCGTCGAGAAAAGCCTCGACGTCCGCCTTGGTTAGTTCCGGCGCCGGACTAAACTGCGGAGCTGCTGTTGCCGACGTTACTCCGGGCGCAGAGGGAGGGCGTGGAATTAACGGCGACGGAGCCGGGCCTTGAGCATCAAGCTTGGTGGTGATCAAGAGCAGCGCGACAACTGTCAATGCACGTTGCACTCGTGCAGTCTGCCAGTCGCACAAATGCCTTGGCAAGACTTTGGACGGTCGCGGCGTGTTACCGCTTTGTCCGCGCTATCCAAATCACCGCGTCGAAAGATGTTTCCGGACTTCTTCGACGCGTCTTTGCAGTTTTGTGAAATGTGAACCGGCCCAGTAAATCTGCCCGCAGCCGGTGCAGCGCCGGAATTGTTCGTAGTAGATTTTTGTAAGCGGTTCGAGCTTCTCAATAATGTCGGCCTTGGCGATCTCCTGGAGCGGGGCGTTGCAGCGGAGGCACCGGGTGAATGGGGAGATGAATCCCAGAAGATCAAAGCGGCGGATTACTTCGACGGTTTGTTCGTCTGCATTTTGTGAACGCGGGCTGTAGCCGGTCCTCACTACCGCGTGCATGAGCAACCGCCGGTCGCGCGTCAGCAGCGCGCGATTTTCGCGTTTCATTGTACAGAGCAATTGCCGATCTTCCGCATTAGGATCGTAAGCGACATCGAAGCCGAGCAGGCGCAAGTTGCGTGTGAGTTTGCCGAGATGTCCATCTACGACAAACGCTCTATCAGTAGAGATTTGTAATCGTTTCTCCTTAAAAATAGTAGATCTTGTTCCTACTGGATAAAGCTCGATATCCGCATCGCTGGCAATCGCGTAATCAAAATCTACCGGCTGTCCATTCACCAGGATCAAATCAATTTCCGGATGCGGGACACCGCACGCTTCGATCACGTCTTTCACCGATGTCTTTTCATCCAGGCTGCGTTCGATGCGTCGACCCCGCGCTCCTGAGCGGACAAAGAAATCAAGGTCTCCGTGTAAATTGAGCCGAACGGTAAACGCCTTCACGTCAATTGGTGATTCGTACGTTGGCGTACCCGTATTCGAAGGTAGTCGCGCGCGGCCGTCCCATGAACTTGCCGGGCCCGAGAGGCTCATCTTCTCCGTAATAACAGTCGATCTGCCAGCGGCGCAGACCGCCGCCGGTATCCATAATCTTCCATCGATTACTGCGAAACACCTTCTGCACATCCGGCGACTCAGTCTCGACAATCGCGCCATGGCGCAGACTGCCGTGAGTCGATTTCATGGCAGCAGAAAAGCGCGGGACCAAAACCCCGCCTCCGCCCGTAGGGTTCGAAGCGAACGCATATGAATCTCCGCCGTTGTAACGAATGTAATTGCGCCCGTTGACCGGTGTAACGATCCGGCCGAAGCCTTCCTTCTTCACCGAGCGGAGAAAGTCACGCGGGTATTTTCGCCCGCGCAAGCCGCGTTTTGTAACCGGGGTAGCGTCAAATCCGCGTTCAAACGTGAAGCCGGATTCCTTCGGCGTGTAATAAAGAGTACAGACTACGAAGTATTCGCCGTTGTGTCCTTGAGGGCGTCGCGCCAATTTTTCATTCTGAGACGCAAGTCGCTGGACAACTTCAGGCCACGGGATGTCCGCTCGGAGTCCGGAACAAGCGAGAACGCTGAAGGCCGCAATCCCGCTGATCAAGTGCCGAAGAGCGATTCGATCGGACCGCCGATCAAAACTTCGATGGGAAGTCGTTTCCATTCGTACTCGTAGGGCGGTCGCTTCCACGCGAATTGCCCTGGGTACAATTTTCGGAGCATGCGAATGATTTCAACGCCTGTTTGAAACGGGCGAAACGCGTTTCGATCGGTCACGTGCAATTGCGCACCGCTACAAAGTTCACCAGCGAACTTGTGAAAGGTCGGTTGGAAATAGTTCTCGCGAAATACGACACCGGGTAATCCTAGCGCGTTGAGCTCGCGGCAGAGTGCTACAGCTTGAATAAACGGTGCGCCGAAAATCTCGAATGGACGCGTTGTGCCGCGGCCTTCGGAAATATTTGTTCCTTCCAGAAGACACATGCCGGGATAAACGGTTGCAGTATCTAGCGTCGCCATGTTGGGTGATGGCATCACCCACGGCAGGCCGGTTTGATCGAACCACATCCTGCGATCCCAGTTTTTCGTCGGCAGGATCGACAATCGGCATTGCGGAAAGGCCTCGTCTCGAAATTGCCGAGCAAGTTCGCCGATCGTTTTTCCGTGACGCACCGGGATCGGGTGAAGACCGACGAACGATTTGTAATTCAGATCAAGCAGCGGTCCCTCGATAGTGGCGCCATTGATCGGATTTGGCCGATCGAGAACGACGATTTCTACGCGCGCTTTTTCGCAAGCGCCCATGCAGAGATACATCGTCCAGATAAAAGTGTAGTAACGCGCCCCGACGTCCTGCAGATCAACGAGCAAGACATCGAGATCTTTCAGCATCTCCGCAGTCGGCTCGCGATGTTCGCCGTACAGACTATGAACCGGAATGTGAAGACGCGGATGCTCGTAACTTCTCCATTCCACCATGTTGTCCTGCGTCTGGCCGAGAAACCCATGTTGCGGGCCGAAGAACGCTGAGAGACGAAAAAGATCGCCATTGTGTCGCTCGAGAATCCGCGAAGCATGCTCGAGCTTCGCTGAGACCGACGCGGGATGAAGCAACGCACCGATACGCGCACCGCGAAATTTTTCCGGCCAAAGGTCGCTCAGATGATCGGCTGGAAGTAGCACGGCCATGGATCAGCCTTATCACACAGAGCGGAATCACGCGATGCAATAGGCGCTCGCCGCGGCAAACGCCTCTACAACTTTCTGCGCAAGGCGAAGACTGCCAGTGTGGCTATCGCGGTCACAGCTGCGCAGATTTTCGCGAACAACTCACCATGGCGCGTGTAAAACGTGAGCTCGTGCTCGGTTGGGACCTTTACCTCGCCTGTCAGCACACCTTCGGTAAATGTGCTGCCCGTATCATCCTGCAATTTCTGGGTGACACGTCCGAATTCATTTACAAAACAAGTCACTCCAGTGTTCGCGGCACGAACCATGGGGCGGCGTGTTTCCACGCAGCGAAAAATGGCGTTCGCCAGGTGCTGATGCGAACCGGCGGAGTGCAAAAACCATCCGTCGTTTGTTATGTCCACCAGTAAATTCGCACCGGGATTGTTCTCGCTTGGAAGCACAAAGCGTCTGGTCAAGTCGCCAATTGTGTCTTCGAAACAGATCAACGGCGCCATTTTCACGTCGCTATTTGTCAGCTCGAACACTGTGTGGTCTTTGCCCTCTTTGAAATCGCCGGGCACCTGGTCGCCAACAATTCGCGCAAGCAGGGGCACCCGGTGCCGCCCCGGGACGTATTCGCCAAACGGGACGAGATGCAGCTTTCGATACACCTGAACCTGCTCACCTTCATCGGAAACAAGCAGCGCGGCGTTATACACGTCGCCGTTCTCTTCGTCGATCGTGCCCAAGAGAATGTCGCTCTCGGCCGACGCCGCAAGATCCATCACGAATTGGTAGCTTTCCCGGTCCGCGAGGACGGGCCCGGGCATGGAACTTTCCGGCCAGATCAACAAATCGGGCGGAGGATTAGAGCGTAGCGCAATTTCGCTCAACCGCCGGAATTGATCGAAAATCTTGCGCGTAAACTGCGGGTCGAATTTTTGATTTTGAGGCACATTCGATTGCACGGCAGCAACCCGGAGCGGCTTTGTAGGTGGGGAAACCTGAGTGGCGCGCAGGCCAAAAGTGAGAACGCCGACGATTGTTGCCAATGTTAGCGTCAGGTCAAAGTGTGGGCGCACGGTACGTGTGCTCGCCTCAAGAGCCAAACGGCGCACGGTTGCGACCGCGATGACGTTCGCAAACGCGACCATGAAAGATAAGCCAGCAACGCCGGTCAGCTCCGCAATCTGGATCAGCGGCCAGTTGCCATGCAGCGCGACGCCGAGGCCGTTCCAACCGAAACCGGAGAACACCCAACCGCGTAACCACTCCTGTGTCACCCACGCAGCAGCGACAAGAAAGGCGAGGAGCAGATTATTTGTTGATCTCATCCACGGCGATCGCGGCGAAGGCGCGGCGCTGCGCGCCTGAGTCAGCATCCGGTCCCATTTCGTCGAGCGTGATTCTCTCTTTTTTTCTCGCGGCTGGAGCAGCCCGCAAAACCATGCCCAAAAGGCGAAATAAATCGCCATGTAGAATGAAAGAACAAACCAACCGGGGACAGTGACAGTTGTGAGCCAGGAGAAAGCCGTCCAAAAAAATGTCAGCCCAGCAATGTAACCGAGCAGGAGATTGCGAAGCCAGCGATGCCGCGACTCTTCTCCTGAAAACCAAATCGCCGCAATGAGCGGCGTGAGAGCAATCCAGCACAGCCACGTAAAATTAAACGGCGCAAAACAGCCTGTGTAGAGAAGCCCGCTGCAGATCGCTGCCAGCCAGGGCCAAAACCGCAGCACTTTGTCTGATAATGGTTTCATAGGCCAATAAGCCTCACCCTTTCTTGAAACGATGGATGACTCACTCTCGCAGCTATCGAGAGTGCTCGCCTCTCCCTTTCACAAAGGGAGAGGGTGGAGTGAGGTTCATCGATTGTGTAGACTCGGCTGTCAACCCCTCACCTCAATCCTCTCCCCTAAAGCAGGGGAGAGGCGGGCCAATCCAGGCGTAGCAAACAATTGTCGAACCGGTTTTGGGCCAATTATTGACTTAAACGGAAGTGAGCATCTTTTTGCAGCCAATCCCAGAGACGATCGAGTTTCTCTTTCACTTCCGTTTTGATTTGATTGAGTTCCGCGGAATTGAATTTTCCGCTCTCCGGTTGGCGATGCGCGAAGAGGTAATACTTGATCTTCGGTTCCGTCCCCGACGGGCGCACTGCGATGCGCGTTCCATCTTGTAACTCGAACATCAACATTTTTTCCTTTGGAATTTGGTCGCCTTCCACATCCTTAATCTCGTCGGTCTCGAAGTTTCTAATGCTGGTGACTTTTGAGCCGAGCACTTCGTGGAACGGATCGGTGGCGTAAGTTTTGATGAGACGCGCGATTTTTGTTGCGCCTTCCGCCCCGTCGAAAACGAGAGAACCGTTTTTTTCGGCGAAATAACCGAACTCGGAATAAATGTCATCGAGTAACTGATCGACCGTTTGTCCGTGTACCTTTGCGTAAGCGGCTACTTCGCAAAACATGATCACGGCGCCGTTGCCGTCTTTATCGCGCACAAAATCCGCGCCGCTATAGCCGTAACTTTCTTCGCCGCCGAAGACGTAAAATGAAGAATGTTCCAGACGCAGGTTCCGTGTTTCGTCTTCGGAAAGATCGACATAATTTCGTCGCAGTTGTTCCGGAATTGCGCGTTCATAATTGCCAAGCTTCGCGCCAATGTATTTGAACCCGGTCAACGTCTCGACACAGCGCAAACCGTAATGTGCAGCGATCGCCTTTTGCAGATCGGTAGTAACAAAAGTTTTGATTATGACTCCGCGGGAAACGTTCTGTTTATTCAGCACGCCTTTCTCAAATAGCGTCCTGGTTCGGTACCAGGCAATCAACGACCCGATTTGATTCCCGGTGAGCAATTTCATTTTTCCATCTGTTGCACGAACTGCCGCGCCCATCCGGTCACAATCCGGATCAGTCGCCACCACCACGTCGGCATCTTCCTTTTCTGCCAAATTGATTGCCATTGTTAACGCTTCGGCATTTTCCGGATTTGGTGATTTCACCGTCGGAAATCGTCCATCAAAATGGTCTTGTTCCGGCACCACTTTGAAATTGAAACCCAGCCGTTTGAGCATCGGTTTGATGATCACGCTGCCGGTCCCGTGCAGAGGTGTATAGATAATCTTCAGCGATTTCGCCTCGTGAATGACCGCAGGATCCAGAACGAGCGTTTCAAGTCGGTGCATGTACGCTTCATCGATCTCTTTGCCAATCATTGTTATCTTGCCCTGTCGATCTTTTGCTAACGGCTTGTACGCTTCGGAGACGATCGCGTTCACTTTTGCAATGATCCCGCTAGCGTGCGGCTCGATCACCTGTGCGCCGTCGCCGAAGTAAACTTTGTAGCCGTTATCGTGCGGCGGGTTATGACTCGCCGTGATCACCACGCCCGCACTCGCCCTGAGATAACGAACTGCAAACGAAAGTTCCGGCACGGACCGCGGCCCCTCGAACACAAATGCGTCGCAACCGTTCTCGGATGCTACCTTGGCAGCAAGCTCAGCGAACTCCTTCGAGAAAAATCGCGGGTCATGCGCGATCACAAGTTTTGGCTTCGTCGAGGTTTTTGCGATTCGATTCCAATCGTGCAGATAACCCACGAGTCCCTGCGTCGCACGGCTGATGTTGAAGAAATTCATCGTGTCCGTGCCGACGCACGGAAATTCCGGCCTTTCGTTAGGCAACGCCTTACCGCGCTCGGCGACGGTCACGATTTTTCCAATGGTCCGACCGCGCAGTCCACCCGTTCCGAACGCAAGTGTCCGATAAAAACGGTCGTTCAACTCGGACCACTCGCCGGCATTGACCAGTTCATCTACCGCTCGCAAATAAAGATCCGACGGCGCCCCCTCCAGTAACGCGCGAATATTCTTCGCCGTCGATTCCATGAGTTGCCCATCAGCGACTGCGCGATCGATTTTCGAATTAAGTTGTTCAAGTTCGCGGGGCATCGTTGCCAACTGTTCCGTTGTCGCTTGCCTTTGCAAGCAAATGTAATCGCGTTCGGCGCTCGCAGATCGACTTGAAGGAGTCGTTGCCGTGTGGCACAAAATCGAAAGGTGAATCCGAAGACCTTCTTCGGCGAATTGAAGCGGCGTAACGTTTACAAGGTCGCAATCGCCTACGCAGTCGTCGCGTGGCTGCTGATGCAGATCGCGACGCAGGTCTTCCCGTTCCTTGAGATTCCGAACTGGGCAATCCGGCTGGTGATAATGCTGATTGCTATTGGTTTTCCCATTGCCCTTGTTATCGCGTGGGCGTTTGAGCTGACGCCAGAAGGATTGAAGCGAACGGAGTCTGCGGACGAGTTGCCAAAAAGATCGGCGCGTAGTCACGCATGGATTTATGTAGTCATTATAGCCGGCGCGATCTCGGTGGGCATCTTTTTCCTCGGGCGTTACACGAGTTCGAAACAAAGCGCTAAGACGCCGGAGCAATCGATCGCCGTATTGCCTTTCGAAAACGCGAGCAACGAACCGAACACCGAGTATTTGTCGGAAGGAATTTCCGAGGCGCTGATCAATAGCCTGAGCGAGCTGCAGCAACTGCGAGTGATCGCACGCCCGACCGTTTTTCGTTACAAGCCAAAAGATGTCGACCCGCGCCAGGTGGGGCGCGAGTTGGGGGTGGCGGCGGTGCTGACAGGAAAAGTCCGGCAGATGCAGGACGCTTTGAAGGTTCAGGTAGATTTGGTGGACGCCGTGACTGGCGCGCAAATTTGGGGCGCAGGATACGATCGCAAGATCACGGACTTGGTTGCGATCAAACAGGCAATTGTGCAAGAGGTCACAGCGAAGTTGAAGTTGAAATTGTCAAGCGAGGAGCAGCGGCGGCTGGTCAAGCGCGACAGCACGAATGCAGAGGCGTATCAGTTCTACCTGCGCGGTCGCTATTTTTGGAATAAGCGCACTTCGGACGGGATCAAACAGGCGATCGAGCACTTCCAGCAGAGCATCGAGCGGGATCCTAATTTTGCTCTTGGCTACGTCGGTTTGGCGGATTCCTACATTGCACTGACGTTTTACAATTTTGCCGCTCCACATGAAACAATGCCAAAGGCAAAAGAATCGGCGATAAAGGCGCTGGCACTGGATAACACACTCGCCGAAGCGCACGTGTCATTGGCGCATATCCTGATGAATTACGATTGGAACTGGCCGGCGGCGGAGACAGAGTTCAAGCGTAGCATAGAACTCAGGCCAGATTATGCGACGGCTCATGAGTGGTATGCGATTCATTATTTAACGGCTACGGGCCGGTTGAAAGAAGCTGTCCAGGAAATGAAAAAAGCGCTGGAACTCGAGCCGGCGTCGCTCGTAATGAACACGTTTATGGGAGCGACACTCTACTACGCGGGCCGGTACGATGAAGCGATAGATCAATGCCGCAGGACCATAGAGATGGATCCGAACTTCGCCGTCGCGCACTGGCATCTTGGTCTGGCTTATGAGGAAAAGCAGGCTCTTGATGCAGCCACCGAAGAGTTCAAAAAGGCAATCTCTCTGTCAGGAGGTAGTCCGCTAATGAGGGCTGCGCTCAGTCGTGCATATGCGCAGTCGCAGAAGAAGCCTGGGGCGAACGAAATGCTCGATAAGTTGAATGAGCTTTCGAAGCAACAGTACGTTTCGCCTTACGAGGTAGCGACGATCTACATCGCGCTTGGTAACAATGAACAGGCATTTCAATTACTGGAAGAAGCATACGCGGAGCACTCGTTCCATCTCGTTTATCTGAACGTTTCGCCACAGTTCAAATCAGTCAGGTCGGATCCGAGATTTCAGGATCTAGTGCAGCGCCTTGGCCTTTCCCGATAACTGCGTAACGCGCTTGCGTCCTTCTGGCGGACACGTTACGGAATGATCCTCGCTTCCAAAGACTCGCATTCCGCACCAAAAGATATTCGTTAATTCTTCGTGTCGGAACTGCTTCCAGATTCTTTGCGTTCCCGATTATTTTTTGCGGATCGATAAACGAGCAGTGCCGCAGCAATGTCTTCGACGGCCATACCTAACGACTTAAAGATTGTGGTTTCGCTTGCGCGCGAAGGAGTTTTACCGGCGAGAGCTTCGCCCAACTCAGCGTAAATCTTCGCGCCGGAAAGAATCAGGTCGCCGGATTCTTTCAACGCGGCTTCACGCGAATCGACAAACACAATGTTTGCCATCGCTTCGTCATCCAGTTCGCGCCAGTCGGGGCGGCACGCGCCAATCGCGTTCACGTGGCAACCGGGCTTTAGCCACGATCCCTTTAAGACTGGTGTTTTCGAGTTTGTCACTGTGACCACAACGTCCGCGCCGCGCACGGCTTCTTCAGCAGACACCGCTGTTCCTCCAATTTCTTCGGCGAATTGCTTTGCGTGTTCTTTCGTCGGACTCCAAACGCGAACGTGTTCGAATGGCCTGACAAGTCCAAGCGCCTCCACGTGGCTGCGCGCCTGCACTCCGCTTCCGAGAATGGCGAGAATTTTTGAATCAGGGGCCGCGAGAAGTTTCGTCGCAGCCGCTGAGACTGCTGCCGTGCGCATCTCTGTAATCAACCGTCCGTCCATGATTGCGAGCGGCGTGCCGGTCCGCGGATCGACAAGAAAGATTGTTGCCATGTGCGTTGGGATTCCACGCTCGGCGTTGGATGGATAAAATGTCACCGCCTTTAAGCCGAGTCCTTCGGGAGTTAACGCCGGCATCAGGCCGAGGAATCCACCTGGAGGATCCACTTTGATGACCGAGCGCACCGGCTGAGTCACTTTGCCCGCGGAGAAATCGATCAGCGCTTTCTCCATCGCGGGAATCAAGTCGACCAGCCACAGATGCTGGCGCACCTGTTCTTCGTTAAGAAAAAGCGGCTGGTTAACCACGAATGAACACTAATGCACACAAATGAGGAGAACCAAATTCGTGTCTGTTCGTGTGCATTAGTGGTTGCGAATCCTTATCCGTGCTATCCGTGTAATCGGTGGTTGAAAGACTGCAAACGCGCTGCGTGATCGTGGGCGGCGGGCCGGCGGGGATGATGGCCGGTTATTTACTTGCACGAGCCGGTGTGTCGGTGGCCGTTCTTGAAAAGCATGCCGATTTTAACCGCGACTTCCGCGGCGACACAATTCATCCGTCAACCTTGGAACTGATGTATGAGCTGGGGTTGCTCGATGAATTCCTCAAATTGCCGCACCAAGAGCTGCGTGAATTGCGTGCTGTGGTTAACGGCCAGGTCGTGCCGGCTGCTGATTTCAGCAAGCTTCCCACCCATTGCAAATTCATCGCGTTCATGCCGCAGTGGGATTTTCTAAATTTCCTTTCAAGTCACGCCAAACGGTTTCCGACGTTCCAATTGTTCATGGAAGCGGAAGTCGTCGATTTGTTAATAGAGGATTCACGTGTGGTCGGCGTGCGCGCAAGAACAGCCAGGGGCGAGCTGGAAGTTCGTGCGGACCTTGTTATCGGCGCTGACGGGCGGCATTCGACTGTTCACACTCGTGCCGGTCTAGAGCAGCGCGAGTTCGGTGTGCCGATTGACGTTCTTTGGATGCGGATTTCCAAGAAACAGGGAGACCCGAAACAAACGTTCGGCTTTTTTCAACACGGCAAGCTAGTTGTGTTACTCGACCGCGATGATTACTGGCAATGTGGGTTTGTAATTCCCAAGGGCGCTTTCGACGAGATCAAAGCGCGCGGACTGAAGCAATTTCAAAATGACCTTGTTAGCTTCGCCGGTTTTTTGCGCGACCGCGTGGCCGAGCTGGATGACTGGTCGAAGATCAAACTGCTCACGGTGCAAGTGAATCGACTGCGTGAGTGGTCTTGCGAAGGATTGCTTTGCATCGGTGATTCTGCGCACGCCATGTCGCCGGCGGGCGGTGTCGGAATCAACCTCGCTATTCAGGACGCAGTCGCGACTGCGAACTTGCTCGCGGAAAAGCTTCAGCGTGGGCCGGTCCACGTTGGCGATTTGCGAAAAGTGCAAGCGCGCCGGGAATGGCCAACCCGGCTGATCCAGGGAATGCAGATCTTTATTCATCGTCGAATCGTCACTGGTCAAGCATCCGGCGAGGAGAGGACTTCAATTCCGTTCGTACTTCGTTTGCTTAAATGGTTTCCAATTCTGCGACAAATTCCCGCGCGCTTCATCGGCATGGGCCCGCGCCCGGAGCATTTCCATAGCCCAACCGCGCCCTAAAGACCCGGTGTTTTTTCCAAGGTGTCGAATGCATTCGAGCCCATGGCACGTCCGAACGTGATGAACGAATGAATCAGAACCGCGCGATGGCACTCGAAACCGAAACTCCATTTCCTTCTACCAATCCAGTTGCCTCGCGAGCGCTCAGCGCGTTCGAGCTACTGTTCGGCGCATTCATCGTTATTGGTCACAACGTTTTTCACATTGTGCCCAATGAAGTCATTGTTTTGTTTGTGCTCGGCTTGGCGTCGATCTGGCTGCGAGATGGCCGATGGTCTGCAATGGGATTCAAGCGGCCTGTATCATGGCGACGCATCTTCCTGATCGCTTTGGTCGCGGCTGGCGCGCGGATCCTCCTTGGACAATTCGTCGTCGAACCGGTTACTGGATTTTTCTGGCCACCGTCCACGGCGCCCGAGCTGGCAAATGAAATCACCGGCAATGCGAAAATTGCGCTGTTTGCTTTGTTATTAGTCTGGACGTTTGCCGCGTTCGGTGAAGAAATCGCGTATCGAGGATACCTCCTTACGCGCGCAGCCGACATTGGAGGAAGATCGAAAATAGCTTACTGGCTTGGGATTGTGTTTGTCTCGATTTTGTTTGGCTACGGCCATTATTATAAAGGGCCATCAGGAATCATTGATTCTGGGATTGCCGGCTCAATTTTGGGAGCGGCCTACATGGTGGCGGGTCGAAATCTTTGGGCCTGCGTTCTCACTCACGGATTTATTGACACATTTGCGGTCATCGACGCTTTTTTTGGATGGTCAAAGTAGATATGACTCTCGATCTTCCGACTATCCGTTCAGCCCACGAGCGGATTCGACCGCATATTCATCGAACGCTTGTGCTGACGAGCTCGCGACTGGATGAGGCCAGCGGAGCCTCTCTCTTCTTTAAGTGCGAAAATTTTCAGAAGATTGGCGCGTTCAAAGCGCGCGGCGCCACAAATGCCGTTTTTTCGCTCGACGATGCAACGGCCCGGCGCGGTGTGGCCACGCATTCGTCGGGAAACCATGGAGCTGCGGTGGCGCGAGCGGCGAAGCTTCGTAGTATTCCCGCGCACATCGTCATGCCGTCGAACTCGGCGAAGGTGAAGATTCGCGCAGTAGAAAGCTGCGGAGCGCGCGTTGTGTTTTGCGAACCAACGGAAGAGGCGCGCGAAAGCGCATGCGCGGATGTGATCGGGAAGACGGGCGCAACACTGATTCACTCTTTCGAAAATCCAGACGTAATCGCGGGGCAGGGGACGGCGGTGGTGGAATTGCTGGAAGACGTTCCCAATCTCGATCTTGTGATGTGTCCGATCGGCGGCGGAGGATTGCTGTCCGGGACAGCTGTCGCTGCAAAATCGATCCGACCAAACATCAGAATGATTGCGGCTGAACCGGAAAATGCAGACGATGCAGCGCAATCATTTCGCGCGGGACGAGTGATCTACACCGAAAAGAAATTCACCATTGCCGACGGACTGCGGACAAATGTTGGCGAGCCAAACTTTGCGATCATCAAGCGGTACGTGGACGACATAGTGACTGTAAGTGAGAAAG
This sequence comes from Candidatus Udaeobacter sp., assembly GCA_013372845.1. GTDB lineage: Bacteria > Verrucomicrobiota > Verrucomicrobiia > Chthoniobacterales > UBA10450 > Udaeobacter. Next base: position 20,457 of record JAALOD010000029.1, read on the forward strand.
CAATTGTCTCGGCCATGCGCACAATTTGGGAGACGATGAAAATCATTATCGAGCCATCAGCAGCTGTACCGTTTGCCGCGATTCAGCAAGGCAAGATCGATGTCGTCGGCAATCGCGTGGGCATTATTCTCACCGGAGGAAATGTCGATCTCGACGCGTTGCCGTGGAATCTGTAGCTGCGATCGATGATCCTGGCCATCCGGCATCGGCGATGCGGGCTACAGCATGCTGATTTATCGCGAATCAGGGAACCGGCGGCGCGAGCAAAATCGAAACCTGTATCCGTAGAAGGGAGTTTAATCGCGTATGAAAAAGCTAACTATAACTACAGCAGCATTCATTCTACTCTTGGGCACTGTTGCTTCTCGCGGAGCGAACCTGGATCGAATCTCGGCTGCGACCGGAGTTCCCGTCCAAACGCTGCAAGCCGAGAAGGCTTCGACTGGGCTTGGCTGGGGTGGAATAGAGAAGGCGCACCTGTTGGCTAACGCTACTGGGCAGAACTTCGACAACATCGTCGCACTGCACCAGTCGGGGCAAGGCTGGGGAAAAATTGCGCACGATAACGCTCTGAATCTCGGCAGGCTTGTAAGCAACGCGAACCGGTCAAGCCGGGCAGCCTCGCATGCCCAGAATACGAAGACTGTCCACGGCAAGAGCAACAGTGGTCATGGGAGAAGCGCTACAAACATGGGCCGTAGTCACAGTAATAGAATGACTACGACACGAGGAGTCAGTCACGGATCCAGCTTTAGATCTGCCCCTATGGGGTTCCATGGCATGCATGGAATGGGCGGTATGAGCAATGGCATGGGGAGTATGGGTCATGGCGGTCGTGGCCGGTAAGAATCGTTAAACCGAAAAACCGCCGGGATTACTTAAGGGTAATTTCGCGCATGGTTTTTGTGCCCAGAATTTCGCGGATATCGAGCCGTTTTACGGCGGTGGCGCGACGTTGCTCCTCGGTGCCCATGACCTTTGCGACGATGGGGTCCATCTTGTCGCGAAGATTATCGAATGCAGCCCAGTTCGGATATTCAACCAGGATCAGGATATTGAAGTCCTGAGGACTGGAGGCCTCGCCATTCAGGATTTTGTAGTCGAGGATGATTTTTTGCTTTTTCTCCTCTTCGTAGACAGGCTTCACGGTTTCGGTTATCTGTTTGAGGTATTCATCGGCTAGACCGGTCTTGGTTTTTATCATCGTTAGAGTCCACACTGGGCCTTCGTTATAAGGGGCGCTGCTACCGTTCGTATTCGTAGCGTTTGTCTCTGCGAAGCAGGCGAAAGCAACAGTCAGCGATGTGATGGCGATTGCGTGAATCTTGATGGTCGTCATGCGGGCACATTGGTTCGGACTTGCTAAAGGGGCGAGAAGAATTTGCCGAAGATGTTTCACTTCCGCGGACGGCCGTATGCGGTGCCTGCCCGTATGAAAGTGAAACTCTGGTGTCCGATCGCGACTGCAGGGCGTGGCTGACTGGTATGGATCGGAGAGCCGTCTTCTTATCTGCAGTAGTTCAATTGTCGTCTAGATATCGGTCGTGGCCCAGAATTTGCGGAACGCGGTTGGCCAGTTCCGATCGACGACGCTTTTTCTGGCGGCTGTGCCCATGCGTTCTCGCAACGCAGCGTCCGTAGCCAGCGAACGGATAGCTCGCGTGAAATCATCGACATCGCGGGATCGAGTGATCATACCGTTCGTTCTGTCCTCTACCAATTCCTTGGGCCCGCCAGAATCGGAAACAATTACCGGCACGCCGCAAGCCTGCGCTTCCAGAATGACGTTGCCGAATGTGTCGGTGGTGCTCGGGAACACAAAAATATCCGCCGAAGCGTAGGCGGTCGCCAATTCTTTTCCCGTGAGGTAGCCGGTAAAAACTGCCTCTGGTAGTGACTGTGCAAACTTCTCGGAGTACGGACCATGACCGACGACAAAAAGCTGCACTGAAAGACCGTCATTGCGTAATCGGCGATAGGCGTCTGCCAAAACATCGAGATCTTTCTCCCGGGATATGCGGCCGACATAGAGCAAACGGATCTGGCCGTTGGCAGCAGTAAACCTTTCCCAGAACGCCGGCTCGCGTCGCGCTGGTGTGAAAAGCTCGATATCGAGGCCGCGTGGAAGGATTTTCAGTTTCGCGGAATCGAAGCCACGCTTGATCCAGCTTTGCCGATATTCTTCGGAGTTAACGAAAACGGTGTCGAGCTGGCCATAAAACCAGTGCATGTAGCGCCACGCGACGCTTTCCAGGAAGCTGTCCTCGGTAAGAATCCGGACGTATTGCGGGAAATCGGTATGATAAATGCCGCTCGTTTGCAAATTGAGCATTTTGGCTGCAAGCAACGCGGTAAGCCCGACTGGCCCGGGTGTGCTGATGATGATCTCGGTAAATTTTTCGCGCTGGATATAGTCGAGCATCTGAAGGACCGGCGGGAAGCTCAATTTTTGGAGCTCATACTCGGGCAATTCGAATTCGCCGATGGGCGGGAAGTTTCTGATCGGAATATTATCGATGTGCAATTCCCTGCTGGAGACGACCACCACCAGTTCCTTTCCGGCTTCCGCGCCGGCTGCCGTCATTTTGCGGATTGTGGTGGCGACGCCGTTGACATCATCCAGAGTGTCAGTGAACCAGGCGCGTTTGCGGTTTTGCAATGCGACCGGAATTTGGCCGGTCAAGTCCAGGAAGATAGACCGCAGCCACTTTCGGGAAGGCGCCTGGCTATGAAACCCATAGATGTACGGCGTAAGAATCACCAGGATCGGCGCAATCGCGCTCAGAGCCTGCATGCTCTCGACCATGTTGCCGCCACGAATTTGCTGAACAAATTTCTGGAAAAACCGAAAGGTCAACTGCTCGGCTACCATGTTCGCCATGAGAAATGTGCGGCGCTCCGGTTCGTGGACCCCGTTTAATTGCGCGGCCAGTTTCGCTTTTACTTCCGGCCGCGCGAAATAACCTGACAGTTCGTTCCACAGCGACACGTTTGCAGGCTTGACGAAGTCGAAAATTTTTCCCGACAAAACGCCCTGCACGATGAATTCCATTTTTTCTTTGAGAGTGAATTCAGTCGGGGCGCGGCCTTCCATGAACCGCGAAAACATTTTCTCCAACAGGGCTGCCCCCGGCCCGAGCTTTTCATTGAAACGATCCTGAATGAAACAGGCGACTGTGTTATAGAAACCGTGCGAAAGGACCAGCGGCGTGCCACCGTGACCATGCGCGCTGCAGTCGCCGTTGCGGACGCGTTCCAGAAAATTTTCAGCGGATTCCGCCGGAGGAGTTTCCGTAAAAACCGACGCGGCGAATTGCCCGCCGTGATCGTCCGACCCGCCGACGAAAATCTTCTTCCACGGCTCCGCGTGTGTAGGCGCCAGATTATGGCGATTTGCGAGCGCCTCGATTTTTTCCGGCGTCAGTTGTTTGAACAGTGCCTGGGCCAGATCGCTTAGAAGCGCATCGCGCAAACCGTTGATGCCCTCGAAATGCTTGAAGAGAAGAATGAGCAACTCCAGATGCCGGGAATCGAGTTTGCCGTTAATACTGTAAAGGGGATGCGCTACCGCGTGCGCGATCTGCCCAGCCTGCAGGTAGCGTTGCAGCTCAAAAATATTACCGCGTATTTCATCGATCTCGCGATGCTGGTTCTCTGAAATTCCCCAAACGAGAATATGCAGCTTGCACGGATCGTTGGGGAAATAGGTGGTGACTTGTTCGCTGATAAAGGTGCGAGGCCGATCACTGATTTGCAGGCAGCCTTCGATCGTATCGTGGTCGGTAATGGTGACATAGTCCATTCCCCGTTCGAGCAATTTTTCATACAGTTGTTTCGGGTTGGAATAGCTGTCGGGGAAATCGAAACGACGAAAGAGCCATTCTTCAGAGCGCGCGCTGTAGCGCGAATGAATATGAAGATCGCACCTGCTCACGTCTACATTCCCCGTCTCAATCTTTGTTGCGCGATCCACTCCTGGTAGGTCGTGGCTGTCCGCGACCCAATCGCCCTCTCGACCATACCCGTGACCTGGCGCCAAATCGTCGGGTGCGAATAATCGGGCGGATGAATGCTAATGCGCAACAGTGGCTTTCCCTCTAGATATCGAAAGAGCGTGGCATTGCAGATTCGGCTAATTCCGCGGCGCCAGTTCTGTCGAACGCTGTAAACAATCGATCGGGCGGCGAACTCATCGCCGGCCCGGAGATCGCACACTTTGTGCAACCGTGTGGTGTATTCCATCCCCGCATCGCGCGCGGCGCGCTCAGCTTCCTTGCTGAGCAGCCATGCCGGAGCCACAAAACCTCGCGATTTAAGACCGGACGCACGAAATTCGTCTCGCGCCCTGGTAATGCGAGACAAGGCTTCGTCGTAGCCCAAGTCGTAGAACTCGCCTTCCTGTTCGGTGTAGAATCTTGTTAGGAACTTGTCGTGCAAACTTTCCTTCGCGCTGCGAGGGCGTTCGTGAAAATACCCGTGAATAACGATTTCGTGACCGTCCGCTTCCAGGCCGCGTAGCCAGGACACAAATTGTTGGTTTCTGGTGAACAGCCCCTGATGATGATAATCCGGGACGGCCAGAAGAGAACAAACGCTTACCCCGCGCCGAGCCAGTTCTGAAATGATTGTGTTCGCGATTTGCTGATTGGGAGGAGCGACGTCGTGCAGGGAGACGACCATAAAATCTCTTGTGGCAGCGCCAGTTGCGACGAGGGGAAGGAACTCCGTTGCCGCAATTGTACTCATTCGGGAATTTTCGGCCTCGACACAGCTTTGAACAAGGCAAAAGGTGGAACGCGTTGTCCTCAACGCGTTGCCAATCAAGCCGCGGCTTTGGCGTCTGGTATTTTGCGCCTTTGGCGACTGTTTGCCATCGGTCCGAGCCGGACTGGCATTTTCCGGAGAAGCCGATCCACCTATATTCCCATTTTCACAATTTCGCGAAATGCCGGCTCCGCCAACGGCATAACTGACAAACGCGACTGGCGGACCAGCGGTATTCCTTTCAGACGGGAATGGCTTTTGATTTCGCGAAGCGTGACCGGCTTGCGCAGTGGCTTGACGGGAGCCAGATCGACAGTGGACCAATCGCCTTCCTTTGCAGTCGCATCTCGATATGCCGTCCGAATTACTTTCGCGATCCCGACAACAGCTTTGTCCTCGCCGCTATGATAGAAAAGGACTTCATCATTCTTCTCCATTCTGCGCAGATTGTTGCGCGCTGCGTAATTGCGCACACCAGTCCAACTGGTTTGGCCCTCCGCGACAAAGTCCGACCACGAATACGACGACGGTTCCTGTTTCACGAGCCAAAAATTCTTCATGCGTATATAAGTACTGCGTGCATCATCGTCGTCATTCCGAGCGAAGTCGAGGAGTCCCGTGGCAGTACTTTGGGTCGTTCTACGGGATCTCTCGGCTTCGCCTCGCTGCGCTGCGCTCGGGAGGACGAGTGCCGCGAAAGCGGAGGTGAGATTTGGAGCTTGAAAAACACGATTGCTGCGCGCATCTGACATCATGCGGCGGCTGCCATTCATCACATTTGAAGGATCGGAGGGTAGCGGAAAATCGACGCAGGTGCAGCGATTGGCCGCGCGACTGGAGCGTTCCGGTGTGCCGTATCTGGTCACCCGCGAACCCGGTGGCACGCCGATTGGCGAAACCATTCGTGAGCTACTGCAATTTGCTTCGGACAATTCCGGTATGACCCCGGAAACCGAGCTGCTTCTCTTTGAGGCCAGTCGCAGCCAGCTCGTACGCGAGATCATCAAGCCGGCGCTTGAACAAGCCATGTGCGTGATCGCCGATCGTTTCTTTGATTCCACCACTGCTTATCAAGGGGCGGCACGGAAATTAGATCGTGAGACCGTCGAACGTTTGAATGTATTTGCGGCCGGCGATTGTATTCCGGACGTTACTTTTGTTCTCGATATCGATGCAACCAGCGCGAAGTCGCGAATGCAGGAACCGCGTCGACAAGATCGGATGGAGCAGGAGCCCGACGATTTCTACGAGCGCGTCCGTGAAGCATATCGCGAGCTCTCTGCGCGTGAACCAAATCGCATTGTGTTAATCAATGGCGCGCGCAATGCGGATGAGATCGAGAATGAGATCTGGGGGATGCTTTGCTCGCGTTTCCCAAATTTTACCAGGCACCACTGATCACCATGGACGAAACGGCGAAACGGCGAAACGGCGAAACGGCGAGGAAGCCAATCCGGCATTTCCGCAATTTGGAAGTTTACCAAAATGCGCTGGCAGCCGGCCTGCGCGTTTATGAGCTGAGCAAGACGTTTCCACCCGAGGAAAAGTATTCCCTAACGGATCAAATCCGGCGTTCTTCGCGCTCAGTGTGCGCCAATATTGCCGAAGCCTGGCGAAAACGGCGGTATGAGGCGGCGTTTGTCTCAAAACTCAGCGATTCGGAAGGCGAATCTGCGGAAACACAAGTCCATTTAGAGTTCGCATTTCACCATCGCTACGTCTCTCGCGACGAATTTCTAAGCGTTGATGATGCGTACGAGAAAATCTGCGCGCAACTTGTGCGGATGATCGATGAGCCGGAAAAATGGCTTATTCGCCGAAAAGAGCGCAAGCGATGAACCTCAAAACGGCGAATCGGGGAACGGGCGAATGGGCCAGCGATAGGAATCTCGCCGTTTCGCCGACTCACCGTTTCGCCGTTTCGTTATTCGCGTTCGTCTCTACCTTCTGACTGAAAATGGCTTTCTTCCGCGCAACCGCGCTTGAGTATTTACGCCGCGCCCATGAACAGAACCGATTGGCGCATGCCTACTTAATTTCGGGGCCGCCAGGCAGCGGGAAGCTGCAACTCGCCGCGGACCTGGCCAGTCTTGTTAATGGCACAGCTTCCGGTGATGTTTTCTCAGCCAAGGCCCGTGAAATTTTCGTTGCCCGGCCGGAATCGAAATCGCGGCGTATTGTTATTGAGCAAATTCGCGATCTCGAGCATGCCTTGCAAATGCGCGCAAGTAATGGCCGACGCAAAGTGGCAATCATTTCCGATGCGGATCGGCTACAGCCACAGGCTGCAAACGCGTTTCTCAAAACATTGGAGGAACCGCCCAAGGATTCTTTGCTGCTGCTGCTGAGTGCTTTGCCGGAAGCGCTACCGGAGACAATTCTTTCGCGGTGCATTGCGATTCCCCTTGCTCGAAGCGGCCAGCTACAGGCGAGCGACGAAGAAAAGAAGCTCGTGAAATTATTGCAACAAATCTCCCATGAACCAAGCTGGACAATTCAGTTTGCCTATCGACTGTCTCAGGAATTTCAGCGTTTGCTCCGCTCGGTTCGTGAAGACGTTAAGCGCGAAACAGATGAAGCGCTGAAGCAGGAACAAATACGTTACAGGGATGCAACTGATGGTGCGTGGCTGGAAGACCGCGAACAATACTACAAAGCCCGTGCCGAAAGTCTTTACCTGCAACGGCGGGCGGAATTGATCGAGACATTATTCGTCTGGTGGTCTGACGTTCTGCGCTCCAGTAATGGTGTGGCGCAACGTAGCCTTCCTCGTGCAGGAGAAGAAACCGCTGCACTGGCAGGCCGATTCAGCACAGCCGAAATCTTGAAACGTATCCGGTCTCTTGAGGAACTGCGCGATCACTTGAATCGCAATATTCACGAAGCACTAGCGATCGAAGTCGCTTTCCTCACAATCTTCACCGCATGACACTGTAGCCGGGGTCGCTGACCCCGGCACACCTACGGATTGGCAATTGCTCTCGCTGGGTGGCGGTGAAACCAATCCAACTCGCAAAGTTGACAAAAAGCCATCCAATCTTATCCAGTATGCTCGTATGCGACATATCTCCCGATTACTCTTGCTGTGTGCTGGCGGTTCACTCCTGCTGCTGACTGGCTGTCAAACAGCGCATGTGGCCGGCGGGTCCTACCACGTAACGGCATATCGCCCGCACGATCCGTCCAAGGTGAAAGTGAAACTCTCGACCTCGACGCAAAACCTGTTTGTGATGGAAGGAGACGACCGGCTGTTAATGGCTGTTCAGGCTAACGTGGGCAAGCCTGGTGCGCCAACCCCGCACGGCCACTTCACGATTTACAGCAAACAAAAAGAGCGCCGCCGGGCGAGCGAGCCGGACCGAGGCTATCCGATGGCTTACTGGTGCGAATTCGCTCCCGCCTATGGTTTTCACGAAGGGTTTGTCTGGCCTGTGCCGCATACCCATGGGTGCGTTCGTCTCCATCGCGAAGCGGCTGCTCGACTATTCGCCCTGACCCGGATCGGCACGCCCGTGGAAATCGAGAGCTCGCTTCCTGAGGACAAGAAATATGGGAACCTAGTTCGCCGGCTCGATCAGAGCCGCGACCCCGACCCGCCGCGCTCGCAATTGATGTCCCCCAGTTGGTTTAATGATCCTCCCGGTCCGCTGTTGGTCGATCAGTGATCGTCTGCAATAGATTTCGGCCGATGGCCGGTCATTGGAAAACGGCCGGTTAGGGTTACGTTGACCAAGCCATGAGCACGAACCTTATTTCCAGCGGCACAACGGCGCGGGAGAAGGTAAACCTCCGTACGCCCGACGTAATGGCTGCCGTGCAGCAACAGGTCGAGTCACACTATCGAAGCGATATTGTCGAGAAGGTGCGCCGCGCGGGCGGCACCATTTCCGTGGGCGACACTACGGTGCGCCTGGCGAAACAGTTTGGTTTTTGCTACGGCGTCGAGCGCGCGATCGACCTCGCGTATGCGGCTCGCAAAGTTTTTAAAGATCGCCGTCTTTTTATTGTCGGAGAAATCATTCACAACCCGGAGGTCAATCATCAGATCGCCTCGTTAGGCATTAAGAACCTGACCGGCAAAAACAAGGAGGCCGACATTTCCGATCTCGGTCCGGAAGACGTGGTCATCGTACCCGCGTTTGGGACCGAATTATCAATTCAACAACAGATCAAAGACCGCGGCTGCCAGATTGTCGATA
>JAALOD010000003.1:0-26317 GCA_013372845.1 Candidatus Udaeobacter sp.
CGCGTGCTCGGCGCGTTCGACCTGACCTGCGTTGGCATCGGGGCCGTCATCGGGGCGGGAATTTTCGCGCTGGCGGGAACGGCCGCAGCCGGCGAACAGATCGAGGCATCCCTGTGGAAAACGCCCGTGCTCAACTTCATCATATCGCATCTTACTCACTCCGAGCTGGTATATGGACGGCCAGGCGCGGGTCCGGCGGTCATGGCTTCCTTCGTGGTGGCAGCGATCGCGTGCGGTTTCGCTGCACTTTGTTACGCCGAACTCGCCTCGATGATTCCAGTGTCAGGCTCGGCCTACACGTACTCGTACGCAACGCTCGGCGAGATCATCGCGTGGGTCATCGGTTGGGACCTAATTCTTGAATACGCGGTCGGGAACATGGCCGTGGCAGTCGGTTGGTCCGGTTATTTTGTGCAATTGTGTGGAAGCCTGTTCCATCTGAAATTTCCGCTTTGGTTGGTGAGTGATTACCGAACCGCTAGCGGCCTGTTGTCCACAGGGGGCGAGGCGCTCAATAATTATTCGTCCACCACATTGCCCGTGATTTTGGGCCACCCTATCGCCCTAAACCTGCCTGCGGTTCTGATTGTTGCAGCAGTAACCATCCTTTTGATCTACGGGATTCGGGAGAGCGCGCGCACCAATACCGCCATTGTCGTTACCAAGGTGGCGGTCGTTGTCTTCGTGATCGCGTTTGGCGCGTTTATGGTGCACCCAACTAATTGGCACCCGTTTCTACCCAACGGTGTAGGCGGCATGATGAGCGGTGCTGCCATCGTTTTTTTCGCGTTCATTGGATTCGATGCCGTCTCGACTACTGCGGAAGAAACAAAAAATCCGCAGCGCGACATGCCGATCGGAATCATCGCGAGCCTGATTATTTGTACACTGCTGTATGTGCTGATGGCAGCCATCATCACGGGAATGAGAACATATACGACGTATCTCGGTGATTCTGCGGCGGTCGCGACTGCATTCGCTGGCCGGCCTTGGGCGCAAGCGCTCATCAGCGCCGGCGCGCTTGCTGGTCTTACGTCTGTGATACTGGTTTTCCAGCTCGGGCAGCCGCGCATTTTTATGGCCATGGCGCGCGACGGTTTGCTGCCACAATATTTTGCGCGGGTTCACCGCCGATTCCGCACACCGTACATCACGACGATCTGGACCGGCGTTGCCGTCGGCGGTGTCGCAATGCTTACTGACATCGGTTCTCTGGCCGATCTCACGAACATTGGAACGTTGTTTGCCTTCATTCTCGTTTGCCTGGGTGTGATTATTTTGCGTCGCAAAGACGCCGGCCGCCACCGGCCATTTCGAGTTCCGATGGTTCCATTGCTCCCGCTCCTCGGCGTCTTTTTTTGCTTCGTGCTCATGCTCAGTCTCCCCCTGGAGACGTGGGGGCGCTTTGTTGGATGGCTTGCCATCGGGTTGTGCATTTATTTCCTGTACGGCCTGCGCCACAGCAAACTCCGCCGCGGTCTTGACGTCGGGCCGACCGAAGATATCCCTCCGCCGCTGATCAAGACGTAGATCGACAGGTGGAACGGTCGCCGTGGCGACTCCTCACGCGTTGGGAAAATAAGTGCGGGTCAGCCGCCTGATTTTGATTTTACGCCTTCGGCGAATTGGCTCAATCGTTCAGCCGCCTTCGCATAAAGCTACGGCGGGCCAAGAGAGAAGCCGATCCACCTTGCAGCCCCTTACGCGGCTTGTTGCTGATAAGAGACTTTATCGTCCACTTCCAGCCACTCAAACGTGGTCGTTTTCTCCGGATCGAGTCCGAGTTTCTTGACCTCTTCGCTGAAGAAATCCTGCTTTTCCGGATGATTGTAGAGGCTGCTTGCCTCGACCTCGTCAGCCCAGCGTTTGATTTCCTCCGGCGTTTTCTCTTCGCCCGCCTTGTTGAGCCATTCGGCTATTTCCTGGTCGCTTGCGCCCTGTTCGATTTGCGCTTTGAAATTGTCGCCTTTCACGCCTTTGAAACCAAAGAGCATGTTATCCAGCGGACAATCGAAGTGATATTCGCCAATATTTCCAGCCACCAGTGCGCGACATTTATCGATAGTGCGGCCAAGAATCGCATAGCCGCCAACCCGGATGCGCGGACTGCGCGGGGCCTCTTTCGTTAGATCTTTCCCAGTAACTTTCTTTTTCATCCTAGGTGTTTCGGATAGAGCAGGGGATCCGGTTGCCAATTTGGCAGGCCAAGCGCGCGCCTTACAGTTGTGCGGTGAAAGCAATTCACCTGCTGCTCGTGACTTGTGCCGCGACATTGAACGCACACGACGTTCGTGTTGCGGTTCCAACGGCGGGAAAGCTTTATCACGGGCTTTATTGGGGCGGCGTGGGAACTGACGAGCACGACCCAACTGAGCACGATGTTACGCCGAACGATGTCGCGGGGTACGAGCAAGGCGTCGGGAAACAAACCGCGTGGATCTATTTCGCGAACAACTGGTTTGAGTCCCGGAAATTTCCGGCTGCGATGTGCAACTGGATCCGTGATCTCAAAAAAATTCCGTACATCCGACTGATGCTTCGGTCCGATGTTGATCAAAAGCATCGTGAGAAGAAGTTCACGCTCCAGAAAATTATTGCTGGCGAATTCGATGACGATCTTCGGGCATGGGCGCGCGGCGCAAAAGAGTTTGGCTCACCGCTTTTGATCGAGTGGGGGACCGAGCCCAACGGAGAGTGGTTCAGCTGGAACGGCAAGTGGAACGGCGGCGCCGGAGAAGGTCCAGCACGGTACGTCGCAGCGTACCGGCATATTGTCGACCTGATGCGTGGCGAGGGGGCCGATAATTTGCAATGGGTCTGGCACGTCAACTGGCTCGATGAGCCGGAGAAAGATTGGAATCGTTTCGAGAATTATTTTCCGGGTGGAGACTATTGCGACTGGGTCGCTCTCAGTGCCTATGGACCAACCACGCCAACGATGCACGATGGGACGGAGAGTTTGGCGTTTAAAATGCGCGAGGCCTATCCGCGCCTGGTGAAAATCGCGCCTGGCAAGCCGATCATCATCGCCGAGTTCGGTTGCGATCTGCACAACCGGCGAGTTAACGCAGCAGAATGGGCGCAAGCGGCGCTGGCAGATCTGTTCTCAAATCGATGGCCCGGCGTAATCGGTTTCTGCTGGTGGAATGAAGGGTGGCAAAACGACGACCATAAAAAGCACGACACCGATATGATCATTCTGCACGACCGTGATCTCACGCGCGTGTTTCGCGATGAGCTTGCAAGACACGCAGACAAAATTCAGGAAACTCCTGTTGTTTCTCATTGAGACTTTGCTGTCATTCCGAGCGAAGTCAGAATCTCTGACTATTCAACATTAGAGATCCCGATTCATCTCGACATGACAAAGAATCGCAGCACATGAATGCAACGTGGTCAAAGTTGACGTCACTTACACCGGGAATTGCATTGCGACGCTGAGCATGGTCCTCGCAGTCAAAGATTTCCACTGACGCGCCGACCGATAATAAGGGTAAAGGTGAAGCGTTTTCGCCGACCGATCTCGTCGCTACGGCTCTGGCTACGTGCATGAGCACGACCATGGGAATCAAAGCGCAGGAACTCGGTCTCGATCTGGGCGGAATGACCGTGTCAGTGCAAAGGAAATGTCAAGGACGCGCCGCGGCGCATCGTTGCCCTCCGTCGGAAGTTCACATTCCGCTTCCACCCGATTCGCCGCACCGCGGGTGTCTGGAGCAACGGCCCTCAATTGCCCGGTGCACAAAAGTCTGCCCGTGAAATCGATCGGCCGACGAAATTTTTCTGGGAAGGGTAACGTCACAAGTGAAGGTGGAACGCGTTGTCCTCAACGCGTTGGGAACCGCCATCGCCTTTGGAGACGCCGATCCACCACTGCGCTAAACGCAGGAGGCAAGCGCTACCCGGGATACAACCACTGCGTGCATCTAGTCCCTGGGTAAAACGAATCCTCCCTCGTATGTTGACATTGACGAACATTACTTGACATCGACAACGAGTGTGATTGTGTGTGTGACTTTTTATGGCTTACGTCACCAAGGATGCACGCGGACGCTCGCCCTACTGGTTCGCCAATTACCGCGATCACACTGGGCGGCGGATCCGCAAATCGACCAAGTTAACCGCCAAGAGCAAGGCGCTCGAGATGGCGCGCGCATTGCAGAAGGCGTGTGACGAAGCGCGCCGCGGCGCGTTGACCGAAGCGCGGACCCGCGAGCTGCTCAGCGAAGTACTCCAGAGCGTCAATGGCGGCGAAGGACTGCGCATCTTCAGCGTCAATGAATGGCTCGATCACTTCGTCAAGCTGAAGCGCAAGTCGCACTCTGAGCGGACAGCGGCTGTCTACGCCCAGGCGACACGCGGGTTTCTCGCGTTTCTCGGGCCGCGCGCGCGACTCAACGTCGCCGCGATCACTTCCAGAGACATCGCCGATTTCCGCGACTACCGGCATTCAAAGGGCCTGGCGCCCGCAACCGTGAATCTCGACGTCTCGATGCTGAGCGCTGCGTTCAATTCTGCGTGGAAACAGGGACACGTCAGCGTCAACCCGTGCGCGGCGATCGAAGACTTGAAAGATAAACCGCAGCGCAAGGGCGTATTCACGCCCGAGCAGGTGAGCGCGCTCGTGCGCTGCGCCGAAAGCGACATGCGCGGTCTGGTCATGGCCGGCTTCTATTCCGGTCAACGCTTGCAGGACTGCGCGAATTTGCGCTGGCGCGACGTCGATCTCGTTTCAAAGATTCCGACCATCACCTTTCAGGTCCGGAAGACCGGGGCGGAAATCGTCACGGTGATCCACGACACGCTCGAAAATTATTTTCTATCGTTGCCGACACCGGCGAGCGACGACGCGTTTTTGTTTCCGAGTCTGGCGCAACGTCCGACAAGTCAGCTCTCGAAAGAATTTACAAAGCTCATGGAGGCGGCGCACATCGAGCAGCGCGTCATCCGCGAGCGCGTGAAAGGCGGTCGCAGCGTCAACGCATTAAGCTTTCACAGTCTGCGCCACAGCTTTGCGTCGCTGCTCGCCGCCGGCGGGATCCCCGAGGAATTGAGGATGTTGCTCACGGGCCACACGCAACGGGCAACGCATCAAATCTATTCGCACCATGATCTTCAGCGCTTGGCCGGCGCCGTGGCGGTGCTCCCGCGGATTTAAGCCGTGAACAAGCGCAAGCGGGCGGCGCCCGATAATCCGATCACCGCGGCCGTACGGAAAAGATTTCCGGGAAGCGGTTGCTGCACGCTGGACGCGGATCGCCCGGCCGACCCCCCGCTCGACTCGTTCGTCGCTTGCGTGTTTGACGATGCGACGATTCGCGCGGTCGGCGTTCTCGTGCTCAAGGCGTTGCTGACCGACGACCGGCAGATAGTCGGGATCGTCAAGGACGCGCTGAAGGAGTCGGACCACATCTTCAGGCGCGAATCGACCGCTCGATCCTGATCGACTGCGGCGACGAGGTCGTGCCCAACGACGCGCCGGTAGACGGCATCATAGATTCTGCCGCCTTCTCCAATTCCGGCATGGGAAGCCGTGCGGATGAAATGAACAAGCTGGGCGTCCGGTGGAAGCCGGCAGAGAAAGGCTGGAACAGCCGGCTGGGCGGGATCAGTGCGATCCATCAGCGGCTAGCGACACGCGAGGACGGGACAGTGGGTCTAAAGATATTCGCGAATTGCAAGAACCTGATTCGCGAGCTCCCGAGCCTGACCTACGACCTTACGAACCCGGAAGACATTGACCACAACGCGAGCGACCATTGCACGGACGCCCTGCGATATGCGCTCACCAGAAAGAAGCCAGCTCAGAGCTGGGTGACTTCCGTGCACTATCTCACGTGAGGGAAAGCGAAGGTACGCTGAAATCGCCGTAGCTTAGATTTTCGGAATTGACACGGCTGCGCGTGCCATTATGGTGAACTCTCGTCGCGTTATGTTCATGGGCGGCTTGGAATCCGCCCGAAATCCTTGGCGCAATTCGTTTTCCGCGTCTCTCCAGCATTGGGTGAATAAGCCTGTTTCCAGCGCGCAGACGTGGATGTGATGCGCGACCAAATGCGGAAGTTTTCATGGTATTGGTTCTTTGGATTCGCGCTTACCCGTGTTTTCTTCGAAGCAGCCGTGAAGCGCTGGGGATCAGATGGCGCGTGCGTGGCATTGCTGATCCAGCCGGATTGCCGCTGCTCGTTTGATCTTAAGCACATTGCTTTTCATTGCTACGCCACTTCTTAATACCGTGTACGCGTGACGGAACGAGAAGCGGATGCTTTCGAATCAACACTGCGCGAGCCGGACGGCATGGCGAAAGCAGCGCTCAAACTCGGCGCATGTGCGTCACAGCCGTCGCACTTCAAGACGGATAGTCTTCGACGACGAAACAGCTGCCGCGCCAGTCTCTTTCTCTCGCCTGCTCGCGCGCACGACGCCGTGCGACTTTCGTGTCGGCGAAGTCTGCCTCATGCGCGACCCAGTTTGGACACGCTTCGACGCGCCACCCGGCTTCCGTCAACCTTCCTGCAATGCTACAACATTGCAGCCTATCAATAGCCACCAGTCATGCGCTGCATGGCATCATTCCCGGTGTTGTCGTTGATTGCGACGTCGGCGGATGCACCTGCGTTGTATGTCGGCGGCGGCTGCTCCGGCGTTGTGACCGTAGTCTGGCGCGTTGTGGTGGTAGTCAATGGAGCCTGCTCCCGCTTCCTTCAGAGGTGGTGGGGGCCCTCAGGAGGGAGCGGTAGCGGTGGGGCCGTTGTGTGCGGTGGCGGTGGGGCCGTTGTGGCAGTCGTCTGGCGCGTTGTGGTGCTAGTCGTCTCAGGCGTGCTGGAACAAGATACCAGCATCAAACCGAGAACCGAAAGCGCCGAACCAAGTATGATTGCTCTTTTCATAAACATATATTGTTTGATCCTTTCCTTCGCTAACCTATAATTAACATTGCAACGGTTGTCAACCTATGAAAGCGAAGCTACCAGTTAGAATCGAATCTCACCCCTTTTCCACCGGTGACCTCATTGGCGGTGACGCAGCGCTCGACTTCATCAATACCGTCACTGGCCGCGATCAGTCGCCTCGCGACTGGCTGGACAGCTACACGCGCCTGCTAGAGTGGGCAGCGCTGGTGCATCTTTGCCGGAAAAATTCTGCGCGCGCTGGCAAGAAAGGCGCAGAGCGACTACAGCGGCTGCGACGGCGCTGGCGCGCGCAAAGAAGCTGCGCGAAACGCTGTTTGCACTGGTCACTGGGATCGTTTCCGGGAATGCGCCGCCGAAAACCACGCTCGCCCTGCTGCGCCAGCATTGGATCGCAGGCATCAATGCGCACCAGCTGCGCTTCGACCATGGGCACGTGGTCGCTGAGCTGCGCAGTGATGCAGCCGATTTCGACCTTATCGTAGCGATGATCGCCCATCGGATGGTCGAACATGTCTTGGCGTTGCCGATGGATCGACTCCGCATCTGTCAGGGACCTAATTGCTCATGGCTATTCATTGATAGATCGAAAGCCGGCCGTAGGCGTTGGTGCGACATGGCGGTTTGCGGGAACGCCGCCAAATCTCGCCGCTTCTACGCACGCTCGCGCCAGCACCGAAGTCCGAAAACCGCCCGGACGCCATGTTCGTAATCGTCCAAGACGAGTACTACATGCCGCCCTCGGCGGGGCTGCACTACAAGGCGTACGTCAAACGCTTTTGGGCGAGCGATGTTACGGCGGTGATGAAAGGAAAGGCCCAATGACAAACGCCACGAAGCCCGCCGCTACTCTGAGTCACCAGCGGCGGCAAAACGATTCCTAGGGCCATTTACGGCGCGGCGCGGGCCATTCTGGAAGCGAGTGGTGTGACTTCCACCTGCGAAGGCGGGTGTGACTTTCGTCAACTACCTAGCTGCGACTCCAACCACTGCATGTAATCGCGTACGCCCTCTTCCAGGGGAAACCGCGGCTCATACCCAAGCGCGCTGCGTGCATTCGTGAGATCGGCTTGAGTAAAGTTTTGATAATGTGCATGCGGATTATCGATGTAGTCCGGCTGAAAATTTGTCCCAAGGCATTTGTTTAGGACGTCGACCAGCTCGTTGAACGAACGCGCCTGGCCCGAGCCGAGATTGTAAATTCCGCTGCCTTGCGCATCGAGAGCGCGAATGCTGCCTTCGACGACGTCCTTCACGTAAACAAAATCGCGTTTCTGCTCGCCGTGCTTGAAAATTCGCGGCCGTTGAGCGACCTTCATTTGCCGCGACAGATGATACACCATGCTGGCTGGCACACCTTTGTGTGCTTCGCGCGGTCCATAAACGTTGAAGTAACGCAAGCCAACGATGATCCAATCGGGCAACTCGGCAGCAGCTCTCGTCGCGATATTATCCATGATCACTTTGGAGAAGGCATAAACGTTTGCCGGCGCGGCGCCAATTGATTCCACACTGGCCTCAGTCGCAGAGCCGTAGGTCGCCGCAGAAGAAGCATAGACAACTCGCGTCTTGGTCGGGCGCGCAAAATCTAGGATTCGCCGGAAACTTTCCACGTTGTCGTGAACTTGTTCGAGCTGGTCGTGGTTGGTTGTATCCGTGATCGACGCGAGATGAAAGATCGCGTCGAATGTTCCGTCGCCGAACTGCTTGTGCCAGTCGAACGTCGCCAGATCTTGCGCAACGAAGTCGCCACGGTAACCGCTGAGATTCTTAAAATTACCGGAGCGAAAATCGTCAATTACCGTAATATGCGCGTCCGGGAATCTTTCCTGCAAAGCTAGTGTGAGATTCGAGCCGACGAAACCGGCGCCGCCGGTGACAATGAAGTTAAAGCGAGAGTCAGTTGATGACACAAGAAACGGTTGTTGCTGGGTTGATTAAATAATTCTTGCAGGGCTGAGTGCAAGCCGCTACTTCTCAATCCAGTTCTTTGCGAGCTTGAAAAAGTGGGTCGGCGCAAGAAATCCCGTGAAAATCGGGAGCAGTTGCGCTGCTGTAACTGGAGACGACTTCCCAATTGGGCCAATCCTCGAGAATTTTCGGGGGTGAAGGCGGGAAGAAGGTGATTCCGAGCGAGTGCCGGAACAAAGCCAGGAGCCAGAATATTTGTCCGGTCCGCCTCATTCGTTGTAGCCGCGGTCGTTGACCGCGGCCGGGGGCCAATGACAGCGGCTACACGCGAAAAAACTTCTTCGCAAAAAGAAGAATGAGAGCTGGACGATCCAGCCTGTTGTGACGGCGGTCTGCAAGCGCCGAAGCGATGTGAGCCTAACAAGTCCAACTCTCTGAGTTGGAGATAACTTGTTATGCAAAATCGTCCAGTTTGTTTTTTTCATGTTTGGAAAGCGCAGAGGACGCGCCTTCTCTCGTTCGCACTGCTGACTTTTTTGCCGACCATTTGCGTTGCTCAGGAACCATCGCCGACTCCTTCACCGGCCGAAATGGAAGCTGAGCCGATTGTCGTTACAGCAACCCGTTTCGACATTCCGCTCGATCTATCGCCCGCCAGCGCGAATGTAATTACATCGGAAGATATCGAGCAAAAACAAATTGAGCGCGTAAGCGATGCTCTCCGCGAAGTACCCGGACTGGCAGTTGTCCAGACAGGAACGGCCGGCCAATTGACGTCGGTTTTTACTCGCGGCTTGCGCAGCGAGCATACGCAGGTTTTGCTCGACGGGATTCCGATTAATCAAGGTTTACAGGGCGCATTTAATTTTGCCGATCTAACCACGGACGATATCGACAGGATCGAAGTCGTGCGCGGGCCGCAGAGCACCTTGTACGGACCGCGTGCCCTCGCAGGCGTTATCCAAATTTTTACCAAACAAGGCACAGGAACGCCCGGGGCGATCGTCGCTGCGGAAGGCGGGTCGTACGACAGTTTCCGCGAATGGGGCCAGAGCGACGGCAAAATTGGCGACTTCGATTATTCAGTCGGCGCCAGCCGGCTCGACACTGACAATGCGCGTCCGAACAACAATTACCGCAACACCGCTGCAATTACTGATGTTGGCTGGTCGCCTGACGAACAACTGCGAATCGGCAGCTTATTCACTTACTCTGTAAGCGACACCGGAAATCCAAACACGATCTTCGATCCGCGTCTCATTGATCACTTTCTCACGGAGCGTTGGTTAATCGGTCCTCACATCGATTGGAAACCGGCTGATTGGTGGGAACACAAGTTGATTGTCAGTTACGATCACGAGCGACAAATAAACGATCCGAATGAGGATGGTTTCGTCGGGCCGACACGCGCGCTCTTTGAACGGACACAAGTCGATTATCAAAACGATTTGCGACCTACCTCGTGGCTCACGCTCACCTCCGGTTTTTTCTACAGCCGCGTTAACGCCGGACAGGAGCGCCCATTTATTCTGCAAATTTTCGGACCGCAGCCAACGTTTGTGAGCGATCATACTGAAGAGATCGCTGGGTTTTTGCAGGCGACACTCACGCCAATCGAGAACCTAATCTTTGTTGCCGGCGGGCGGTTTGATCATTTCAATCAATTCGGCGGTGTCTGGACTTATCGCGTCGCCGGGAGTTACAAAATCGCCAGGACAAACACAATCTTGCACTCCAGTGTGGCAACCGGATTCAGTCCGCCAAGCAGTCAGGACAAGATTTTCGGAAATAATTTCGGATTAAAGCCGGAGCACGATTTTGGCTGGGACATCGGCGTCAGACAGGAACTCTGGGAGAGCAGGGTTGCCGTGGGCCTGACCTATTTTCACAACGACCTCTCGAACGCGATCGGATCCAACGGACTTTTTCAGACGCTCAACCTCGGCGCAGCCGAAACGCAGGGACTTGAGGCGGAATTGCGAGCGCAACCGATTGCCAATCTTCTGTTCACTGCCAGCTACACTTATCTTGAAGCGGAAAAAACCGACGACACCGACATTTCGCAACCGAAAGGCTCGCGTTTGCCGCGCCGACCGCGGAACGTAGTTTACGTTTCGGCTTCGTATCTGTGGTGGAAAAGGCTGCGCACGACGCTGGAAGCGAACTTCGTGAATGCGCGAGAGGAAATAAACTTCGGCGGACCGAACTTCGACATCGAAGATTACTCAGTTGTGAACGTCGCGGCGGAATACGAAGTGAATCCACACCTGTCGATCTTCGGCCGGATCGACAACCTGGCGAACGAACATTATTCGGAAGTGTTCGGTTTCCCCGCGCTCGGCCGCGCCGCGTATGGCGGTGTAAAGGTGCGGTTCTAGTCGCTCTTGTCATTCCGAGCGAAGTCGAGGAATCTCTTGATTGTTAACAGCAGGGGGATTTCACCGAGGAAAATGAACGTTCTTTATCTCGTCATCGGCGTGCTTGGAGGCGGCTTGCTGGTCGCAATTATCTTGCTGCTGGCACGGCGCGCCGGATCTGGCGATGTGGCGCTTGGCGGAAAACTCGAGTTACTCGAACGCGCGCAAGAGCGAAGCGAGCGGATGCTTCGCGAAGATATGGCACTCGGTCGCGAAGAAGGTGCGACTGCCGCGAAAACGCAACGCGAAGAACTGACGAAGTCCCTCGAAGGCGTGCGATCAATTGTCGATCTGCGTTTGAAGCAATTGCAGGAGGACAACTCGAAGCAAATCGACAGAATGCGGGCCACTGTTGATGAAAAGTTGCAGGGCACACTGGAGAAACGTCTCGGCGAATCTTTCAAATTGGTGAGCGATCGTCTTGAGCAGGTGCACCAGGGGCTCGGCGCGATGCAGCAATTGGCCAGTGACGTAGGCGGTTTGCAACGGGTGCTCACGAACGTGAAAACGCGCGGTGGTTGGAGCGAGTGGCAGCTCGGCATCTTGTTGGAAGAAATGCTGACGCCCGAGCAGTTTGCTAAAAACATGAGGACTCGCGATGACACCGATGAGCGTGTTGAGTTTGCAATCAGGTTGCCCGGTGACGAGAACGGCGCGCCGGTCTGGTTACCGGTTGACGCGAAATTTCCGATGGAACATTACGAGCGCTTGACGGCAGCGCAGGAAAGTGGCGATTCCACAGCGGTGGAAGCGGCGATGAAAGTTCTGGAGACGCAGTTGAAGCGCTGCGCGAAAGATATTTGCGAGAAATACATTAATCCGCCAAAGACGACCGATTTTGCTCTCCTGTTTTTGCCAAGCGAGGGCCTTTACGCGGAAGCGATTCGCCGTGTGGGCTTGGTTCAAAACGTGCAGCGCGATTGCCGGGTGACTTTCGTTGGACCGACTACGCTGGCCGCATTGCTCAACAGTCTGCAAATGGGTTTTCGTACGCTTGCGATTCAAAAACGCTCAAGCGAGGTCTGGAATTTACTGGCGACAGTGAAAACCGAGTTCGGAAAATTCGGTGAGGCATTATCGGCGGTGAAAGAGAAAATCGATCAAGCCTCACGCAAGATGGAGGATGTCGATGTTCGGTCCCGCGTTATCACGAAAAAATTGCGTGACGTTGAGGAATTACCTTCTAATCCGCAGCCAATGCTGCGGGACCTGTTACCGGGCGAGAATGACGACGGCCTCGCTGATTAAGGCGATATCGCATCGCCACACATGAACACGGCATTGGTCACGGGAGCGAATAAAGGGATTGGCTACGAGGTAGCGCGTCAGCTTGCGGGAAAGGGATTTCAAGTCTTCGTCGGTGCGCGTAATCGGGATGCCGGTCAAAAAGCGGTGGCTAAGATCGCGGAGGAGGGCGGGAAGGCGATCTTTCTGGAGATCGATGTCGCAGATAATCCGAGCGTCACTGTTGCCGCACGCGAGTTTGCCAAAGCTGCCGATCATCTGGATGTGCTCGTGAATAACGCAGGAATCATTCTGATGGCGACAATGCAATTCTGGAGATCAGCGACGAGCTATTGCGAAAGACGCTGGAGACAAATACGCTGGGCGCGTTGCGTGTAGCATGTGCGTTCGTGCCCTTGCTCAGAAAGAGCAAAGCGCCGCGGGTGATCAACGTCTCCAGTGGCGGCGGTCAATTGACCGGCGGGGCTGATGGTTGGTCGCCGGCTTACTGCATCTCGAAAACTGCGGTCAACAGCGTGACATTGCAGCTGGCCACTGCATTGCCGAAGTTTGCGGTAAATTCGGTTTGCCCCGGCTGGGTGCGCACGGATATGGGCGGGCAAGACGCGAGCCGCTCCGTGGAGGAAGGCGCGGACACGATTGTATGGCTCGCTGCCGATGCGTCGCAGAAGATCACTGGAAAATTCTTGCGCGATCGGAAAGAAATACCCTGGTAGAGAGTAAAAGGGTGAAAAAGTCGCACGGGAAGCCTACTGGTCAGCGCACCGAAACTTGTAACTTTGCAACCTCTTAACCCTTAACTTTTACTTAGAGCACCTGGTCCCATTTGCTCTGATCTTTGAGCATGATTTCGCGAAGAAGCCGAATCGGCGGCATACCGTGATCGAGCATCTCGTTGTGGAATTTTTGCAGTGAGAAATCGTCGCCCTGCTGCGCCTTGTAATCGTCGCGTAATTTCAAAATCTGCAATTTGCCCAGCGTATAATTGAGATAACCGGGATCGAAGGTGCCGCGCATTGCTTCCTGGCGTGCCGGCTTTTCCTCGTAATAACAGTTTTCCCGAAAGAATTTGGTTGCCTCGTCGAGCGACATCTTCTGCGTGTGCATCTTGATCGACACACATAATCTGCATAGACGAAGCAGCGCTTCGTCGGCCTGTGCCATGCGATATTTGGCCGCACGTTTCACGTCGTCTTCGCTTGGAGTCGAGTTGGTGGAACTGCCGTAGCCTTCGTCGAGCATCATTTTTTCGCAGTAATGCGCCCATCCTTCGACGAAGGCGTAGCTGCCGAAGATTTTTTCCACCTTGCTCGCCGGCGATGCGTTCAGGTGCAGGAACTGTACATAATGACCAGGGTAAGCTTCGTGAATCGAGACAACGTCGGAAGTGTAATAATTAAAGGCCGTGAGCCATTCCTCTTTTTGTTTCTCCGGCCAGTCGTTCTCCGTAGGCGTGACGTAGTAATACGCCTCATTGGCACGTTTCTCGAATGGACCCGGCGTATCCATCGACGCGAAAGAGGTAGCGCGCAGGTATTGCGGGGTCTCTTTGACCTTCGCTCGGACATCAGATGGGATGCCGACCAAACGACGGCTCAAGACGTATTTGCGAATTTTGTCCAGATCCTTGGCCACATCCGGGATGAGATTTTGCGGCGTGGGATGTTCGCTTTGAATTTGCTTGAAAACTTCGATTGGGGACTTGTTGGGATCGATTTTTTTTGCCGCTTCGGCGAACGCTGTTTGTTCCGCTTTTAATTGCTCCAGGCCGATCTCAAGGATTTTTTGCGGAGGAAGATCGACGAATTCTGTCTGCGCCAGGAAGCGCCTGAATTTTTCTTCGCCCAACGCGAAATCCATGGAGGCTTTCGGAAGTTTCTCCCGTTCCAGCCACGCGGCATAATCGTTGAGCGCATTTGCGGCTTTGCGGTTGGCCTCGTGAAAGGCAACGCGAAGCTGTTCGTCCTTGAGGTTACCGACAGCGGCAACGAGGTCTTTTTTCAGGAAATCTGCGGAACCTTTCGCGATCTGAATGGCGAGCTCAACGTACGGCTTTGGAAGGACGTCATTGAGGTTTGTCCTCGCGGCGATGAGGATATTTGGGATTTGCGATTCGATCGCAGCCAAGCTGCGAACGCGATCCTCGAGCGGCGCGAAATTCCTCTTGATATAAACATTCACGTCCGCTGCACGGGCATAAACCATGGGGTTTCTCTCGAACACCGACATATCCTGCATTTCAAAGAGGTCTTTCTTCACGGCAGCCTGGAGGATTCGCAGATCGATGGATTGGCGGGGACTCAGCTTGCCCGAATCGAACTTGCTCAGCCGATCGTCGAAACGCCGTAACCGGGAAAGCTCGGCATCGAGCGCGAGGCGACTGTAATCGGTGATTTTGCCGTCGTACTCGTGAAGCCCGAGAGCGGTGCCCTCAAGGGGGTGAGCGCTCAAGTAACCTTTAATGTATTCCTCGGCGACGGCCTCATACTCGCCGTCTTCGGCTTCCGCAGCGAAACCTCGAAAGAGACAGAGCGCGGAGAGGAAAACGACGAACGCGAAAGCTTTAACGCTAAAGACCGTTTTCATTGGCGCGCAAGTTAAGACAACAGTTCGCGTTGGGTGTTGCCAAAAATTTCCCGTGAGCGATGGTGAGCCTGTTTTTCAAGCTGGGGTCCAAGTATGAGGCGCTTCATCATTTTGCTGTCGTTGGCTTGTCTCGTGGTGGGCGTTTTTTCTGCCTTCGCACAGGAGGCGGAGCCGCGAAAGAGTGAAGAGGATAACGGCTACGCGCAAATTTCAATTTTCGCAAAAGCGCTCGAATTGATTCGTCAGGATTACGTGGATGAGAACAAGACGAGCTATCACGATCTCATCAACGCGGCAATGAAGGGGATGCTTTCCTCGCTGGATCCACACAGCCAGTTCATGGATCCCGATGATTTCCGGGATATGCAGGACGACACGCGCAGTCGTTTTAACGGTCTTGGGATCGAAGTTTCGATGAAAAACGGCCTGCCTACCGTGATTACAGCGATGGAGGACACGCCCGCTGCCAAGGCTGGAATCCTCTCTGGCGACCAGATCTTGCGAATCAACGGCATCTCAACCGAAAGAATGGATCTCCAGGACGCCATCAATGTTTTGCGCGGACCTGCTGGAGCAAAAATAATCCTTACGCTGCTGCGGCCTTCGACCAAGGAAATCAAGGAATACACGTTGCAACGCGCGGAGATCAAAATCCAAAGTGTCAAGGGAGCGCGATTGCTTGATCCGGAGCTGACCGGCCCATTCAAGATCGGTTATGTCCGGTTGGTGCAGTTCAACGAGCCGACCGCCGACGAACTGTCGAAAGCGCTCGATGAACTGCAGAAGCAAGGGATGCAGGCGGTCATTCTCGATTTGCGGAACAATCCGGGTGGGCTGTTAAATAGCGCCGTCGATGTCTGCGCGCAGTTCCTGCCGCCCAACACAAAAGTCGTCTCAACGCAGGGCAGGGTCGCTTCGCAACAGCATGATTATTCAACTTCCGGGGCGAAAAAGGAACGCGGGAACTTTCCGATGGTGGTGTTGATCAACGAAGGCAGCGCAAGCGGAGCAGAGATCGTTGCAGGGGCGCTGAAGGATTTGCATCGGGCGGTGCTTGTCGGCGAAACAACTTTTGGAAAAGGTTCCGTGCAGAATGTCATGCAGTTGCCGGACGGCTCCGCAGTGCGTTTTACGACCGCGAAATACTACACGCCGAGCAAACAGGTCATCCAGGGTAATGGCGTGACGCCGAATATTCGTGTTGCGGTGACTGCCGAGCAGGAGCGTTCCCTTTTTGCTCTGCGCAATGCGGGCAATATGAAGCCCGAGGACGAGAAAAGCATTATCAAGGCCAGAGACCCACAGATGTTACGAGCAATTGATGCGCTCAAGGGCGTCATGATTTACGCGCAAGAGAACGCGCCGAAAGCCCAAGCGGTAAAGAAATAGCCGCGCGACCCGCATAGTTTGTCATTCCGAGCGCAGTCGCGGAATCTCTTACTGTGTTTCTGATGCTCCGGGGAAGTTAACTTCGAGAGATGTCTCGACTCCGCTCGACATGACAGTATTGGCATTAGAAACCTCGTGTGACGAAACCGGCGTTGCGATCTTACGTGGACGTAACGGCGACTCACGGTCGGAGTTGCTTGCCAGCGAAGTCGCATCGCAAATCGCCGCGCATGAAAAGTATGGTGGGATCGTGCCCGAGATCGCGTCGCGGAACCACCTTATCTACGCACCGCGGCTGCTCGATCGCGCCGCAAGTTTAGCGAACATTGATTTGTCAGAAGTCGATGCATTTGCCGCGACCAGCGGACCGGGTCTGGCGAGTTCACTCATGATCGGCGCGTCGATTGCTAAAGGATTGGCGATCGGCTTTGGCAAACCTTACCTCGCCATCAATCATCTCGAAGGACATTTGCTCTCGCCTTTCTTTGGAGGTGGCATCGGGATATTGCCGATCCCTGGGACATCGGTTGGAAGCCGATGCCACGTTTCGCTTATCGTCAGCGGGGGACACACGATGTTGGTTCGAGTGCAACGGCTGGGTGATTACAAACTAATTGGGCGAACTGTCGATGATGCCGCTGGCGAAGCATTGGATAAAGTCGCCAAGATGCTGGGATTGGGATATCCCGGCGGACCGGAGATTGAGAAACACGCGCGCGGCGGGGATCCAAATCGCTTTGATTTGCCGCGCAGTATGCTCGACTCAGAAACTTTAGCTTC
Source organism: Candidatus Udaeobacter sp. (assembly GCA_013372845.1). Taxonomy (GTDB): domain Bacteria; phylum Verrucomicrobiota; class Verrucomicrobiia; order Chthoniobacterales; family UBA10450; genus Udaeobacter. The sequence continues at coordinate 17,240 of JAALOD010000003.1, forward strand.
AGCGGATTGAAAACCGCAGTGCGCTATTTGTTGCCGAAGATTGTAGGGCGTTTCTGTGAAACGCCGGATCAAAGCAGCGTCCGACACAGACGCCCTACAAATTGGATGATCATGTTCTTGCTGATCTGTGCGCATCGTTTCAGCAGGCGATTATCGATGTCCTGGTGTGCAAGACGATTGCTGCGGCGCAGAAATACCGCGTCGATCTGGTGACAGTCAGCGGCGGGGTTAGTTGCAATCAGGAATTGCGAAGAAAATTGGGCGAAGCATGTGCGCGCGAAGGATTTGAATTCAAAAATGCCGAGCCTTGGTTCTGCACGGATAACGCGGCGATGATTGCGTTTGCCGCGTTGTTACGATTACAGGCGGGATTTGAATCCAAAGTGACCGAGGAAATCGATCCCAACCTCGCGTTGGCGGGGTAAGGGCGAGCCGGGCCTACCAATCAGTACTCGCGTTCAAGAAGGTAGTTTGCGAGCGCGTGAAGCGCTTCAGCGTCGCTCCCGCGAAATACAAACAGAGCATCGTGCGCCTGGCGCGTGAGCCGCCTCGCTTCAGCCCGTGATTTCTCCAGACCAATCACCGCAGGATAAGTCGCCTTTTTTGCCGCGACGTCTTTGCCGGCGCTTTTCCCTAATATTTCCGAAGTTTGGGTTACATCGAGGATATCGTCGATGACCTGGAAAGCGAGACCAAGTCGCTCCCCGAACTGTGTGACAGCGGAAAGTTTCCTGGCGTCTGCGTTGGCGCTCATCGCGCCTAGCCGGACCGAGCTTTTCAACATGGCTGCGGTTTTGTTCTCATGGATAAATCGCAGCTGATCGCGTTTGACTCTCTTGCCTTCCGCTTCGAGATCGGCCACTTGACCAGCGATCAGTCTTTGGCTCCCGGCCGCGACCGCAACCTCACGCAACAAAATTGAGATGTCGTACCGCGGCGCCGGCTTGGCAGTTGACACAATTTCAAATGCGATAGTCAGCAGCGCGTCTCCAGCCAGCACCGCGATGCCCTCGCCGAAAACTTTGTGGCACGTAGGGCGGCCGCGCCGGAAATCGTCATTATCCATGCTGGGGAGATCATCGTGCACCAGCGAATAAGTGTGGATGCATTCGACGGCGCAGGCGAGGGGAAGTGCGGTATCGATATTGCCGCGACAAGCCTGAGCCGCGGCGAGACACAGAATCGGTCGCAATCGTTTGCCTCCGGCGAAAAGACTGTATCGCATCGCCTTGTGGAGCGTAGCGGGTTTCGTACTCGCTTTCGGCAAGTAGCGATCCAGCGCGCGGTCGATCTCTTTCTGGCGAGTTTGTAGATATTTTTTGAGATTCACAGGATGGAAGCAGATGCTGATTGCTCGATTCTGGATACTGCATAATGCAATCCCGCGGAGCGTGTCCAGCGCTCAAATGTTCTCCGCTGTTTCAGTGCTCGCGATCGGTTTTACACGCATGGCCAGGAACGCGCCCAGGAGCAAAATGGCGGCGCTCCAAAGCTGAGCGTGAGTCAGTCGTTCCCCATAAATCCAAGCTGAGAGACCCAGTGCGAGTGCCGGGCAAAGGAGTTGAAGCGTTTGCGCGAGCGCCACGCCGATTTCACGAATAGCGACATAGTACAACACGTGCGCCAGCGTTATGCAGGTCACAGCCGAAACGATCAAAATCAAGTTTACCTGCGCCCCGGCGTGAAGCGGTGTTCCGATTTTTCCAAACGCAAATGTAAGGGGAAGCAACAAGATTGAGGTAATCAAGCTGACCAGCCCGAAGCTGCGAATTGGGCCAAGCTGCATGGAAGGGCGTTTAATCAGGACGCCATAGAGCGCCCAACAAAATGTGGCGGTGAAGGCGATGAATAATCCGGGCAGTTTCATGTGTTCTGTTTCTCGACCTGGTTGAAACCAGATTACGCCAAAGGCTCCAATTAAGCCGAGGAGCGTGCCGACTTGGAACTGCCATTGGCGAATCACCCGGCGTTCCTCAGGAAAAAATGCGAGGGCGAGTAAAGCGGTGAAGATCACCGAGGCCCGGGCGAAAATCGTGTAAACGCCCGGACCCATGTAGAACAGGGCAACGACCTGCGTGACTTGATGAACTACGTTGGGGAGACATGGGACAAGACACATCGTTACAGCCCGCCAGTCGAGCGGGGGGGCACCGCGACGAGCTCGGTAAATCAGGAGCGGTGCAATGGCGAGACAGGCGACAAAATAACGATAAAAATTTTGTGCCCACGGATCGTAATAGCGATTCAAATAATACATGAACAGTGATGGCGTGGACCAAATAAGGACCGTGGCAAAGACTGCAGCGTAGCCTTCCGACAGGCTGGTGCGACGGTGTCGATGGACAAATCCCGCCGTCGAATTTGTTTGGTTCATTTAGGCGTTCGGCACGTTAATTTGCTCGCCTACAAGCATAAATCGCTCAACAGTTAGGCTGAAAGGAGAATGAATATCTTGAACAAGCAAACAATTATCATCGCAACCGCGTCGCTTCTATGTTTTGCAGCCAGTCCCGTTTGCCTAGGGAAACCTCAGAAATCACCAGCGGGTGGCGCAAGCCATATGCAGCGTGGGATCGAGCTCGCTCAACAAAGAATTTTGACGGCGCCGTGCCGAATTTACCAAGGCGATTGAAGCGAATCCGAAAGATCCACGTGGCTACACTAATCGTGGACTGCGTATCGTGCCGCAACCCTCCCGGCTCCCGAAGCTTACGCTGATTTTCAAAGGCAATCGAAGTCGCTCCAAAGGATGAAGTGGCCTATCGCGAGCGCGGATGACTGCGGTAATGCAAAATCAGTTCGATGCAGCATTGCCAGATTTTGATAAGGCAATCGAACTCAAGCCCGACGACGCTATGCCTACAAGTTTCGCGGTTTTGCTGAGATCGGTCTCAACCAATGGGACAAAGCGGTCGCGGACTTTACCACCGCAATTCAGAAACAACCGGATGATCCGCAAAATTATGACCGGCGCGCCTGGGCAAATCGAAACCTGAAAAACTACGACGCTGCCGTGGCAGACTACACAGTCCTGATCGAAAAAGACCCGAACGATGCCGAGCACTTGGTGAAGCGAGGCGCGACCTACACTTCCTTGCAGCAGTATGAGAAGGCGGTCGCCGACTACCAGGCCGCGTTAAAGTTAAAACCAGACGACTATGACACCGTTCAGCGTTTGCAATATGTGCAGGGAATGCTGCAGGCGAAAAACGCACCGCCTCCTCCTTCGGCTACTCCGACTCCAACGCCCGGACCGGGTTTGATCACGCCGCTGAATGTGGGCATTGCCATCGTGGCGCTCATTATCATTGCAGTCATTCTGCGATTCGTCACGCGAGGAAAAGCAGAAGAGACAAGCAGCAGAATCCGTTAGGTCTCGCAGCGCTGTAGTGTCCGCTGCCCTCAGCAGAGGTGGTTGTCTCGCCCTAAGATGATGCGCTGGAGGCAGCGCACTCCACAGCCTTTGCGATATGCCTTGTCCTACCGAGAAATTTCTTTGACACGACGATGCGCGCGGTTAGCTTGCGGACGCTTTTTGCTGGAACGAGGCGGTCCCATGGTCGTTCAAATTGCAAATTTGACGCGGCTTTGGGACTTTTGAATCTCTGGCAGAAGGCAAGACCGGTTTGCCGCTCGGGTTGCCGCAGAGGCGCTGGGCTGGCGACGAGCAGCCCATGTAGCTCAGTTGGTAGAGCACGTCCTTGGTAAGGACGAGGTCACCGGTTCAATCCCGGTCATGGGCTCCAAATAGGCTCAAGACCGGCAGCGGATAATGAAAAAATAGAGTTAGTTAAACAGGAGAATTGAAATGGCTAAGGAAGCATTTAAACGCGACAAGCCGCACGTGAACGTCGGCACGATCGGTCACGTTGACCACGGTAAGACGACCCTCACCGCGGCGATTACGATGGTGCTCAGCAAAAAAGGCATGGCCGAAGTGCGTGCGTACGAATCAATCGATAACGCGCCAGAAGAGAAAGAACGCGGCATTACGATTAACACTGCACACGTAGAGTACTCGAGCGACAAACGCCACTATGCACACGTCGATTGCCCGGGCCACGCGGACTACGTCAAGAACATGATCACTGGCGCAGCGCAGATGGATGGCGCCATCCTGGTTGTCTCCGCGGCAGATGGACCGATGCCCCAAACGCGCGAGCATATCCTGCTCGCACGGCAGGTCGGCGTCCCTTCGATTGTCGTGTTCCTGAACAAGGTCGACATGGTCGACGATCCCGAGCTTCTCGATCTCGTCGAGATGGAAGTGCGAGATCTGCTGACGCAATATGAATTTCCTGGAGATAAGATCCCGATCGTTAAGGGCAGCGCACTCAAAGCGCTCAATGGTGACGCTGACGCCGAGAAACAGGTTCTCGCGCTCGTCGAGGCCATTGACGATTACATCCCCGTTCCGGAGCGGCCGGTGGATCAGCCGTTCCTGATGCCCATCGAGGACGTGTTCAACATTGAAGGCCGCGGCACTGTCGCTACAGGTCGTGTCGAGCGCGGTATTCTCAAGAAAATGGGGGAAGTCGAGCTGGTCGGCATTCGTCCTACTGCGAAGACGGTTGCAACTGACATCGAAATGTTCCGCAAACTTCTCGATGAAGCGCGTGCGGGCGACAACGTCGGCGTTTTGTTGCGCGGCTTAAAGAAGGAAGAAGTCGAGCGCGGCCAGGTCATTTCGAAGCCCGGTTCGATTACTCCGCATAAGAAGTTTAAGGCGGAAGTCTATGTGCTGAGCAAAGAGGAAGGCGGACGTCACACCCCGTTCTTCACCAATTACCGGCCACAGTTTTACTTCCGAACCACCGACGTAACTGGCACCGTTAAATTGCCGGAAGGCGTAGAAATGGTCATGCCCGGCGACAACATCTCAATCGAAGTCGAGTTGATTACGCCAATCGCAATGGAAAAGACAATTCGCTTCGCCATTCGCGAAGGTGGCAAGACCGTCGGCGCCGGTCGCGTGAGTGACATTCTGGATTAACACTCTTTCTCTGATTCTGCTCACTTGTGGGATGTGGAAGGAAGAGGAGATTAAGAGGGAGCGGAAGAGGAAGAGTAAACTTACGCCAGTAGCTCAATTGGTAGAGTAGCGGTCTCCAAAACCGTCGGTTGGGGGTTCGAGTCCCTCCTGGCGTGTGGCTAACGCCGCGTTAAAGGGTTGAAGCGTTGAAACGTGAATCGGAAGAGAAGAAATTGCATTGTAATCGGGCCGCTCTAACGCTTCTACGTATGACGATTTAGATTTGAGATGATTACCAAAGTCAAAAACTTCTTCAGCGAAGTTAAGCTCGAGCTTCAGAAATGTTCGTGGCCGTGGGATCCGAAAGAGAAAGGATTCCGCCGTTACAAAGAACTGAGTGACTCGACCGTGGTGGTGCTTATCGCGATGGTATTGCTTGGCGGATACGTTGCGCTTTTCGATCTGGTTCTGGTGAACGTTGTCCATTTTTTCACCCGGTTGCACTGATTTATGGCACAGACACTCGCAGGCAAAGATCAATGGTACGTCGTGCACGTGCTTTCCGGACAAGAAAACAAGGTGCGCGAGAATATCTTGAAACGTGTCAAAACGGAAGAGATGGGCGATCTGATTTATGACGTGCTTGTCCCGACAGAGCGCGTCTCGGAAATCAAGAAAGGGAAGAAGAGCGAGACCACGCGGAAGTTTTTCCCGGGCTATCTGATCGTTAACATGCACCTGCTCGACGAAAACAATCAGTTGGTCGGGCGCACATGGTATTTCATCCGCGACACATCCGGCGTGATTGGGTTTGCTGGCACTAAGGACAAACCGATCCCGATGCGGCAGTCGGAGGTGGACAGCATGCTGGCGCAAATGAAAGAACGCGAAGAAAAGGTGAAACCGAAGGTGAGCTTCGAGGTGGGAGAATCGGTGAAAGTCGCCGACGGCCCGTTCCAAAACCAGACCGGAATCGTCGAAGAAATCGATCCGGAACGCGGCAAACTGCGCGTCTCAGTCACCATTTTCGGCCGCGCGACTCCGGTGGAACTGGAATATTGGCAGGTCGAGCGCGGATAGTTTTCCGCTTTTAACCCTTTCAACGATTCAACGCTTTAACGAACTACAATGGCAAAAGAAAAAGTAGCTGAGATTAAACTTCAAATTCCTGCGGGACAGGCAAACCCGGCGCCACCGGTTGGAACGGCGCTTGGTCCACGCGGCGTCAACATCATGGCGTTTTGCAAGGAATTTAACGCGGCGACCCAGAAGCAAGCCGGCGACATTCTTCCGGTCGTCATCACCGTTTACAAAGATAAATCGTTTACGTTCATCACGAAGAGTCCGCCCGCCGCGATCCTCTTGAAGAAAGCAGCCAACATCGCGGCCGGTTCTAAAGAACCTAACAAAACCAAGGTTGGCAAGGTCACGCGCAAACAGGTCATGGACATCGTCAATACGAAGCGCAAGGATCTGAACGCGCGCAACGACGAAGCAGCTTTCCGCATGATTGCCGGCACCGCCCGTCAAATGGGCCTGGAAATCGTCGATTAGGATTGGAAGTCAGGCAGCTTGCTTGACTCGCTGGCAGGCTGCGAGCCTGCCGGATTCATTCCTCAGGCGAGGCTGCCCGGACGCCGAGACAGGCTAGCAGCCTATCTTCGGCCTAAATACTCCCACTGCTGCAACGCGATTGGGACGTTACCGTTTTTCCAAACGAAATCGTGGAACGTGCGGAGATTGAATTTTTCGCCTTGTTGCATTCGCGCCTCAGCCAGAAATTTCATGATTTGGAGTTTGCCGATCTGATATGTGATCGCCTGACCCGGACCGGTGGAAAACGCAATTGCTTCCTGTCGCGCGGTATTTTCGTCCATCGGGACTTTCTCCCGTAGATATTTTGCAGCCTGATCGAGCGTGAATTCACCGAGCGCGAGTTTCACGTCCACTTCCACACAGCGCGCGAAGCCGCATGAAATTGTAAATGATCTCGCGCGTGTGCGGACTGTCATCGAATAGCCCGGTCTGCAACATCATCTCTTCTGCATAAAAGCCGATTCCTTCGTTTGGCCGGAGTCGTCGTAATGCCGCCTGATCGGGTCCTCATGTTTCCAGGAAAGGCAAAGCTGAAAATAATGTCCCGGAATTCCTTCATGGACAGTAATCGGCCGCGGGTCTTCCGCCGTTGCATGCCAGAAGTAGCCGAGCTTTCCTGAAGGCTCGGTCACGTAACGGATGCAATTCTCATTCAACCGCGATGGCGAAGTGAAATCGTCCATTTCACCGAATCCCTGCAGCGCGCGCAAATATTCCGGCATCGCTCGAAGTGTGTAGTGCTGAACCCAATCAGGAACCGTAAGAATGCCGCGATCCTCGAGAAATTTCCGGATCTGCGATTCTTTCTCCGCTGCTTCTTTGATCCAACTGACGATGTTGTCCACAGTCTTCAGCGGGGGCACATCCTTGTTGCGATTTTTCTCGAACGCCTCGAAAGCGACGGCACGGTTCCATTCCTGCCTCCCCATCGCCAAAAGGTCTTCAGGCGAATATGGCATCAACGCGACGTTGTTGAGAAAGAATACGTACGCGTCGCGCCCAAGAGCGGTCTCATTCGGCAGCGACGGCAACATTTCCCGGAGCTTTTCACGAAAACGTTCCAGCGCGTCCGCTGCGCGATCAGTTGCGCTCTTCAGTTCCTCTTCTTTGAGAGTTGTGGATTTTAGCAAGGCTGCCGCCATTTGATGCAGGTGCGGCCGAATATTTTCGAGGGCTTGGATAGCGACAGAGGCGAATGGCGCAGGAGGCTTATCAAGATTCTCGACGCCTTGCTGCAGGATCGACGGAATGTTTTCGATTCGCGTGAGAATTTCCCGGCTGCGGGCTGCGTCGTACGGTCCCGGCACAGTGAGCGCTTCGACTACTGCCGTGAGCGTTTGAGCGATATAGAAATTGGGGTCGCGTTTCCAGCGCGGATTAATGTCCAGTTCCCAGCCCACCCGCGCCAAAGCGGAACCGGTCAGACGGTAGTCCACCTGCTGCGGAACTGCCCATTGTGTCGGGTCGAGCTTCTTCCAGCGTGCATCAAATTCGGCCAGGTCCTTTTGTTGTTTGTCTATGCTGGCGCGGGACCAGTCGCGAGTCCCGCCGGGTCGCTCGATACGGTTCACATCGTCACCGGTAAATGGCGCGTCTTCGCGCGCCACGCCCAGAAATCGTTCGCCAGTTTATCTAGTGATTCGGTCGCAGCCGAAGCATTGACTAACAGCACCGTAACAAGCAGAGCGCCCGCCCAGCGTTTCTTCATCGGGAATTAGTCGGTTCCGCGCTGCAGATCCCTGTGAAGACAATCACGTTGCCATCAGGCGCAAAAATCGGACCGGAATCCTGTCCAGAGTCATCATTTGTTAATTGCCCCAGCGGCTTTCCATCTTCGCGATACGGATAGAAATAGGAGTGACTGCTTCTCTCCGCTTGCAGATAGCGAATTGCGATGACGGTTTCCGAAGCGCCTCGCGCCGGTGTTCCAAGCAGTAAACCCGTGCCCGTGATGACCAAAATTCCAAGAACGCAACGGATCATCGCAGCGGAAGTTGAATCGTGCTGGGATGGGAGGCGTCATGATACACCTGCACGTGGCAGGTGCGCGCGTCCTTTGCCGTTTCTTCGGCGACGACTCCGCCCGAGCAATAATTCTTTTGCCACTGAGTGGAATTTGGGGACGACACGACCAGGCGAAGCCGGCTCCCTTTCATTAATCGGCGAGCAACGAATAATCCGGGATTGAAGTCGCAACGTACGATTTCACCCGGTTTCACCAGTTTCGCTTCGCGCAGCGAGTCGCGGTAACGCAAGCGGCGAGTATCGCTCCAGAGCACGATGCCGGTGCCATCGGGCTGGATTTCATACAGATGAGCGGAGAGATCGACATCAGGCGTGTCGATTGATACCCATAATGTCACCGCCGGGCAGCCGATGAAGGGTGCTTCGTTAGGCAGCGCTTCCGTGTGGTACACCAAACCATCTTTGCCGATGCTCAAAGGATACGTTTGATCGATACCTGCCGTTTTCTCTTTCGGATCGATCCCATCAACTGTTTCGCCACGCGT
>JAALOD010000003.1:26549-27370 GCA_013372845.1 Candidatus Udaeobacter sp.
CGCGGGCCGTTTTTCATTGTCCAGTCATACCATTGCCGATGCAGATCATTAAGGTCGATAACAGCTCCGGGTCCGAACTTTATGCCGGCGACTTCATCTGTAGGTGTACGCGTGCCCGCGTGGTCCCACGGGCCGATGACCAGAAAATGTTTTGCGCGCACTTCTGACGAGCTATTTGCCAGATGATCTCGGTAATAGCTAAGTGCGCCAAGCTCATCTCCATCGTATTGCGCCGTGATTGTCAGGACGGGGACAGTGATTTTTTGGAATTGCTCGCGCGTTGGCACCATCGCTTCGTAGTACGCATCGAGTGTGGGATGTTTGAGGATGCGTTGAAAATTGGCTGACGGATTTCCGACAAACGAGTCCAACGATTTGAAGGGGATATGTTTCTTGTAGGCGTCGAGAAACTTCGTTCGCCAAAATGTTTGATCACCGAAAAGGTTTTGCTGTCCAGTCCGGCCACTGGTGAACGTGTACCATTGCATGTCGTAGGTAAGACCTACGTTCTGGGTCGAAGGATAATCGAGTCCAGGGTGAGCGGCCGCGGCGGGGACGATGGTCGCGAGGTGAGGCGGCAATTCTTTCGCCGTTGCCCATTGATCAAATCCCGCGTACGAACCACCCCACATCGCAACTTTGCCGTCGCAAAATGGTTGTTTTGCCAACCACTCGACCAAGTCGTGCCCATCCGGAGGATCATTTACAAACGGCTCGAATTCGCCGCCCGAATTTCCGCGGCCGCGAACGTCGACCAGCGCGAATGCGTAGCCATGCGATGCAAAATATGCGCCACGCGCGTGATAGCTATCAGAGATGTA
>JAALOD010000003.1:27753-81270 GCA_013372845.1 Candidatus Udaeobacter sp.
TTTCCTGTAGGAAGTAAATAGAGTTTCTCAACAATGCGACAAAATTCTCCCGTCCCTGTCTTCGGCCTGCTCTTGTGGCTGATATTCGCCAGCACGGGCCGAGCTCAGGGTGGTGGTACCTGGCAAACACGGGCTCCGATGCCTCTGAGCCGACAGGAACTCGCGGCGGGGATACTAAATGGGAAGCTGTACGTCCTTGGCGGTTACGATGCGAGTCGTGCCTCCACGGCCAATGTGCAGGTGTATAATCCTACCACAGACACGTGGACTTCGGCGCATCCGATTCCTTATCCGGTTAATCACAACGCCGCCGCTGTGGCGGGAGGAAATCTCTACAGTTTCGGTGCCGGAGCAGGCGAAGTGTTTCTTTACAATGCAAACAACAACTCGTGGGTTGCACGAGCTTCCAGCCATTATGTGTACAGCCAAACCGCGGCCGTCGGAGTGATCAACAATCAGATTTACGTTGCCGGCGGCACGGGTACTCCCAGCCAGCGCCAGTTGGAGGTGTACGATCCGGTCTCGAACACTTGGACGATTAAGGCGCCCATGAGCGTTCCGCGCAATCACACCGGTGGCGGCGTGATCGATGGCAAATTTTATGTTGTAGGTGGACGAGTCTCTGACAATGGACCACCAACGGCCGCCCTCGAGGTTTACAATCCGCAGACCAACAGCTGGTCCGGTCGTGCCGATGCCAGCTGCCCGCGCCGGTATCGCGGCGGCGGTGGTGGATAACGAACTCTGGGTCTTCGGTGGGGAAGAACAGGATGGTTTGCATGGGGAAGTGGAAGTATATAATCCTGTCAGTAACACTTGGCGCCGCGAGCCCAACATGCCTTTACCGCGCCATGGGAGTTGGGCATCGGTTATCGGAAACAAAATCTATATCCCAGGTGGCGGCGCCCGCGCAGGCTTGGCTCCTACGAATACAAACCAGATCTTTACCGTCGATGAATTACTTGACTCCGGAGCGGCTGCAGTGGCTGACTTTAACGCTGACGGACACCCGGACTGGGTGGTTCGTAATGCCGGAACGCGTCAGACGGCGATCTGGTATCTAAACAACAATGTCTTGGTCGGTGGCGCGTTGGGCCCGACTCTTCCGGTCAGTTGGGGACTGAGAGGTGCAGCGGATTTCAATGGAGACATCCATCCGGATTATGGCTTGTTCAACTTAGCTAGTCGCCAAACCGCAATCTGGTATTTGTCAGGGCCAACGTTCATTGGAAGCGCTTTTGGGCCGACTCCGCCCGGTGGCTGGGCGTTGGTGGCTATTGCTGATTTTAACGGCAACAAGAAGCCGGACTACGTCCTCTACAACGCTGGCACGCGTCAAACAGCAATCTGGTATCTGAGCAACAACATCTTCGTTAGCTCTGCATTCGGCCCAACTCTTCCTTCCGGTTGGGGACTGAGAGGTGTGGCGGATTTCAATGGCGACGGCCATCCTGATTACGCTTTGGTCAACTCCGCGACTCGCCAAACAGCAATTTGGTATTTATCAGGGCCAACGTTTATCGGAAGCGCTTATGGGCCGACTCCGCCCGGCGGCTGGGCGTTCGTGGCTACCAAAGACTTTAATGCCAACGGAAAGCCGGACTATGTGCTTTACAACGCTGGTACGCGTCAAACAGCAATTTGGTATTTGAACAACAACGTTTTCGTCAGCGCCGCCTTCGGCCCAACTCTTCCAGCCGGTTGGAGCTTGATCGGGCCTTGAGCTAGCTGGGCCAGATCTTTAATCGGCCGCTGGAAAGCGCAGGTGAGAACGCGGAAGTACCCCGCCTGGCGCTTTTCTGCTTGTGTCACTCCGCGTCTAGGTACGCTCTTGATCATTGATTTGCAGGAGAGCGAGTTTGCGAGACGATAGGCAATGGCACGCGGGCTTTCGAAGCAGACGCAAGGTCTCAGAGGCACGACTCAGCAAAGCGCGGCGACCTCCGAGCCGAAATCAAAGTCTGCCCAGCCGGCGAATTCTCGAATAACTTCTCTGGCTGCGGTACAGTTACTCTGCGCTGGGACCGTGTTTCTTGTCGCGCTCCTTCTTTATAGCTGGACGCTCGCGCCGACAGTTACCCTGACTGACAGCGGAGAGTTAATCGTAGTTGCTCGGAGTCTTGGGATCGCGCATCCACCGGGCGTTCCGTTATGGATCATTCTCGCCCATCTCGCATCGCTTGTGCCCTTTGGAAACGTCGCGCAACGGATCAATTTTTCGTCCGCGCTTTTCGCAGCGCTCGCTTGCGCAATGCTCACGTTAGTCGTGGCGGAGTTGATCATTACAGCGTCATATCTGGCTGCGGCGAAGCGACGAAAGAGAGACAACAAGAAAACCGAGGAATCGGGTATTACGCACCTTTTAGTGACTGCGCCCGCGCTGGGCGGGGGATTGCTCATGGCGTTTTCCCGCACGCTTTGGTCGTATGCGACGATCGCCGAGGTCTACGCTCTGAATGCACTGCTGATTGTCATTATCTTCTTCCTGATGCTTCGGTGGCGCCGGCGCATCGTCGAAGACAGGATGCATATTTCGACGGCGTCGAACGCTGATCAAATCACGAGGCACGACGTTTTCCTTTATTCAGCCGCGCTGATATTCGGCCTAGCCCTCGGCGGTCATCATGTCACTGTGGCGCTGACCCTTCCTGCCATCGCAGTCATTGTTTTTCGAACCCAGGGCGTGAGCTTTTTTACCAGCAGGCGGTTGGTTTATGCCGCGCTGATTTCAATTAGTGCTCTCGTCGCCGTTTATGCTTACCTGCCGCTTGCAGCCTCGCGCTCGCCTGTCATTAACTGGGGCCATCCGCGTTCGCTACAGGAAATATGGTGGCATCTGACGGGCCGCCAGTATCAGGTCTATTTCTCCTTTAAACCGGAGATAATGGGGGAACAGTTTGCTGAATTTTGCAGGATGGCACTGCGCGAATTCGGCTCTCAGTGGGTTCCTTTATCAGTCGTTCTGGCTTTCGCGGGTTTCGCTGATGCTTTCAAGCGAGACCGTACGACTTTCTGGTTTCTCCTGACTATCGTGGTCGCCGATTTGGCTTACGCCCTCAGCTACGAAATTGCGGAAGACAAGGATGCGTACTATTTGCCCACATTTATTTCGATAGCGATTGCCGCTGGTTTGGGCATTCGATGGTTGGTCCAAAGGGCCGTTTCCAAATCCTTACCGGGCGTGAAGCCATCTTTGGCAGCGGCAATTGCTGTTCTGGTTGTTTGCACGATCGCCCTCACGGCGAACTGGCCGTTTAATAATCGCAGGCGATACTTCATCGCGCACGACTATGTCGACAATCTGCTCAACGCGATCGCGCCCAACGGGCTCCTGCTCACGCTCGATTGGCAAGTTGTGTCCCCCATGTTTTATGCGCAGGAGATCGAACAGGTTCGGCTGGACGTAAAAGTGGTGGACATCAATCTTCTACGGCGCTCGTGGTATTTCGATTATTTGAAACACGCTTATCCCGGCTTGATGGAGCGATCGCGCGAAAAGATCGACGTATTTGTCGAAAATCTCAAAGAATGGGAGCGCGATCCCGGGGCCTTTGCCAGGAGTCCGGCGCTGACTCAAAGAATCAGCACAGCATTTTTAGAGATGATTCAATCAATGGTGACCAATGAAAGCAGGGTTGCGCCGGTTTACATGACGAACGATTTGATTTCCTCCGACTCAGTTAACGGCGAACTGACCAGATGGCTTACGCAAAAATATCAACTGGTTCCACATGGGCTTGTCTTTAATCTCGCGGACGGTCAGGGCTTTCATGATTCGCCGGATGTGCGTCTGCAAATACGCGGCCTTGCCGATGGGAAACTGCGATTCGGAAAAGGCGATCCCGTCAACGTGAAGGTACTGCCGGTCTATACGAACATGTTGATCAATCGCGGACGCTATCTTGCTTTATTCGGTCAGCATGAACGTGCCATTGCTGCCTTCGAACAGGCGCTCGCGCTCAATCCGGACCTGGCCTTGGCGCGGCAGGGCCTCGCCGAAAGCGCCGAGAAAGCGCGGAGACCGTAGCGCAGCCATCCTTTCGCCATTCGCTGACTCAAGCTTCGCTCCTAATTCGGACTTCCCATTTCCCGGCGTAGTCTTGCTTTGTTCGCACGAACCTTTTATATGCGCGGCAATGAATCTCCTGACTTGTGATCGATGGGCGCGTCTTCTTCCGGCAATCCTGGCCTTGGCCATTGGAACGATTCCAATTCGGGCGGCTGACAATGCGATCGCCCTAAAAGCCAAACGCATATTCGACGGAAAATCGAAATCACTTGTTCCAAATGGCGTCGTTATCGTTCAAAGCGATAGGATTGTCGATGTTGGCAGTAATCTGGCTGTACCAGGCGGCGCGCAGGTGATCGATCTGGGCGACGCCACGCTTGCGCCGGGATTCATGGACGCACACACCCATTTAACGCTGGATTACTCCGGCGATTACAATGTGCGTCGACTGAAAGAGGTCGATCTAAACGTTTCCGAGCAGGCGATCATCGCAACTGTGCACGCCCGGGCCACTGTCGAAGCAGGATTCACTACAGTGCGCGATCTCGGAAGCCGCTTCGTCGGCAGCCGCGAGTTTGTCGATGTCGCCCTGCGCAATTCAATTAACAAAGGAGTCATCGTGGGTCCGCGCATGCTGGTTGCGACCAAGGGAATCGGCGCTACCGGCGGTCACTTCGATCCCACCAGCGGATTTCGTGATTTCCTCTTTGGGCGCGAACCGGATTACACGGATGGAATCATTGATAGTCCAGACGACGCGCGGAAAGCCGTGCGATTCGAAGTCAAAAATGGCGCTGACGTGATTAAGGCTGCAGTCTCGGGTGGCGTCCTTTCGTTAGCAGACGAAGTGGATACTCCGCAATTAACGCCTGACGAAATGGCGGCGCTCGTTGATGAATCCCATCAGTTGCGAAAAAAGGTAGCGGTGCATTGTCACGGCGACGAAGCTGCCAGGGAAGCGATTGAGGCCGGCGTTGATTCTATTGAGCACGGCTCATTTATGAAACCGGAAACGCTCACCCGGATGAAAAACAAGGGTGTCTTCCTGACGCCAACGCTTATGGCCACCGAATGGATCATGAGCAAACTGGAAAACTATCCGCCAGCATTGCAGGCAAAAGCCAAAGCGGCAGCAGCCGCGCGTTCGGATATGTTTCGCAACGCAGTGAAATTAGGAGTGAAGATTTCCTTTGGCACTGATGCCGCCGTTTTTCCACATGGTCAAAACGCGCGAGAGTTTAAGGTGATGGTCGATCTTGGGATGCAACCAATCGAAGCGCTAAGATCTGCAACTGCCAATGATGCCGAGCTTCTCGGCATCGCGCAAAAAACTGGCACCTTGGAAAAAGGGAAACTTGCTGACGTCATTGCGATGCCAGGCGATCCGATTGCGGATATCACCGCAACCGAGCGGGTATTCTTTGTCATGAAAGAGGGAAAAATCATCAGGAACGGGCCGCCGACTGTCCACGCCGCTGCCAAAGAGACAGACCCTGCAAACGTTGCTGCTCCAGTGGATTGACGGGTCCGCACGGTCACGAGAGCAAGTTGATTTTGACAACGTGAGAATCGCCGCTAAATTTCCCAGCCGCCGCCGGTTTGGGCGGCTTAATATTTTGGCAGGAGCCCCGTGTTTCTCTTAAGAGACCGCGGCGATAGAACTGCAAACCAACATGCAAAGGAATCGAAGCAAACGTTATCGCGCAGCGGCGCAACAGGTAGATCGGGCAAAGGCTTATAGTCTTCATGAGGCCGTCTCGACGTTAAAAAAATTTCCGCCGACAAAGTTTGATCAGACCGTGACCGTCTCATTGCGGCTTGGTGTTGATCCCAAGCAATCCGATCAAATGGTTCGCGGGACCTGTCCGCTTCCGCATGGCAGTGGCAAAAAAGTGCGGGTTCTGGTTTTTGCCGAGGGCGAGGCCGCACAGGCAGCCAGGGAAGCGGGCGCGGAGTTTGTTGGGATGAAAGATCTAATCCAGAAGTGTCAGGAAGGTTTTCAGGATTTTGATGTCGCGATTGCGACGCCGGCAGCGATGGCGGAGGTCCGCAAATTGGGGAAGGTACTCGGGCCGCGCGGACTGATGCCGAATCCTCGTACTGGGACAGTAACGGACGACACAGCCAAAGCTGTGCAGGAAGTGAAAGCAGGCCGCGTGGAGTTTAAACTGGATAAAAACGGCAACGTGGCGGTGCCTGTTGGGAAATTTTCATTTGAGGAAGATGCTTTGGTGGAAAACGGAAACGCGGTAATTGATGCGGTCGTTCGAGCTCGTCCCGCCTCAGCGAAAGGGCGGTACCTTGAAGGCCTGACAATCAGTGCGACCATGTCTCCGGGAGTTCACGTTGATCCGGCACCGTATTTGAACGCGTAGTTTTAGAGACGCAATATCGAAAATAAAATGACACCAGAAAAAGCCAGCGTCGTTTCCGACCTTTCCGAGAAGTTAAAACGCTCTCCTTTCGTGCTCGTAACCGACTACCAGCGGATGAAGGTCGGCGATTTTAGTGAATTGCGGAACCGGCTGGCTCCAGCCGGCGCAGAAGTACACGTCGTAAAGAATAATTTCCTCAAACGCGCCATGACTGATTCTGGTTTTCCTGATGCGGGCGAGAAGCTGACCGGTCAAACAGCCGTTGTTACTGGTGAGAACGATGTGGCGCCCGTGGCCAAAATTTTCAAGACGTTTGCGGCTGAATTCAAAGTCGCGTCGCTTAAGATTGGTTTTGTTGAGCGGGCTGTTCTTTCCGCCGCGGAATTGGAGAAGTTGGCGGATCTGCCGGCGCGCGAGATTTTGCAGGCGCAATTGCTCGGGCTACTCTTGTCTCCCGCAACACGCTTTGTGCGCCTGCTGAATGAACCAGGCTCTGCGTTGGCACGGCTATTGAAAGCGAAGGGAGAAAAGGAGGGCGCGGCCGCGCAAGCGACGGCGTAAGATGGTTTTCCGCTCGCAATGGCGAGACGGGAAGTGAAACAAAAACTGTCCGGGCCAGTGGCTATTGGCCTTAATTTTCCGAAGGCTTTCGGAAGCGGCAATTGGAGGAAATAAGAAATGGCAGACACAGATAAATTGGTGGAGCAACTCAGCAGCCTGTCGGTGCTGGAGATTGCCGGGTTGGTCAAGCAACTGGAAGAAAAGTGGGGTGTAAGCGCAGCGGCCCCGGTGGCGATGGCGGCTGGTCCGGTCGCAGCGGGCGCAGCGGCAGCTCCGGCGGCGGAGGAGAAAACCACGTTTGACGTGATCTTGAAAGAGATGGGCTCGAACAAGATTGCTGTGATCAAGGAGGTTCGTGGCGCGGTGCCGGGACTTGGCCTCGCGGAAGCCAAGGCGCTTGTGGAAGGCGCCCCCAAGACAATCAAGGAAGGGGTGACAAAGGAAGAGGCGGACGAGATCAAGAAAAAAATCGAGGCCGCCGGTGCGAAGGTTGAAATTAAATAGTGCGACAACTCGCTAAGTCGGGATTGTTTGGTTCCTATCAGTGACTGAGGCGGATGAGTCTATAGACCGTCCGCCGCAGATTTTCCTTGCGGAGCGGAAATTTCAGACTAATATCTTATTCTGGTTAGAGGCAGGCAGAACTTATTTTTAACCCGGCGCTCAACGGCAAAGCACAAGAAAGGCAGCAAAACTGCGGTGAATTTGACAAACCGCTGTTTTGGATGCATTTTTGCGCCCTTCGCTCGTTACTGAGCCCTTAAATCTTGCCCGTTTCGTCCCCGATTGGGGTGGACGTTGCGAGGCTAACTCTTGGCTAGTAGTTTATGTCGGAACGTATTTACTTTGGAAGCATCAAGGAAGGGATCGAACCACCGAATCTAATTGAGGTTCAGGCAAACTCGTACGTTGATTTCCTTCAGAAAGACGTCCCTTTTTCCAAGCGGAAAAATCAGGGACTGCAGGCTGTTTTCAAAGAGGTCTTTCCAATCGAGAGCTACGACGAGAAAGCGGTGCTCGATTTCAGTCACTATGAGATTGGCGAGCCCAAATTAGGCGCGTTGGAGGCGCAGCGGGAAGGACAGACCTACAGCGCGCCATTGCATGTCACGTTCCAATTGCGCGAAGAAAAAGGCACGAAGGAAGAGAAAGTTTATATGGGCGAAATCCCACTGATGACTCCGCAGGGGACTTTCGTCATTAACGGCGCGGAGCGCGTAGTAGTAAGCCAATTGCACCGCTCTCCGGGGATCGCTTTTGAATCCACCGTCCACGTAAACGGCAAGGTCCTCTACAGTTTCCGGATTATTCCAGATCGGGGGTCATGGATTGAGGTCCAATTTGATACGGCTGACCTTCTTTACATTTATCTCGATCGACGCAAGCGGCGTCGGAAGTTTCTTGCCACTACATTCCTTCGCGCCCTTGGCTACGGATCCGACGAAGACGTCATCAAACTTTTTTACAACATCGAGACCCTGAAGCTGAGCGAGAAACTCGACGAAGAGAAGCTGGCTACGAAAGTGCTGACTGCGGAGATCCGCGACGGCGATGTGACGGTGGCGCGGGCGTTCGAACCCCTTACCCTGGCGACCGTGCGCCAGATCATGGCGCTCAAAATTCACGAAGTGAAAGTGATCGACATCGCCAACGATGACACCATCGTGAAGGCGCTTCGAAAAGACCCCGCGCACGACCAGGAAGAAGCGCTCAAGGATATTTACCGGCGTCTTCGCCCTGGCGATCCGCCGACTGTCGCCAATGCGCGTGCTTTGCTAAAAAGGCTCTTCTTCGATCCGAAGAAATACGACCTCGGGCGGGTGGGCCGTTACAAGATTAATCAAAAGCTTGGGATCAACGTTGATTCTACCGAGCGGATTTTGACGGACAAGGATTTTATCGCTGCGATCAAATACCTGATCAATCTTCGACGGGGCGAAGGTACCCTCGATGATATTGATCATCTGGGCAGCCGCCGTGTGCGCACCGTTGGTGAATTACTGGCGAACCAGTGCCGAGTCGGTCTTGCTCGCACGGAGCGCCTGGTCAAGGAGCGCATGACTCTGTTCGATATCAATGTCGACGGCATGACGCCCCAGAAGCTGATCAATCCAAAGGCGCTTAGTGCGGTCATCCGCGATTTTTTTGGCCGGTCACAGCTGTCGCAGTTCATGGATCAAACGAATCCACTCGCAGAGTTAACGCACAAGCGTCGTTTGTCTGCTCTTGGGCCGGGTGGCCTCAGCCGGGAACGTGCCGGGTTCGAGGTGCGCGACGTTCATCCGTCTCATTACGGGCGCATTTGTCCCATTGAGACACCGGAAGGACCAAACATCGGCTTGATTAGCTCGATGAGCACTTTCGCGCGCATCAATGAGTTTGGTTTCATCGAGACACCGTATCGCAAAGTGGAAAAGGGCCGCGTGACGGATCAGATCGAATATCTTACTGCTGATCGCGAAGAGAATTTTCTCGTTGCGCAAGCTAATGCGCCTGTTGACGGACGTGGACATTTCACGGGTGAGAAAGTATCCGTGCGCTACCGCGGTGACTTTCTGGAAGTCGAGCCCTCCAAGGTGAATTACATGGACGTCTCGCCGAAACAGCTTGTATCAGTGGCGGCGGGCCTTATTCCGTTCCTCGAACACGACGACGCAAACCGGGCGCTGATGGGCTCTAATATGCAACGCCAGGGCGTTCCTCTCGTCGTTTCAGAGACGCCGCTCGTGGGCACGGGCCTGGAAGAGAAAGTGGCGCGAGACTCTCACGCGGTTGTTCTGGCAGCCGACAGCGGCAAGGTCGCTTCGGTTTCGGCAGACCAAATCATCGTCACGAAGGATGGCCATCTTCCCGAAAGCAAGAAGAAGCTCAAGACCGATCCGGAGGCTGGGATTCACGTTTATGAGCTCCGCAAATTTATGCGGTCAAATGCCGGCACGTGCGTGAACCAGAAACCGATTGTACGCAGGGGTCAGCACGTGAAACGCGGTCAAGTCATCGCCGACGGTCCAAACACCGATCACGGCGAACTGGCTCTGGGGCGCAATGTGCTCGTCGCGTTCATGCCTTGGAATGGATACAACTTCGAGGATGCCATTATGATCTCGGAGAAAGTGGTCAAAGAAGACATCTACACGTCCATCCACATCGATGAATTCGAGATCGGTGCGCGTGATACCAAGCTCGGACCAGAGGAAATTACGCGCGACATTCCCAACGTCAGCGAAGAGGCGCTGCGCAACCTGGGACCTGATGGGGTTGTGCGTGTAGGCGCGGAAGTGAAGCCGGGCGACATTCTTGTTGGGAAGATTACGCCGAAGAGTGAAACCGAATTGGCGCCGGAAGAGCGCCTGTTGCGTGCAATTTTTGGCGAGAAAGCAGCGGACGTAAAAGACACGTCGCTTACCGTTCCCTCAGGGACTTACGGAATTGTGATGGATGTAAAGGTCTCGTCCCGTCGCGAAGTTTCGCGGGAAAAACTGACCCCGGCGGAAACCAGACGACAACTCAAAACCATCAGCGAAGAACATAAGCGCAAGAAAGACGGACTGATCGAGCAACTGACGGATTCACTTTCAAACGTTTTACTCGGCGAAAAAGTTCCTCTGGATGTCGTAAACGCCAAGAACGGTGAGATCATCATTCCAGCCAATCGCAAGATCACCAAAACGCTCTTGCGCAAGCTGGCGACGGCCTACGATCACATCGAGATCGATCCGAGTCCGATCCGCAATAAGATTCGCGAAATCATTGGCGCCTACGAGCAGAAGTTCTCGGAGCTCGAACTCGAACGCGACCGCGCGATGGACCGGGTGGAAAGCGGTGACGATATCGACCCGGGAATCATCAAACAGGTCAAGGTTTACATCGCAAGCAAGCGCAAACTGAGCGTGGGCGATAAGATGGCCGGTCGCCACGGAAATAAAGGCGTTGTCGCCCGCATCGTGCCCGAAGAAGACATGCCTTTCCTGGCAGATGGCACGCCGGTTGAAATTGTGCTTAACCCCTTGGGCGTACCGAGCCGCATGAACGTGGGACAAGTTCTCGAAACACACCTGGGCGTTGCCGCCAAGGCGCTGGGATTCAAAGTCGCGACTCCGGTGTTCGACGGAATTAAGGAGAAACAGATTCGCGAGTATTTGCACGATGCCCGGAAGAAGGAGGGATTCACTTGGGTGCAGGAAAGCGGCAAGGCAAAGCTTTTCGACGGACGGACCGGCGATCCTTTCGATCAGGAGGTCGTCGTTGGCTACATCTATATGATGAAGCTCGGGCACCTGGTGGCAGACAAGATTCACGCTCGTGCGGTTGGACCGTATTCGCTCGTCACTCAACAGCCGCTCGGCGGTAAGGCGCAATACGGTGGCCAGCGTTTTGGTGAAATGGAAGTGTGGGCGCTGGAAGCGTACGGAGCTGCCTATACTTTGCAGGAACTGCTCACCGTTAAATCCGATGACGTGCAAGGACGGACCCGGATTTATGAGTCGATCGTCAAGGGCGATAACTCGCTTGAAGCGGGTACACCTGAATCTTTCAACGTTCTCATCAAGGAAATGCAGAGCCTGGGCCTCGACGTGAAGGTCGGTGGCCAGGCGCCTACCTTTCTAGAGAGCGTCGCATAATTTTTAAGTTGTAAATTATTTGGAAAAAACATGAACGAACATTCCTGGCGTGAGTTAGTGGGCGAGGAACGCCCCGTGGGTTTTGATCAAGTCGCAATTGGCGTCGCGTCGAGTGACACGATGCGCTCGTGGAGCAAAGGCGAAGTCAAAAATCCCGAGACAATCAATTACCGGACGTTTAAACCGGAGAAGGGCGGTCTTTTCTGTGAACGCATTTTTGGTCCCACGCGCGATTGGGAGTGCTCATGCGGAAAATACAAGCGGATTAAACATAAGGGCGTCATCTGCGACCGGTGCGGCGTGGAGGTTACGCTGGCTCGCGTCCGTCGCGAACGGATGGGGCACATCGAATTAGCTGTGCCTGTCTCGCACATCTGGTTTTACAAATGCATGCCCTCTCGTATCGGGCTTATGCTTGATATGAGCGCACGCCAGCTCGAGCGCGTCATTTATTACGAGGACTACATCGTCATCGATCCGGGCAAGACGCCGTTGCAGAAGACGCAACTGCTGAACGAAGTTGAATACCGCGAGGCGCAGGAGCAATACGGGGAGGATTTCGTTGCCGGCATGGGCGCCGAAGCAATCAGAAAACTTCTGGCCGAGATCGATCTCAACAAGCTCAACAAGGAGCTTGAGAAAGCAATGGCCGCCACCAAGAGCAAACAGATTCGCAAGAAACTGGCGAAGCGTCTCAAGCTCATCCAGGGCTTCCAAAATTCGCACGCGCGTCCCGAATGGATGATTCTGGATGTATTGCCGGTTATTCCGCCGGATTTACGGCCCCTCGTTCCTCTCGAAGGCGGACGTTTCGCGACCTCAGATCTGAACGATCTTTATCGCCGGGTTATTAACCGTAACAACCGGTTGAAAAACCTGCTCATGCTCAAGACGCCGGATGTCATCATTCGCAATGAAAAGCGAATGTTGCAGGAAGCGGTGGACGCTTTGTTCGACAACGGCCGACATGGGCGGGCTGTAACTGGCGCCGGCAATCGGCCTCTCAAGTCACTGAGCGACATGCTCAAGGGCAAGGGTGGACGTTTCCGTCAAAATCTGCTTGGCAAACGCGTGGATTACTCAGGCCGCTCTGTAATTGTGATCGGTCCGGAGCTGAAGCTGCAGCAATGCGGATTGCCGAAGAAGATGGCGCTTGTGCTTTTCGAACCATTCATCATTCGCCGGCTTAAAGACCTTGGCTACGTGCATACCGTGCGCAGCGCGAAAAAGATGATCGAGCGCCAGACGCCGGAGGTGTGGGACATTCTCGATGAAGTGACCAAGGGTCATCCGGTGTTGCTCAATCGCGCGCCCACTTTGCACCGATTGTCCATTCAGGCTTTTGAACCTCAATTGATCGAGGGCGAAGCCATTCGCATTCATCCGCTGGTTTGCACTGCTTATAATGCGGACTTCGACGGCGACCAGATGGCTGTGCATGTGCCGCTCTCGGTGGAAGCCCAGATGGAGGCGCGCATGCTGATGCTCGCGCCGAATAACATTTTTTCTCCTTCCAGCGGAAAGCCGATTACCACGCCTTCTCAAGACATCACGCTGGGCTGCTACTATCTCACCCAAAACCCGCGCGGTGTAGGCAAGGATGGACAGCGGCTCCCACTCTTCGCCGATGCAGCCGAAGTGGAATTTGCGATGGCAGAGCGAAGCATTCACACGCACGACCGCATCCGGATTAAGAACCCCGATTTCGGTAAGCAAACAATCTACGGAAACGCAGAGGCCAGAACGATCGAAACCACTGCAGGCCGTGTCATTTTCAATGAGATTTGGCCCAAACAGCTTGGATTTTTCAACAAACCCGCGGGCAAGAAGCAACTTAGCGATATTATCTGGCGCTGTTATCAAATCGCGGGACCGGCAGAGACTGTCGTCACTCTGGACAAATTAAAGGAACTCGGTTTTGCCGAGGCAACCAAAGCTGGCATCTCAATTGGAATTTCGGACATGATCATTCCGAAAGAGAAAGAGACCGAGCTGGAAAACGCCTATAAGCAGATTCGACAGGTTGAGCAGCAATATCGCAAGGGCATCATCACCGATGGTGAGCGCTACAACAAGATCATCGACATCTGGACGCACGCCGGTGATGAGATTTCCAGCGCGATGTTTCGCACTTTGGAACACAACGACGGCCGTAAGGAGTTGAATCCGGTCTTCTTGATGGTCGATTCCGGCTCACGCGGCAACCGCCAGCAGGTTCGTCAGCTCGCAGGCATGCGAGGTTTGATGGCCAAACCTTCGGGCGAAATCATTGAGCGGCCGATCACATCGAACTTCCGCGAGGGGTTGAGCGTGCTCGAGTACTTTATTTCTACTCACGGCGCTCGAAAAGGTCTTGCGGACACGGCGCTGAAGACTGCCGACTCCGGATATCTAACGCGAAAACTGGTCGATGCTGCTCAGGACGTGATCATCAACGAAGCGGACTGCGGGACTGTAAACGGCATCGTAGTGCGCTCGATTTACGAGGGCGACGAGGAAGTAGTAGATCTCGGCCAGCGCATAATCGGACGTGTAAGTTGCGAAACCATCGCTGATCCAGTGGATAAAAAGAAGAAGATCGTCAAAGCGAATCAGTTGATTGATGAAAAGATCGCGGCGGAGCTTCAGCGCGTTGGCGTGGAGAGCTTGAAGATTCGTTCGGTTCTTACCTGCGAGTGCGGCCGAGGCGTGTGCGCGATGTGTTATGGGCGCAACCTGGCTACGGGCCAGTTCGTTAAGCTTGGCGAAGCAGTAGGCATTATTGCGGCCCAATCGATTGGCGAGCCGGGAACGCAGTTGACGATGCGCACATTCCACATTGGCGGCACGGCCAGCCAGACTTTCAAGCAACCGATCATCAAGGCCAAGAACGACGGCACGGTGCGCTTCAATGACCTGAGGACTGTCCAGGCACTCGACGGTAGTTGGATCGCGTTGAACAAGAACGGCTCAATCAGCGTGCACAATGCAGAAGGCCGCGAACTCGAACGCTACAACGTGGTGATCGGCTCAATGATTTCTAAAGGCGACGGAACCGAGGTAAAAAAGGGTGAGACCTTCGTTCAATGGGACCCCTACAACGTGCCGATTCTCACCGACAAGAGTGGCAAGATCGAGTTCCGCGACATGATCGCGGGTGTCACGATCAAACGCGACGTCGATGAGGCGACGGGCCTGATGGGCACCGTTATCATTGAGCACAAGGAAGATTTGCACCCACAAATTGTTATCGTGGATGACAAGAAGGAAGTGCTCGCCAGCTACTCCATCCCGGCCGGCGCTCACGTCATCGTGGAAGAAGGTCAAAAGGTGCGAGCTGGCGCATTGCTGGCAAAGACACCGCGGAAAGTCGCGAAGACCAAAGACATCACCGGAGGTTTGCCACGCGTGGCCGAATTATTCGAAGCGCGCCGGCCGAAGGACGCGGCTGAGATTGCCAAGATCGATGGCGTGGTTGAGATGGGTGGCACTGTCCGCGGAAAACGACGCTTGATTTTGAAGGACCCCGACACCGGAGCCGAGGAAGAACACCTGATCCCGCTTACCAAACACATTATCGTGTTTAAGGGCGACTTCGTGAAGAAAGGTCAGCAACTTACCGAAGGCCCTGTAGTACCTCACGAAATTCTCGAGGTCTGCGGACCGCAGGATTTGCAGGAGCACCTGGTCAACGAAGTCCAGGAGGTATATCGGCTACAGGGCGTGGAGATTAACGACAAGCATATCGAAATCATCGTGCGCCAGATGTTGCGCAAGGTGAAGATCACCGATCCTGGCGATACGTCGTTGCTCTGGGGTGATCAGGTCGACAAACTCGACTTCGAAGACGAAAACAAGAAGGTGGTCGAGAAAGGTGGCAAGCCGGCAGAAGCCGTTCCCGTCCTACTCGGCATCACGAAGGCTTCACTCGAAACGGACAGCTTTATTTCCGCTGCCTCGTTCCAAGATACGACTCGCGTTCTTACGGAGGCGGCTACACTGGGTAAGGTCGATAAACTGCGCGGCTTCAAGGAAAACGTGATTATGGGTCACTTGATTCCCGCCGGCACCGGTTTCCCTGAGCACCGCGAGATTAAGCTGGTGGAAAAAGGTGAGCCGATCGGCGCACCGGTAATGGAAGAAGCCGAGGCGCAGCCGGCCATCGGGTGACAGTTGTAGGGTGTCTGTGTCGGGCGCCATCTAACGGATTGGCGTTTCACAGAATGGAGCCGGCGGGAGCCGAGCGACATAGACGGGAAGCCCCGACCGGGTGAGGGAGCTGGCGCGAGCGAATCAAACGCCCTACAATTTGCCTGATGTCGATCGTCACTAAGACAGGCGACAAAGGCGAAACGTCCCTGATGTACGGCCATCGCGTCTCGAAGAGCGATGCGCGCGTCGATGCTTACGGCTGTGTGGATGAGCTGACTGCTGCGCTTGGTTTGGCTCGATCCATTGCGACCGATACATTCATTTCTGACGAAATCTTCGCCGCACAAAAAGATTTGGTTGTCGTTATGGGAGAACTGGCAACCGCTCCGAGCGATAGGGAGCGTTTCGCAAAAGATGGCTTTCACATCACCACGTCGGCGATAGTCGACCGCATCACAGCGGTGATTAACGAACTTGAGAAAGACAAATCGCTTTATCCGAAGGACTGGGTGATTCCTGGGGGAACACGCGTTTCCGCGGCTCTCGATTTTGCTCGCACAACATGCCGTCGCGCCGAGCGACACATCGCTGCGTTCAGTACCAGTGACGCAGAATTCAATGGTGAGATTTTGCGTTACCTGAATCGTCTTTCCGATCTCTGCTGGGTCCTCGCCAGATACGTCGAGAAAGATTCGCGGAATTCCGGTTAGCGGCGCGTTGCTGCGACACGCCCCGGATTGCGCTGCAATCCAGCGTCAAAAATTGGCAACTCCCCGGCAGCGGAAGTCATCGCTTGTTGGTAGAAATGCCGGCGATGAAGATCAGAATCACATTAATCGCAGCAATTTCATTTTGTCTTTCCATTGTCCGCGCCGACGAAGCAATCTTCGCCTGGACTTACACCACCGATTTGCTTCCCAAAGGCCGGTGGGAATTTGAGCAATGGATGACCGCGCGCTGGGAAAAAGAGCACGGCATCTACAATGTCTTCGATTTTCGCGAAGAGCTCGAGTATGGCGTGACAGATAATCTTCAGATCGCGCTCTACTTGAATCATCATTACGTTAACGCGGATGACGATGTTCCGGCGGAGGACCCAAAACATCCTGGTCGCCGATTGCCGGGAGTGTACGAGACCGGCGGCGAGGATGTCCACGCCGGCCACGATCCATCCACGCCATTCGACAGTTATCACTTCGAATCAGTTCCTTTGGGCGTTAAACGTCAACTACGAACTCCAATTCGAAAAGGAGGCTGACGGCAGCTACGAGCGCGACGGCATGTTCGAATGGTTCACCGGGCTTTCTTACCGGTTTGTGCGCAATTGGTCAGGAGGTTTGGAATTTTGGAATCATCACGAATTCGCCGATGCCACCGTCCACGAGCATTCAGCTTACTTTGTCGGACCGACTATTCATTATGGCGGCGAACGCTGGTGGGCCACCCTGGGATTCCTTCATCAGTTACCAATCGGGCAGGCGTTCAGTCAGGATAACAAGGAGTTTGCCGTGCACGACGGTTACATCTTTGGCGATGAGCACGAAAAATATTGCGTGCGGGTTCGAATAGGGTTTAATTTTTGACCTTATCGCAATCCGACATCAAAAATAGCAACGCTCCGGCAGCGCATTGCTGAAGTCGGTGCCAGAGATCGAAGCGGTGAAGGTGCAGCGTCTTGACGCTGCTTTTCTTGATGAAATCCGAATTGGTCTTCGTAGCACTTCCAATCTCCGCAATCGTAGCGCCCTCGGCTTTTGCCGTTCAATATCTCAGCGTCGATCAGGCCCAAAAGGCAATCTTTCCTGGTAAATCCTTCACAGCCGCGCCGGTTAAACTGACCGCGGCGCAACGCAAGGCCATCGAACAGGCAAGCGGTGTTCGCGTGTTGAAAGATGAGCAACCCGTCTGGCGGGTCGGAGCCGGCGGGTGGTTCATTGTCGATGAAGTAGTCGGGAAACATGAATTCATTACATATGCGGTTGGCTTGAACTCGGATGGATCGGTCAAGCAGATTGAAATCATGGACTATCGCGAAACCTATGGTGGCCAGATTCGAGATCAAAAGTGGCGTGCCCAATTTGTCGGGAAGAACGGCAGATCGACTCTCAAACTCGATAGCGATATCAAGAACATCAGTGGAGCGACTTTGAGTTGTCGGCACATCACTGACGGGGTTAAACGCCTCGTGGCATTTTATGAGATCGCCCTCAAGCATTGAAGTGCGGCGGTGTCGTCCGCTGCTGGGCACATTTGTCGAAATCACGGCGCGTGGACGCGACGAAAGATTACTCGCTCGCGGAATCGAAGCTGGATTCGCTGCGATTGCGACGGTGCATCGCCTAATGAGCTTTCACGACCGCTTAAGTGATGTCTCGCGCATGAATCGGGACGCGTTTCCAAAAGGTGTGAACGTGCATCCGTGGACCTGGCAGGTCATGAAGGCATCAAAGCGGTTTGCCGAAGAGAGCCACGGCACGTTCGATATTACGGTCGCTCCATGGCTCACCAAATGGAATTATCTTCCTCGTCGCGGTTATAAGTTTAGTCCAACCGCCAGCTCGGTGACATTTTTCTTCGACGAAACTACGAGGTCTTTTTCCGCCGGGGCTTGATTGTAGATCTTGGAGGGATCGCGAAGGGTTTTGCAGTCGATCGCGCAGTCGATGCGTTGAAGGAGAATGGAATTGAGTGCGGACTCGTAAATGCCGGCGGCGACCTAAGAACATTTGGGCTGGCATCGCAGCTTATTCATCTGCGACATCCCACAGATCCGACGCGCGTTGCCGGAGCGGTGCAGCTGCGCGAGCGTGCCATGGCGACTTCGGCAATCTATTTTGAGCGTCGAAAATATCGCGGCAAATATGTGGGCCCATTGCTCGACGGGCGAACCGGTCAATCTTCGCGTGACCTAATCAGCGTGAGTGTGGCGGCTGCGGAATGCATGGTAGCAGATGCATTGACGAAAATCGTCTTCGCACTGCGCGAAAAAGCCGCGGGTTTGCTGGTGCAGTGTCGGGCGGATGCATTGTTGCTTGAGCGCGGAGGGGCGCCATCATGGATGTTTCACTCATCATGCGACACCCGCGACCGGATTCGATTCGATTGAAGCGCTCGCAGAGATATTTTCTCTACGCGGTATTGGCCCTGGTTTTCTGGAGCGGAGTGGCGTGGGCGTATTGGAATTACCTTCGATCGCCTGAGGATTTTCAGACAAACGCGAAATCCTGGGCAATGAAAATCCATGGCGCTGCCGCGATGGCGATTCTTGTACTGATCGGCATGCTCTTGAACGGTCATGTGAGATTCGCATGGCGTGTGCGCCGCAATCGAGCAAACGGCTCGATTTTTCTGAGTGCGTTCGCCGTTTTAACCATCACCGGTTACGGCCTTTATTATGCCGGTGGCGAAAGCCTGCGTGCGTGGACGAGGCCTGGCGTTGCCGATTTTGCTGTTGATCCACATCTTTCTGGGAAGGAGGACACGCCCTACGGTTCAATCCTCAATGAGGTCACGCTTTGCGTCTCGGGGCGTCGAGGATCGTCCCAACGCGGCAGTTAATGAGGGCAGTAACAGCGCTGAATTTCAGGTTGCGCATCGACGCGGGCTGTAGCATCTTCATCGTCCCGCTCTGGAGTTCCCCCTCGCGGATTTTCTCCTATGGCAGATACCACAGAATTAGTACCTGAACTTTTGGAAGCTGGTGTTCATTTTGGACATCAGACGAAGCGTTGGAATCCGAAGATGAAGCCCTTCATCTTTGAGCAGCGCAATCAGATTTACATCATCAATTTGGATGAAACCGTGCTTCAGCTTCGGCGGGCCACGGAGTTTCTCCAGGAAGTAACGCGCCGTGGAGGCAGGATTTTATTCGTTGGTTGCAAGAAACAGGCACAGGAAGCGATAAAAGAGGCTGCGCTTGCTTGTGGTCAATTTTACGTGAATCAGCGTTGGCTGGGCGGCACATTGACCAATCTCACGACCATTCGCAAAAGCATTGGACGGCTGAGATACATCGAACAGATCGAGCAATCCCCCGAATACAAAAAGATGGGCAAGCAGGAGCTGGCTGCTCTTAATCGTGAAGCGGCAAAGCTTCGGCGCAATCTCGACGGGATAATTGAGATGTCGCAATTGCCCGACACGCTTGTGGTAATCGATACGATTCGCGAACAAAACGCCGTGAACGAAGCCCGACGCCTTGGGATTCCAGTAGTTGCCATCGTGGACACGAACGCAGATCCAGACATCATCGATTACCCAATCGCGGGCAACGATGATGCGATACGAGCCATTCGCGTAATTTTGCAGAAGCTCGTCGATGCAATTGTCTCGGCTAGCAACGAAGCGCGCATCCGCGAGCAAGTCGAAATGGCTGGCGTCTCAGCGTAACCAGTCGAGCTGATAGCCGATGGTTGATAGTTAATCGACACTGGATTCCACTTTCAACGCTCTAATCACTTTAATGAAAACAACGGCCGAAATTGATCCTCAACTAGTTAAGCAGCTCCGCGAAAAAACCAACGCGGGGTTTATGGACTGCAAGCGCGCTCTCGTGGAGAGCGGCGGCAATCTGGAGAAAGCGGAGGCGATTTTGCGGACCAAAGGAATTGCCAGCGCTGGAAAGAAGGCTTCGCGTGCAACGAAAGAAGGTGTCGTTGCTTCTTATATTCACCTGCAAGGGAAAGTTGGCGTGCTCGTAGAGGTGAATTGTGAGACCGACTTCGTGGCGAGGAACGAGAATTTTCGCGAGTTCGTGAAGGACATCACCCTTCATATTGCAGCGGCCCACCCGCTTTATGTCAGCCGCGCTGATGTGCCGGGCAATCTTATCGAAGCTGAGCGCGAAATTTACAAGGCCCAGGTCAAGGGCAAACCGGAGAATGTTGCCGACAAAATTGTCGAAGGAAAACTCGAGAAATTCTACAGCACGGTTTGCTTGCTCGAACAAGGGTTCATTAAAAATCCCGATGCGACCGTCAGGGACTTGCTCAATGGCAAGATTTCGGAACTGGGTGAAAACATCGTCATCCGCCGTTTCGTTCGCTATCTTGTCGGCGAGGCGCTGCCAAGCGAAGCGTAGGTTTTGTAACGGCATTCGCCGCAGCGAACGCCGGATATGAAAATAGGCGCTCGCGAGTCGCTGTACAACGTCGCGTGCAGGTCGCCGATCTGCAGTTAAGTTACAGCGGAATGGGACTGGCCGAATACAAGCGGAAACGCGACTTCAAGAAAACAGTTGAGCCGGCCGGGGGCAAACCGTTACCGCGAAGAGTCAAAGGGGCGTCGCGTTTTGTTATTCAAAAACACGCAGCACGCCGTTTGCACTATGACTTTCGCCTGGAGATGGAGGGTGTGCTGAAATCGTGGGCATTACCGAAAGGGCTCCCTTGGAAGCGAGGTGAGAAACACCTGGCCGTAGAAGTGGAAGATCATCCAATCGAATACGAGCAGTTCGAAGGCATTATTCCCGAGGGGCAATACGGCGGCGGCACCGTGATGGTGTGGGACTGTGGTAATTATCGCGTCTATGGCGAGCAGCCGGCGAAATCGTTGCGCGAAGGCAAGCTCCATCTCGTTCTCGACGGCGAAAAAGCAAAAGGCGAATGGACCCTGGTCCGGATTCGGGGTCGTGATGATGCCAAGAATCAGTGGTTGATCCTGAAAACAGGAGATGGCGCGAAGCCGATATCGAAAAAAATGGAAGACCGTTCGGTGAAAACTGGACGCACCATGCAGCAAATCGCAAAAGATCGCGATGCCCAGTGGGAGTCCGGTCGCGAAGCAGACGAGAGTCCCACATCCCAATTCAAAGCACGGATTCGTGCCGCATCAAAAAAAAAAGAAAAGGATGAGGTTGTAGGGCAGACGCGTCGCCTGCCGGTCGCGACGCGGGGCAACCCGCCTCAGGCGGGTCGCCCTACAATGGCAGCCCTGCCAGATTTGCACTCGGCAAAGGCTCGTTTCATCGAACCGATGAAAGCGAAGCTGGTTGAGGAACCACCAGCGACGGGCGATTGGATTTATGAGCTTAAGTTTGACGGCATCCGCCTGATCGGAGTCAAAAGGGACGACAAAGTTTCACTGCTATCGCGAAATGAAAACGAATTGAGTAAGCGATTCCCCGAGATCGTAGAAGCGATAAAAACTTTGCCGGCGCGCGAATGCGTAATCGATGGCGAAGTGGTTGCGCTCGACGAGGAGGGACGGTCTTCTTTTCAACTGTTGCAAGCGCGCGAGATGGAAGGACGAAAGAGTCCTGTTTATTTTTATGCATTCGATCTACTCCAGCTTGACGGCAAAAGCCTGCTTTCACTGCCATTGGAGGCGCGCAAGAACGTTCTCGAAAAGCTCTGCGGCGGCGCGGGCGATCCCATTCGTTATTCGGGTGCGATTGGCGGGGACGCACAACGGCTGCTCGAAGAAGTGAAGCGACGCGGTCTCGAGGGAATCATCGGCAAACAACGTAACTCTGTTTACGAACCTGGACGCAGAAGCGGTGCGTGGATCAAGCTTAAATGCGTTAGTGAACAGGAATTCGTCATCGGCGGATACACTCCGCCGCAAGGATCACGCAAATATTTCGGCGCAATTCTGGTTGGCTACTATGAGAACAAAAAGCTCGTTTTTGCCGGGAAAGTCGGCACTGGGTTCACTGCAAAATCGTTGTCGATGCTCTACAAGAAATTCCAAAAGGAAGCACGCGACGATTGCCCGTTTGTCGATTTACCATCAAAGCAAAATGGGCAATGGGTACAGGACATCACGCCCTCGATGATGCGGAAAATGCATTGGGTAAATCCGGTTTTCGTTTGTGAAATTAAATTCGCCGAGTGGACGCGAGACAAAAAATTGCGTGCGCCGGTCTTCCTCGGGTTGCGGGAAGATAAGAAGCCGGGCGAGGTTGTCCGGGAGGGTTAAGGGGTAGTGGACGGGTAGCCTTGACCTGCCAGGGCTGGCGCGGGAATTTTCGATAGTTCTTTTTAGGGAGGGTTTGGGATTTTTATGCGAATCGCTCAGGTCGCGCCGCTTTACGAAAGCGTTCCGCCGAAATATTACGGAGGAACCGAACGGGTGGTGTCGTACCTCACCGAGGAATTGGTTCGCCAGGGTCACGAGGTGACCCTCTTTGCAAGCGGAGATTCGGAAACCAAGGCTCGACTCGTCGCGGCATGCCGGCGTTCATTGCGTCTCGACAAGCACTGCATAGATCAACTGGCGCACCACAGTGTCATGCTTGAACGAGTATTCCAACAGGCCTCAGAATTCGATATCGTCCATTTTCACGTTGACTATCTGCACTTTTCCATGAGTCGCCGTCAGCAGATAACACATGTGACGACGTTGCACGGGCGGCTCGATATTCCGGACCTTTTTCCTCTCTACCAGGAGTTTCGAGACATGCCGGTTATCTCGATCTCGAATGTACAGAGAGAGCCTTTACCCTGGGCAAACTGGCAGGCCACCGTTTATCACGGATTGCCGGCTGACCTGTATCGGTTCCGAGCCCAGCCGGGAAGTTATCTTGCCTTTCTGGGGCGGATTTCGCCTGAAAAACGGGTGGACCGGGCAATCGAAATTGCCAAGCGGGTCCAGATTCCGCTTAAAATTGCTGCCAAAGTAGATCGCGTGGACAAGAAGTATTTCAAAAGCGCGATCGAGCCATTACTCTGTGACTCGCTGGTCGAGGTTGTCGGCGAGATCGGCGACAGCGAGAAGGATGAGTTCCTGGGAAACGCTTATGCTCTGCTGTTGCCTATCGACTGGCCAGAGCCATTTGGGCTGGTGATGATTGAAGCCATGGCCTGCGGCACGCCGGTGATCGCGTACTGCGGAGGAGCAGTCCCCGAGATAATGGAAGAAGGTCATACCGGCTTCATCGTAGAAGAACTGGAAGGTGCGGTAGAAGCAGCGCGCCGGATTCCGAAGCTCAGCCGAAAACGTTGTCGGGAAGTCTTCGAGCGGCGCTTCACTGCCACTCGAATGGCCAATGACTACCTGCGGGTGTACGAGCGGTTAATTAATCGCAACCAAGACGAGCCGTTGGAGGCGCGCGCATAATGGCTAAGGAAGTCATTCGCATCCGGGACGAGTTTTACATTCGCTCGTCGTCTCATCGCATCGACGTCCGCACCCGGGTTCTGAAGCAAGGAGATACGTTCGCGGTCTTCGACCGATTCGGCGACATCGAGCCATTCGGCACTGGTGAGCTTGGGGTATACTACCAAGATACTCGATTCTTGTGCCGGCTGACTCTAATGCTGGGAAAGGATCGTCCTCTTTTGCTGAGCTCTACCATTCGAGAGGACAACGCCGTTCTGGCGGTGGATGCCACCAACGCCGATGTGTGGCGCAATGGCGAGATAGTAATTCTCCAGGGAACACTCCACGTCTTCCGTTCAAAGATACTCTGGGAGAAAACATGTCACGAGCGACTTCGAATCCATAACTACGGGCGTACGGCTGTTGAATTTTCGTTCTCAGTCGAATTCGATGCTGATTTCGCTGACATCTTCGAGGTGCGAGGTGTTAGGCGGGAACGCCGCGGCCAGCGGATACCGACACAGCTTGTTCAGGATGGGCTGGTGCTCGCGTATCATGGATTGGATGACTGTATCCGCCGGACGCGAATCGTCTTCGATCCGCCACCCACGCGGTTGAGCGAGTCAGCGGCCACCTACCAAATTCGGTTGGGACCCGGCGAGGCGGCCAGTTACCGCTGGGCGATTCTCTGCGAAGTCGGTGCCGATTCCCAGTGCGAGGTCAAGCCTTGTTACGAAAAGGTCGTCCAGGAGGCGGCGAGCGCGCTGGAATCGGCACACGTGCGAGAGCCTCAGATTTTTGCGTCAAACGAACAGTTCAATGATTGGCTGAATCGCTCCATTGCCGATCTCCATATGATGCGGACCGAAACCTCGTATGGACCGTATCCTTACGCTGGCGTTCCCTGGTTCAGCACGGAATTCGGACGAGACGGAATTATTACCGCGCTCCAGTGCATGTCGTTTGATCCCAGTCTCGCGCGCGGTGTCCTCGCGTACCTGGCTGCTACGCAAGCGGACACGGAGAATCCCGCGCAAGATGCGCAACCGGGCAAGGTGCTGCACGAGACACGCGCCGGCGAGATGGCTGCATTAGGCGAAGTTCCGTTCAAGCGTTACTACGGCACCATTGACGCAACACCACTTTTCATCATGCTTGCCGGTGCGTACTACACGCGTACGGGGGACCGCGCGTTCGTTGAGTCTATTTGGCCGAACGTCGAGCGCGCGCTGGCATGGATCGATCATTATGGCGACGTCGATGGCGACGGCTTCGTGGAATATGCTCGCAGGTCGAAACTCGGTCTCATCCATCAAGGTTGGAAGGACTCTCACGATGCGATTTTCCACGCCGACGGCACGTCCGCTGAAGGACCAATCGCTCTGTGCGAAGTGCAAGGCTACGTTTACGCTGCCAAGGTGGCGGCGGCCAAATTGGCTAAGCTCTTCGGCGATGATGCACAGGCGCGCGATTTGTCGAAGCAGGCGAAAACCCTGTCCCGACGATTCGAAGAGACCTTCTGGTGTGACGAACTTTCCACATACGCGCTTGCGCTCGATGGCAGAAAGCAACCCTGCAAGGTGCGAACGTCGAACGCAGGCCACTGTCTTTTTGCTGGTATCGCTACCCAGGAGCATGCCCGTCGCGTGGCGGCGACGCTCACAGATGAAGCATCCTTCTCCGGTTGGGGAATTCGGACGGTCGCTACGAGCGAGGCGCGTTACAATCCGATGTCGTATCACAACGGATCCGTCTGGCCACATGACAACTCGTTAATCGCCGCCGGGTTCGCACGCTATGACCTTAGGGAATCGACAGCGACCGTCCTTGCCGGCTTGCTCGATGCGAGCCTGTTTCTCGATCTGCATCGTCTCCCCGAACTGTTTTGCGGTTTTCCGAGACGTCCTGGCGAGGCGCCGACGCTTTATCCTGTAGCGTGTGCTCCGCAATCCTGGGCATCGGGCGCGGTGTTTCTTCTGCTCGAAGCTTGCCTGGGCCTGAACGTGTCGGCTCCGGAACGAAGGGTGACGTTCTCAAAGCCAATCTTACCACGTTTCCTCCAGCAGGTGACGATCCGCGGATTGAAGGTAGGAGACGCGCGCGTGGATCTTTTGCTGACCAGACACGACGAAGGCGATGTAGGCGTCAATGTCCTACACCGCGAGGGAGCGCTGGACGTCGTTGTCCTCAAGTAGTCGCGTTTTTGAATTGCGCTTGTTCGCAGAACGCACGCAAATATGGTGTGCAAGTGAAAGCAAAGGTCATCGTCATGCCGAAGGCTGCGGTGCTCGATCCTCAGGGTAATGCGGTGCGTGATGCCATGCAGCACCTGGGGATGCCGGAAGTCCGCAGTGTTAGAATCGGGAAATACATGGAGATCGATATCGATGGGCAAAACAGTGATCTCGATAAGCGATTGCGCGGTCTCTGTCGCGATTTGCTGTCGAATCCAGTGATTGAAGACTACGAACTGCAAGACGTTGGTGTGGGAGATCGGGAGAAAACGCCTAACACTGAAGGTCCAACGTCGAGGGCTCAATTAAAGAAGCCAAAGACGAAGAAGCCGAGATGAAAGCGCTGCGATATTTTTTCTGCGTTGTGTTGCCACCCCTTGCAGTGCTTTTGACAGGTCGAATCGCCAGTTTTTTTCTCAGCCTCATTTTAACCTTACTGGGTTGGATTCCGGGGGTTATTCACGCGTGCCTGGTCGTCAATGATTATCACGCAGAGCAGCGTGCCGCCGCGCGCTGAAACCGAGATGAGATTCGCGGTTATTCAGTTCCCCGGCTCAAATTGCGATCAGGATTGCCTCGCGGCGATCAATGGACTCGACGGATTGCACGCCGAGTACGTCTGGCACAAGGAAACCTCGCTGGACGATTTTGACGCAGTTGTGTTGCCCGGTGGATTTGCTTACGGCGATTACCTGCGCTGCGGCGCTATTGCGCGTTTTTCGCCGATCATGAAAGCGGTCATTCGTGATGCGCACGCCGGCAAGCTCGTTCTCGGGACGTGTAACGGGTTTCAGGTTTTGTGCGAAGCCGGCCTGTTGCCGGGTGCGCTGGTTCGAAATCGTTCGCTGCGTTTCGTATGCGACATGGTTACGACTCGCGTCGAAGTCGATGACTCGCCATTCACACACGGTTGTCCGAAGGGTTCACTTCTTCGATTGCCAGTGGCGCACGGCGAAGGCTGTTTTTTTGCGGACGCGGCGACGTTGCAAGAGCTCAACGCAAATCAACAAGTGATTCTGCGCTACTCCGATAGCGAGGGTCGCGTTGTGCCGGAAGCAAATCCAAATGGGTCGATTGAAAACATCGCCGGTATCTGCAATCGCGAGCGAAACGTCTTCGGACTCATGCCTCATCCTGATCGCGCGTCAGACGCGCGGCTTGGCAGTATGGATGGTGCGAAGATCTTCCGGTCAATGGTGCAAACCATCAGCGCGAATGGTGCGACCGAGAGATCGGAGCATGTGAAGCGCGTCGCGTGAGTCTCTTTATCACCGGGACGGATACGGGTGTAGGCAAGACCTATACCGCGGCCCGACTTTTGCATTTGTTGCGGGCATCGGGCACGTCCTGTGCCGGGATGAAACCGATCTGCTGTGGAGACCGTCGAGATGCAGAATTTCTACTGGCGGCTGGTAGTGACGGCTTGACGATCGACGACATTAATCCGGTTTGGTTGAAAACGCCTGCAGCACCCTTCGTTGGTAGCCTGATGGAGAAAGTGGACATCGATATCGATCATATCCTCGCTGCCTTTCATTCTCTTCAGAACCGGGTTGAACACGTCGTCGTGGAAGGGACAGGCGGCTGGATGGTGCCGATTCATCGCAATTATTTCGTCAGCGATCTGGCTGCTGCGATGAAGGTGCCGGTCCTGGCGGTTGCATACAACCGGCTCGGTTGCCTGAATCACGCGGTTCTCACTGTGCAAAACATTCGCGGCCACGGATTGCGCTGTGTAGGGCTTGTATTAAATAGCGCTCAGGAAACAGGCGACATAGCCGCTCTGACCAATGCGGATATTCTCAAGAAAATTCTCGACGTTCCTTTGCTTTGCGGACTAGGGGAAAACCTTACCGAATTGCCCGCTGATTGGCGATTCATGTTTGATTCGACGTTCGGCTCGTAGCGTGTCACGTCGATACAGGGTTGTAAAAAAACTGAACACATTTCGCGGGCCCTGTATGCGATCCCACTAGGAAAACGAGAATGGCATCCCTGTTGCTGCCTTTATGCACAACAAACGCTTATTTTTATGCTCTTACAAAAAACCTTACACATGAGCCAGCCGGTAGCAGAATGCAAGGCTCGTCTGGCCAGTATCCAATCATATCGGCGGCAGTTCTTAATGGTCACGCGGGCTACTGTGACGTCGTCCAAGACGGTCGATTTCAGCTTTCGCGGTCCGCTCGGCTTTGAGGCACACACAGTCCTGCTCTCGGTCGAGAGCGATTCGCCCGATGAGTATGCGTTTGAGTCGGTAGGCGGAAATATCACGCTAATGGGCATTGTTGATTTCGCCGAGATTCGGCCAAACTGCACTGAAGTTACTCTGGCGGTTCATTACGAGATTAAGAACAAGCTGTTTGCCTGGCTGGATCGGCGCTTGCATTTCGTGGATAGTTTTGTGACGGCCGAACTGCGCAGTATTCGTGCGCACTTCGAAGGAATCGCAGCCAGCTACCTCGAGCATTCGCGCGTTCTGCCCATGTTCCAGACGGCTACTGCCTGACAAAGTGAACCGAAGAACCGCGAAGGCGACGTTCTTCCAGCTCTACGTGTCTGAGGGATCAGCGGACTCGCACCGCGTGTTTTCTATCCAGGCGAAGAGTCTGACCCGGCTTAAGGCTCACTGTCGCCTTTGGGTCGCGAATTTTCGCTCCGTCGATTTCTACGCTTCCCTGTTTGATCAGTCGCGAGACTTCGCTGTGTGATTTTTCCAGGTTGAATACTTCTCGATAAACTTTCGAGACGAGCGCGACGGCCACCAGTCCGTCCCCTAAAGTCGCTGAAAATGCAGGAAGATCGGCATGTTCCAAATCGCGTTTGCTAAACCGAGTGTTCCACTCATCGAGCGTCTTTTGGGCGGCAGCCAGCGAGTGATAAGTTCGCACGATTTCGAACGCGAGTTGCTTCTTGGCTTCGAGCGGATGCATGTCAGCTGGCGGAGTATTTCCAAGGAGCAATCCATAATAGCGCGCCATCAAATCGTCTGAAATGCTCATCAGTTTCCCGAACATCTCCGCGGCAGGTTCTTTAATTGCGACGAAGTTGCCGAGGCTCTTGCTCATTTTCTTGGAGCCATCCAATCCCTCGAGAATTGGGAGTAGAAAAACGACCTGCTGCGGCAGACCTTCCTCTTTTTGAAAATCGCGTCCGATTAAGATGTTGAAAAGCTGGTCCGTTCCTCCGAGCTCGACATCGGCCTTTACCATTACGGAATCCCAGCCCTGCATGATTGGATATTGAATTTCGTGGGCGCGAATCGATTGCTGGTTATCGATCCGCGTTTTGAAATCTTCGCGCTGCAACATTTGCTGCAACGTCACGCGACTGTTGAGTCGAATAACATCTTCAAACGACATGGCTCGAAACCAGTCGCCATTGCACACGGTTTCCGTCCGCGCGGGATCGAGAATTTTAAAGGCCTGCTCACGGTAAGTCGCCGCGTTCGCCTGCACTTCACTGCGCGTTAACTGCGGCCGCGTCACAGACCGACCACTCGGGTCACCGATCATTCCAGTGAAATCGCCGATGATGAGAATTGCCTGGTGACCCAGGTCTTGGAACTGCCGCAGTTTTCGCAAAACAATGGTGTGCCCAAGGTGAATATCGGAGGTGGTTGGATCGACACCTAATTTCACCCGCAACGGCCGGCCGAGGGCGAGTTTTTCACGCAATTCGTTTTCGTTGATGATTTGCGTCGCGCCTTTGCTTAACAACGCGAGAGCTTCATCCGGCTGCATGATCAACAATAGCGCGGCCAGCCTGCGCGCTACTTGTTTTTGTTCAACAACTCACGCACCTGGTCGATCGTGAGCGGCCCGTTTTGCCGGTTGAGCGACTTTTGGCTTTTACCCTGATCCAGAAAAGGCCGGTTCTCAGCGTATGCGCGGCTGGCAACCTTTTTGTCGGATTGAGGTGCGTCGCGGGCACTGCGGGCCGTTTGCGTTGTATAAGCAGATCGAGAATTTCCCACTGCTTGCTGCGATGAGTTTTCAAACGCGCTGCGATTGCCGTGGTAAGGCCGCGAACTGAATTGCCGCGTCGAAAATCCAGGTGTCCTCGAAAACGTTTTCGAATTCGGTTTTTTCTCCACGTAAAATGTGCCGACGCTTGCCTTTTTGTTTATCGATGTGCCATCAGCGATGAATTTTTTCTTCTGCTCGGTGCTTTGCAGAGTCATGTCGGGCCTCAGCAGACGATCGACCAGCTTCCGCTCTTGATCCTGAGCGCGAGGCGGAAGCAGCAGCCAGGAGCAGCACCGAGAGTTGTCAGCAATTTTCCCACGAGGCGAGGCTGCCGAAATTACGATGCGTTTGTAAAGCAAATTTGGCGATGCGTTGGCAGGGCGCTACGCCGATACTCCCGAGATTCGTCTTTTTATTGTTTTCCTCGACACTCTCGGAAATAATGGGCGCATGTCTGATCATGTTTACAAAAAGATTGAGGTGGTTGGTTCCTCACCCAACGGATTTGAAGAGGCGATAAAAAACGCCCTGGCGCGCGCTGAAAAGACCGTCCACAACATGCGCTGGTTTGAGGTGACCGAGACCCGCGGAGACGTCGAGAACGGCAAAGTCGGTCACTGGCAGGTGACGCTCAAGATCGGGTTCACGCTGAGGAGTAATCTTACTGGCGCTTGTATCAAATCGCAGGTCCTGAGACGGGCACCCGCCTCAGCAGCGCTTCTACAACATCATTTTTCTTCCTGGGCCGCCTGACAGAGCTTCGCGGCACCGTAGATCAGAATCGCAGGTCTTAATGCCACGACGAGCAATCGAAAGAGTCCGCCCACGATTCGGCCCAGCGGCAGCCGGTTCAAAATGCCCGGCCACAAATGCACACAGAAGTGACTGCGCCGGTCTTTCGCGAACGTAATCCTCAGTCTCGCTGAGAGTTGTCTCGACCTGTTCTTTCACCCAATGCAGTCCGCGTTCCGGAAATTCGGCAGCAACTTCGGCAGATGAGCGATTCATTTCGTTAATGATTCGAATTTTGATCCTGTCCTGCGCGCATCGACCTGTCAACGCAAGGTTAGCCAAATCGAGCTGGCGCCTGTGTCTGGCGGGAAATCAGGCGGTGGAGGCGATCGATGAAACGTCCCGGCGCGGCGCGCTGCCTTGAGTCCGTAACGAGCCATGACTTCCAGCGCATGCTCACGCAATGTGGCGCAATTGGTGGACACCAGAACACGGCTGTTTCGCTCTGTTAGTTCGAGGGAAGCGACGAGCAACTTTTCGAAATCGTTTTCAACGTGAAAGGTTTTTCCTCCGGGCGAACGCGAAAAAGTTGGCGGATCAAGAATAATGACATCAAACTTCTCACCCTTGCGTGCTAGCCGCGGCAATACCGTCATCACGTCGTCAGCGATGAAGCGATGGCCCATTGTCGCAAGCTTGTTCAACGCAAAACTCTCGCGTCCGCGTGCCAGAGATTTCTTGGAAAGGTCGATATTGAGGGTCGTTGCGCCCACATAGGCCGCACTCACCGAAAAAGAGCAGGTGTAGGCGAAGCAGTTCAACAGCCGCTTGGGTGCAATGCGACGGACATAGCTGCGATTTTCTCTCTGATCGGGAAACAAGCCCACAGAGAAGCCCGCACCGAAGTCGATCCCAAATTTCAAACGTCGCTCGGTAGCGATCGTCTGTAGATTTTCAGTCGGGTCACCACATATCAGCCGCGGCGGTTCGCGTTGTTCGCTTTTTCGAGGGACGAAGCGAGCGAAAATGCGTCCAAAGTTGAAAAGGGTGCCACTTGCCCACTCCCTTAATTCCTGAATGAGCCGCTCGCGGACCAGGACTCTCTTAAACGAGATGAGGATGTCGCGCCCGAACCGTTCTACCCAGCCATCCTCCATCGTGCAGAGTCTGTGCGCGTCCGTTCCCTCGGCTTGGAAGTCCCGAAACAAGCTTGCATCAATCCAGCCAGGATTCATTTCCGTCAGCCGTATCCAAGGGCATACTTCCGATGCGGCATGGCCTAAGGGACCGGTTGCCGCTGAAGCTGGGCGTCGCTACACTCCGTCTCCGAATGCAGCAAGTTACCGTCCGCGTTCCGGCGAGCACCTCAAATCTCGGTCCTGGTTTCGATTGCCTCGGTGTCGCGCTGCGCATTTATAACAGCGTAACAGTTACTAGCGGTCGATCGCCGGAACAACCCCACCCGCAAATTGTCTCACAGGCGGCCGGGCGATTTTTCAAACGGGCCCGTCGCCGCGTGTTTCCGTTTTCCTCTTCAATCGTCGAAGAAATTCCCCGGTCGCGAGGTCTGGGTGGCAGCGCAACCATTCGCCTTGGCATTTTGCATGGGCTCAACCGGCTCAGCGGCGATCCGCTCGACCGATTCGCGTTATTCCGATTATGCGCTGAGTTGGAAGGTCATCCTGATAACGCTGCGCCGGCGACCTTCGGCGGTTTTACGGTGGTGGTAGGTTCGTCGCTTCGCGCCGACCGGTTGGCGCAGCGCGGCGTCCCTGCGTTTCAGCGCTTTGAAGTTTCGTCGCAGTTGTATTTCGTTTTACTGGTTCCGGAGCTTGAAATTCGAACTTCGATAGCACGAAAGCTCCTGCCATCCAAAATTTCGCATGCCGAAGCGGTTGAGAATTGTGGAAACGCGTGTGCAATTACTGCGGCCTTCGCTTCAAAAAACTACAAGAACCTTCGGGGCGCATTCGGCGATTTCATTCATCAGCCGTTTCGCGCAAAACTGATACCCTTTCTTCCCGGCGTCATCACTGCGGCCGAAAAAGCGGGCGCGCTTGGCGCCTTCCTTAGCGGCAGTGGCTCGACAATCTGCGCCATTACGTTGCAACATCCAGATCGGGTCGCTGTGGCTATGAAGCGCGCTACGCGGGTGAGACCTGCCCGGACGATCGTCACCCGCGCCGATAATCGCGGCGGGCAAATTTTAAATCTGAAATCTAAGATTTAAGATCACCCAATGGGCCGGCGGCTTGAAAACCTAGAGCAGTTTGGAATCGACGTTGTGCTCGAACGCCGTCATGGCGTTCGCGCCTCGATTTTACGCGGAATCCTCTACGCGCTCTCCTTCGCTTACGACCGGATCGTGCAGCTACGGCTCTATTTTTACCGGAAAAGAATTTTTCGCGAGCGGGCGCTTGGCGTTCTGGTGATCAGCGTGGGCAACCTGACGGTCGGAGGCACGGGCAAGACGCCGATCGTCGAAAAAATTGCTCGCGCGCTGCAAACAGGCGGGCGCCGAGTGGCAATTCTGAGTCGCGGTTACAAAAGCATGCCGCGCAAAC
Organism: Candidatus Udaeobacter sp.; assembly: GCA_013372845.1. Classification (GTDB taxonomy): domain Bacteria; phylum Verrucomicrobiota; class Verrucomicrobiia; order Chthoniobacterales; family UBA10450; genus Udaeobacter. The sequence continues at coordinate 60,990 of JAALOD010000003.1, forward strand.
GAAGCTTGCTAAGTCGGCTGTACAATAGAAATCCCGATCCTCCACGCATTGTTTCGGACGGTGCATCGCTTTTGCTGGATTCACGTACGGCCGGTGATGAGCCTTACATGCTCGCGCATAACTTGAAGAACGTGATTGTCCTCGTGGACAAAGACCGCGTCAAAAGTGGTCTGGTCGCGATCGACAAATGGAAGGTTGATACGCTGCTGCTGGATGACGGTTTGCAGTATCTCCATCTCAAACATCGCCTGGACATCGTTCTTGTGGATCGGCAAGCCCCATTTGGTAATGAATTCCTTCTTCCTCGAGGCACGCTGCGCGAGGCGCCGCGAAATCTGAGGCGTGCCAGCTACATCTTTATCACCAAAAACACCGGCGAACCGAATGATGCCCTGGTGAAGCGCATTCGCCGCTACAATCGCACCGCCGAGATTATCGAATGCGCGCATAAGCCGCTGTACCTGCAGAATGTCTTCACCGGCGAAAAAGTGCCACTGGAACGCTTGCGTGATGCTTACATCGGCTCAATCAGTGCCATCGCTGCGCCGGAAAGTTTTGAAGCCGCATTGGCAAAGCTCGGCGCGCATGTCGATCTGGCCACCCGTTACATTGATCATCATTACTATTCCGAAGCGGAGCTAATCAGTTTCATCAAACGTTGTATTCGGCGCGACTTGGAGATGATTGTGACAACAGAAAAGGATTCGGTGCGCATGCCGCGTTTGCCCGAGGGCGAAATGAAGGTGCCCATTTTTTTCTTGCGGGTGGAGATTGAGATCCTCAGCGGCCACGAAAGCTGGGAGCATTGCGTGGCGCGCATTTGCAAACCGCAGCCTGTGATCCCGCCTGAGCGGTTCTTTGCCTGAAAGCCAATTCAGCGTTGGACGTTGGGCGTTGAGCGTTGGACGTTGCCCTTTCAACATGCCCCAAAAAGCCGAGCTAGTTGTCGAAGATCGTAAGATTCAGGTATCGAATCTCGACAAGGTGCTATATCCGAAAGCGGGCTTCGCAAAAGGGCAGGTGATCGACTACTACATCCGCATCGCGCCAGTCCTTTTGCCACATCTAAGGGATCGTCCGCTCACGATGAAGCGGTACCCTGACGGCGTTGATGGGCAATTTTTCTACGAAAAGAATTGCCCATCGCATCGGCCTAAGTGGGTTCAGACGGCGAAAGTCTGGAGCGAGGGAAACCAGCGGATCATGCATTATTGCCTCGCCAATGATTTGCCGACGCTTGTATGGGCCGCCAACCTCGCCGACCTCGAGCTGCACACGTCGCTGTCCCGCAAAGACGATATAGCGCGTCCGACGATGATGGTTTTTGACCTCGACCCTGGCGCTCCGGCCGACATCGTCCAATGCTGCCAGGTGGGGCTATGGCTCCGCGATTTGTTAGGCAAAATGAAACTGAAATCGTTTGCCAAAACGAGCGGATCGAAGGGATTGCAGGTCTACGTGCCGCTGAATACGTCGGTGACCTACGATCAAACCAAGGATTTGTCGCGCTCCCTCGCCCAGTATCTGGAGCGTGAACATCGCGATCGAGTCACCTCCAACATGTCCAAGGCAGTACGGAAAGGCAAAGTGTTCGTGGATTGGAGCCAGAACGACGAACACAAAACGACGATCTGCGTCTATTCCCTTCGTGCCAGGGAAGAACCGACAGTTTCAACTCCCGTCAGATGGACTGAAGTTGAAAACTGTCTGAAAAAGAAAAAGGCAGAGCTTTTGAGATTCCGCTCCGATCAAGTTTGCGCCCGCGTCGAAAAACTCGGCGACCTCTTCGAGCCGGTCGAGAAACTGAAACAAAAACTGCCGAAGAAGTGGAATGTATGATGTAATCGGTACGGAAAGAGTAGAAGGCATCTCACAATGTCATTCTGAGCGAATCGAAGAATCTCGGATTAAATCCCGCTCGATCCACCGCTGAAATAAAGATGTTTCGCTTCGCTCAACATGACAGCGCCATTTATGAGATGACTTTTAGCGAGTATGAACAATCACATATGGTTCGATGCGATTGGATGGACGGGAGCCGCCCTGCTCTTGGTGGCTTACGCAATGGTTTCCTCTAAGAAATTGGAGGTGGACTCAACTGCTTACCAACTCCTCAACATCATCGGCAGCGTTTTCTTGGTCGCGAACACGATCTTTTATCGGGCTTATCCTTCGTCTTTTGTGAACGTGATTTGGGCTGGGATAGCTATTTTTTCAATCGCGACTAGAAGGCGACTCTCGTCAGGATAAATTGGAAATTCTTCCCCATGCGCAAAGCCAATCTGAAAGACATTCCGGAGCAGGAACGAAAATCGCCGAAGGGAAAGTTTGGGCGATTCATGAAACATATTTCCATTGCGCTTGGGCGCGAGCCGGAGTCGCTCGATCTGTCCAAACGCCATCCGTTTGATCTGACCTTAGTGCGAATTCCCAAAGGCAAATTCCTTTGTCCCTATCACGCGCATGCGGCTGAATCGGAGCTCTACCTGGTCCTGTCTGGCCGTGGCAACGTGCGCGACAAGGACGGGACCACCCAGGTTGGACCCGGCGATGCATTCTTATTTCAGCCAGGGGAGGCACATCAGCTTTGGAACGCGGGCGATGAGGACTTTGTTTATTACGTGATCGCCGATAATCCGCGCAGCGGCGGCACGACGGGTGATTCCTGTTATTATCCCGAAAGCGGAAAGTGGGCAGTGACAACAGATGGCCGGGAAGAAGTCGTCGTGAAAGGGACGGAGACTGATTATTTCGATGGCGAAGAGTAGTGATCGTCATGTCCAGGGCAAGTCGAGACATCTCGCCCATTGCGAAGAGGCGACCAGAGATTCCTCCACTCGGTCGGGATGACAAAAGACTGAAATGCGCAAAGTAAATCTAAACGAAATCAAGGAAGAAGCATGGCAGTCGGCCGGCGGAAAATACGCTGCGTCGTTCAAAGGAATTTCGGAAGCACTCGGACGCGAACCGACCTCACTTGATCTGTCCAAGCGTCATCCATTTGACTTGGAATGGAATCGAGTGCCTCCCGGGAAAGCAAATTTTCCCTATCACGCGCATTCGGCACAATGGGAGCTTTATTTGGTAATCTCTGGAAAAGGGAGCGTGCGTCACAAGGATGGTACAACTGAGATTGGGCCTGGAGACGCGTTCATTTTCGGGCCTGATGAACCGCATCAACTTAGCAACCTCGGTCAGGAAGACTTCATTTATTACGTGATTGCTGATAATCCCATCGGCGAATCGTTCTACTATCCGGATAGTGGAAAGTGGAAGGTGAACCGGTCGTCGGCGGGAGATCGGGTGTTCATTAAGAGCGAAGAAACTGATTATTTCGAGGGCGAAGAATGATGTCGTGACGCAGACAATCATGTCTGCGTTTTTAGAGCTCGCAGGTTCGCCGCGGGACGAGTGCGTCCGGCTGCCGGACAGGATTGCCTGCTTCACCGCGTGCGCTGTTTGGTCTCTGCGTTTAAGGTCATATCATGGATTCCAACAAATCGCGGAAAGAGTTCCAGTACAAGACATATCTGAACATTTTGCATGGACCGCTCGAACTAATCGATGTGCAAAAACTGGCCGATGCTTCCACGGACAAATGGTACAACCAGACGCTTTGCAAGGTGAACGACTCGGTGGTCAGGCTGGCGGTGATCCAAGGCGAATATCATTGGCACGAACACAAAGATATCGATGAATTCTTTTTCGTTCTCGACGGACACTTCCTCATCGATCTTGAAGATCGCGTCGTCGACCTGGCGCCGAGAGAGGGCTTCGTTGTTCCCAAAGGCGTGCGACACCGCACGCGCGCGCCTGAACGCACCGTGATCCTGATGGTTGAACGTGCGGACATTGTTCCTACCGGCGACTAAATGCGCCGAAGGCAGTGAAAATCATTTCGGGCGGACAGACGGGTGTGGATCGCGCAGCGCTGGATGTTGCGCTAAAACATGGAATCGAGTCCGGGGGTTGGTGTCCAACTGGACGTCTTGATGAATTCGGCAGGATTCCAGATCGTTATCCAGTGAGGGAGTTGGAAAGCGGCGGTTTCACCGAGCGAACCTTGCAGAACGTCAAAGACTCCGATGGGACCGTCGTCATTTATCCTGGCAAGTTAACTGGCGGCACGGAGCAAACGGTCCAATTTTGCGTTGGGCAACAACGCCCGCATTTGCTCGTCGATGCGTCCAGAGTTTCCAGTGAAGATGCCGCCAGATTGATCGGCGAGTTTGTCCCTAAGAACAAGATTGATGTCCTTAACGTGGCTGGCCCGCGTCAAAGTGAATGGCCGCATGGATATGATTACGCGTATCGCGTCTTAGATATCTTTTGTCGTGGCTAAACGCATAGCCTTCCGACAGGCTGCCGGAAAGAGACAGGCTGGCAGCCTGTGCCCCCGGAATAAATCACTCGTAGCGCAGCGCTTTCACCGGATCGAGCCGTGCGGCGAAATATGCGGGAATCAAAGCGGCAATTGAGCAAATAAAAAACGCGCTGATACAAATGATGGCGACATCTCTTGGGATGACTTCCGCCGGAATTGCCGAAAATTGATAAACTTCGCGCGGGAAGATTTCGATGTGCAATGTGCTTGCAAGCCACTGGCTGAACTCGTTGCGATAACGGATCAAAGTCATTCCGAGTCCTAGTCCTGTCAGAGTTCCAAAGAGACCAACGATCGTTCCCTGTCCAAGGAAAACCCAGATGACCTGCGCAATGTTCGCCCCGAGGGCTTTCATGATTCCAATCTCGCGCCGCTTTTGCACTGTCACCGTGATGAGCGTGCTCATGATTCCAAAGGCTGCGACGACCACGATGAAGAACAGCAGGAAAAACATTACGCTGCGTTCAAGTCGCACAGCTTCGAAAAATTGGTGGTTCATGTCAATCCAGGTCTGCGCGTATTCGGGAGGTTGGAGAAATTGTCCTATCGCCTGTTTTACCCGCTCGGCGCTGTACGGGTTGTCGGTTCTGACGGTGATGCCGTGCAACCCGTCTCCCAGCCCATATAACTCCTGGCCTACATAGACCGGCACGAGCAGAAACTCGGAATCGTGCAGGTAATGTCCGGTCTCAAAGATACCGGTGACAGTTAATTCTTTCGGCAGGATGACCTCGCGCAATTGGTCGATCGCCTTCTTTTCTTCGTCTCCCGTCGCATTCTCCAGTTTTTTGATGCCATCGAGAATCTGGCCAAGATTGCCCGGCGAATAGACCGTGATCTTGTCACCGACGCTTGCCTGCAGTTTGCGGGCGAGCTCAATCCCGAGAACGGTCGAATCACCTTCCAGGTCGAGCTTGCCGTACTTGATGAATTTTCTCAGCGGAATGACCTTCTCTTCCTGGGCGGGATCGACGCCGCGAATCATGGGTGCGACTCGTCGGTTTTGAAATTCGACGATCACCGGTCCCTGGATGTAGGGAGCCGTCGCAACCACGCCCGGCGTGTTGTCGATCTTTGTTTTGAGCGTTCGCCAGTCGCGCAAGACGTCTTCCGTGCTCACCAAAACGTGCGCATCGAAATCGATCACCTTTTGGCGCAGCTCGCGATCAAACCCGGTCATGACAGAAATGACGAGGATCAGCACTGTCACACCGAGCATCACGCCCAGGACCGAAATGAGTGTGATGATCGAGAGAAACGTGCGCTTCGGTTTCAAGTACCGCAGCGCCAGGAAAAGGCTAAACGGAAGGTTCAATTCGGGATTAGCGTGGCGGCAAACTTAGTCGAATTCAACCGCGCGCTCTATTCGGAAAGGGCGTACGCTTTCAGTTCTTCCAGCGTGACGAACTCGAGCGCGGAGGCGTGCGTTGCTTCAAGATCAACGGGAGCCACGCGGTTGTGATCCAGTGCACTTTTCCAGCGAGTCACGCATACGCACCATTTATCGCCTGGCTTCAATCCGGGAAAACCCCATTCCGGATGCGGCGTGACAAGGTCGTTTCCGTCAAGCACAGAGAAATCGAGAAATTCCTGCGTCACTTTCACGCAGACCGTATGAAGCCCGATATCCTCAGGTCCGGTGCGGCAAAACCCGTCTCGATAAAATCCGGTCATCGGATCGCGACAACAACATTTCAGCTCGGTTCCAAGAACATTCGTGGGCATAAAGTAAATGATCAGTAGTATTCAACGAACGCTAACAATCGACGAGCGCAAATACATTGGCCCGAGACATCAAAGGCGATGCGAGGACGCATCGCACTCCTAAAGCACTTTCGTGCGAAAACCACACGGGAAATCGTAGCGGCGGCCGTGCCGACCGCACGGGTTTCGTCTTTGCAGCCGACAGGCCTGCCGCTATAAAAGAAATTGTCAGTGCCTTGTGTCTCGCCGAATCGTTATTGCTTACTGGCTCATTCCAAGTGAGCCGGCACGCAGTTATTTCCAAAGTCTCATTAACGATCTCGCGCAACGATACGACGCACCTGTGTTCGAGTCACATGTGACGGTCCACGTCGGAGCGAAATGCACGGATGGTGTTGAAGGAGTGCTTTCAGAAGCTGCACGAGGCTGCGAACGAATCGTGCTCCAGGCGCTCGAGGTCAATGGGTCCTCTGAGTTTACTAAAACACTTTTCGTGCGGTTCGCAGTGACCACGCAATTGCAGCGGCTTAATCAAAGCATTCGTATCGCGGCGCAAAATTCGTCTGATTACCAGCTAAGTCCGCACTTGAGCCTCCTCTATAAAACGATCTCGACTCAGGATCGACACCTGCTGACGCATTCCATTGACGTGCCATTTCCTGAAGTAACGTTTGACTCGTTGAAAGCTGTCCGATGTGTTTCACCCACACAAAGCCGCGCCGATGTGGAAGCATGGCGCGTGGTGGCTGAGAAACCGCTCGGATCGATTGGCGCCTGACACAGACGCCCTACAATTCGACGACACGGTAAGGCTTGCCGGTTTTGCGAAGCGCCGGCGCAGAGACGTTGTAAACGGGAATGCCGGTCGAAGTCTTACCATCGAGAATGCCGTTGTGGGCGTGCCCGTGAAACACTGCGTTAACGCGGAACCGATTAATCGGCTCTTCCAATCGGCTGGAACCAAGGAAGGCAAAAATTTCGGGATATTCCCCTTTCAACGTGGCACGGATAGGAGAGTAATGTAGTAGTACGATTCGCCGTTCTGTTTGTAGTTTCGACAGCGCCTGTTCCAGCCGGACAGCGTGTCTGATTGATTCCTGCACAAATTGTTTAATGAGCGGTTCGCCTCACGCGTTCAGCATTCGCCGGCCGAAACCACCCCCGAAACCGGCGATGCCTGCGAAGCCGACTCCTGCGACTTCGATGGCTTCGCCGTCAAGCATGTTGACGCCTGCCTCATCAAGAACCTTGCAGACTAATTCCGCTTGTCCCGATTCGAAGTCGTGATTACCCAGCACTGCGAGCATCGGGATTTTCACGGCAGCGCGAATGTCGGCGACGAGTGCCTCCGCTTCCTCTGGGAGTCCATAATCCGTGAGGTCGCCACAAAGCAGCAAGATATCGGCATTGCCTGAAATCTCGGCAAACGCTTCATGTAACGTGCCACGCGAGTGCTTGCCGTAATGAAGGTCCGCGGTCGCGGCGATTCGTAGCGCGCGCTTAGCCATCTTTCTTGAGAAACGTAATCACTGGCGTCTACGGTCGCTTTTTGGAGGGCGGAGCTCTGCGACGCTTGATGCGCAGCCTCGAGGGAGCTCGCCCCTCCATGCGCGCGTTCTGCGTCTTGATTGCGTTATGATGGGTGATGACTGCAAAGAGAGCAGCGGCCCGGAAAGAGAAAGGTAAAGCCAATCGCCTTCATCGCAAATCGGTGGTCGCATTGCAGGATGCGGGCATTCCGTTTTTGATTGGCGGCGCGTACGTGGTGGAGGTTTACACAGGCGTTTCGCGTCAGACAAAAGATTTCGATTTATATCTGCGGCCGCAACATATCGATTTGGCTCTCGATGCACTCAAGCGCGCGGGGTACGAGACGGCAAAAACGTTTCCGCATTGGCTCGCCAAAGCGGAACGCGGCCGGGATTGCATTGATCTGATTTTTCGCGCCGGCAACGGATTGTGCGAAGTGGACGATTCATGGTTTGAGCGGGCGCATAACAGCAAGTTTCTCGACTTGCGGGTGAAGCTCTGTGCGCCAGAGGAAATGATTTGGATGAAGGCGTACATCATGGAACGCGAACGGTTCGATGGCGCCGACATCGCGCACATTCTTCAAAGCTGGGCAGAGAGACTCGATTGGCCGCATCTGGTTCGCCGCTTTGGTCCGGACTGGCGCGTTTTGCTCAGTCATTTGGTGTTGTTCGGTTATATTTATCCGGGCGAACGCGGCAAAATCCCGACCGAGATTATGGATGATCTGATCGCGCGATTGCAAAGCGAGAAGCGCACTGCCGTAGCCAACCGCATCTGTAACGTCACGTTGCTCTCGCGAAAGCAATATCTTCTGGACATTCGGGAACGGGGATTTCGCGATGCTAGGTTGGAGGCACGTGTCCATATGAACGCGAAGGATATTGCGCATTGGACAAGGGCGATCGCGAAAGAGGAAAGCGCGCGGTGAACAAAATCACGGTCTCCATGAGACGGGTGACGCGCGTGTTGCAAGCGACGTCCGCGTCGCGCTTCGCACAGCGAAGCCGCTACAGTAACGGCTGCGGTGTTGATGCCGGCTTTGGACTTGACTGAGCGGGAACGGGTGAAGACGCTGGCGACGGAGCCGCAGATGCGCTGGAGATTTTCGTTCTTGCTTCCTCGAGTACGGTTTTTTCCTCCGGGTAAATTCCGTGGTCCGCCGCGTCGACGTAATCCTTTGCTGCGTCGATTTGGCTTGCATCGGCCAGCATCAATACCGTGTAAACCGCTGCATGCGGATCGCGTAATTGGTCGGCTGGCAATCCTTGAATAATGGCAAGAGCGTCCGGGCTTCGGCCCAGGCGATAAAGAGAGAACGCGTAAGTTACGGCGCAATTGACCTCGTTTGGCGCGCGATCATACGCCTCCTTGGCGAGAGCATGTGAGCGTTCGATATTTCGCTCGAGATTGAGGCCGAGTCGCGCGAGATCTGCTGTAATCGGCGCCTCGTTAGGAGAGCTTTCGTGCAGACGCTGGAGGACATCATAAAGTTTCCCGGTGTCATTGTCTCCGCGATAAAGCCGGCGAAGGGCGTCGAGTGCCTCGCGGCGCAAAGGCGGATTTTCTGCGACGCGGTGCCATAGTCGTTCGGATTCATTCTCCAGCTCCCATTTCGACGCGAGACGCGCGAGGACAAGTTCGCGCTCGGGTCGGTCGTTCGTCGATTGTTCTGCGGCGCCCCACCGCTTGTCGAATTCGTCCGGAGCGTCTTCTCGCGATTGGCGTATGGCAATTGCCTGATATGCAACACGCAGGTAGTCGGATTCGCCCCACATTCCCTTGCGGGTCCATCGTTTCAATCGCGTCCAATTCTTCGCTTTAGCGTACGCGTCTGCCACGGCAACAGCGGCTGGCGGCGCATTCAGTTTCTCTGCCGGAAGCTTCTCTACCCACTTCACAACCTCGTCGGTAAGTTCATTTCGATTCATCCATTCTATGAGTGATGCGAGATCGGATGGATTTTTTGCTGCAAAAGGTTTTACTCGTTCCAGCGACACGTGGAATTTTTTCTCATCGAGCTTCCGATAAAAATTCAGGCAGAGAAGATAATCGCCAAAGGTAAGCTCCGGAGACATCTGGAGCTGTTGCGCGAAGTTATCCGCTGCTGAGAGGTCATTGCGTCCCACAGCATCATTAAGCAGCGCGCGTACCGCGCCCGTCCGATACGGGGCGAGCTTGCTGAGTCGCTCGAGATTTTCGCGCGCGTTTGCCTTCTTTTGTGCGTCGCTGGAATGGATTTGCAGCGCCGCGAGATTGAACTGGTAGAGATCGTTCTTAGGTTCTTTCTTTACTGCGGCGGCGAATTGTTCTTCTTGTTCGGCAAAATTTCCTTCCGCAGACGCCAGCCAGCCTGCGACAACGTGAAAGGCGGCCCTGTCACGATCATTGGCAGGAATTTGATCGAGCGCTTTTCGTGCAAGATCTAGCTTTCCAAAGCGGAGCGCCGCGGAAACGAGATTAAGCTGACTGTCCGGATCTTTTGGACGCAAGCGCGCGATTTGTTCGCGCCACGAAATCGCCTCTTCGAGATTTTGTTTCTCTGCTGCTTCTGCTAGTACGTAGAGGGCCGGCAGAGAATCGGGATGTTGTGCCACGAGCTCTCGCGCGGTCTGCGTTGCTTCAGTAAATCTTCCCTGCTGCAGCATGGAACCGGCTTGTTGTAGCAAGCGGGTTTGATGCCAGTTCGCATATAGTTTTAAACCATATCTGAAAAAAAGCGCGCAGAGCAGAATGGCGATTGCCATCCCAGCGGCTACAAGGGCGAGACGGGCTGGCCAAACCTGTCGTTGAATGAAAGACTCCAGACCAGAGAGCGATTGGCGAACTCTTCTATATCCAGCCTCTTCGGTTCGTTCCGCGATTTTCATGTTGTCTCTTGAGGCGCAACGATTCGCTTCTTCTTTCCCATCGCACCGTGCCGACCACCGAGGCTAAGAACGAGTCACTACCTCTGTTTCTTCAACTACAGGAATTGATTTAACCGAGTCCTCGATCTTTTCCCTCAAACGCCGGCCCCAAACGTATCGTCCCAGCAACACCTTAACGGTGGCCGTAAGCGGCACGGCAAGAAGGGGACCGATTACTCCGCCAATGATCAAACCCCAGACAAAGATCGATACGATCACCGTCATCGGATGCAATCCAACGTAATTCCCAACGATTCGCGGGGCGTAAAATATCCCTTCCAGATTTTGTATTGCGATGAAAATGCCGGTCACAATGAGCGGATGCGTCCAATCGCCCCATTGGAAAGCGGCAATCAGAACGGCCGGCACCCAGCAGATGATGATCCCGATGTAGGGAATCATGGTAAGGACCACCACCATGGCTCCAATCACCGGCGCAAAATTGAGGCCAAATACTGTCAGCGTCGTGCCGATGAGTATGCCATCGACGAGACACACCAGCAGTTGGCCGCGGAAATAGGCGGTCACGTACGAATTGATCTGCGATAATACTTCCGCCACTTCGTCTCGAAGAGGAGATGCCCGCAGAGGCAGATATTCCTTCCAGTGCTGCTCGATCCGCGGTTTCTCATTCAGTAGAAAGAATAGATAGATCGGCACCAAGATCAGACTGAGCAAAAAACCTGTGACGCCAAGAAAGCCGCCAATACTTTTCTTAAGGATATCCCAGAACTTTTCCATCAGTGTTGGAAGCGCCTGCTGCAAATTAGGCATTTGCTTTTCCACGTACGCCTGAATGCGCTGGCGTTCGGCGGTGGTCAGCTTTGGCTGGCTCGACGCGATTGTTTCGGCCGCAGGCGGAGTTCCAGACGCTTTTGGGCTGGGGGAGGCAATCGGTTGCGCATGAGGAGAAGCGGATGGCACCGGTCCGATTAGCCAGTTTGCAAAACTTGTGGATGCAGATTTTCCGCGCCCGCCGCCAAGAAAGCCGAACGTTTGATCGAATCGATAGATTAGATCTACAACGTAGTCGCGGGCTCGTTCGGTATAAGCAGGGACTTGCCGGGCGAAATTCGCACTTTGTATCGAGATGGTCGGAATAAGCCACGCGGCCAATCCACCGAGGGCGAAAAAAGCGATGGCAAAAAGCAGAGCAACCGCCTTGGTGCGACTGAGCGTTCCCCGAGACATTTTCGTCACCAGCGGGTCCAGCAGATAAGTCAGAATCACTGCCATGGCCACCGGGATCAGGATCGGTTGGAGAAAACTAACGATATTGGCGCTGGCCCAAATCACCGTGCCGATGATCAGGATGAGAAGAACCACACAGAAGGCCGTGAGCGCCGCCCACATCATCTTGCGCTGCCACGGTGTGGGATAATCGCTCATGTTCATTGCGAGAACGCCGCGGGTCACTGGGTTGGATTCGTCTTTGTTGGTGGTCCGTTGCCGATTGGTGCCTTGGTTCTTTCGATCTTGTTTGCCAGGTTCTTGTTTTTTGGATCGAGGGCCAGCGCTTTTTGCCATGATTCCAGCGCTTCAGAAGTTCGATTCAATTTGAAATACGCGTCACCAATATGTTCGAAGATGACCGGATCATCGTGGTCCGCAGTCTTTGCCGCACTGAGCAGATTGTTCAAAGCTTGGTCAAATTTACCCTTCCGGAACTCGACCCAACCGAGGCTATCGAGATAGGATGCATTATTTGGTTCCATCTCGAGTGCGCGTTTAATCATCGTTTCGGCCTCATCCAGGTTCATGTTGTGATCGGCCCACATATAGCCGAGATAATTGCAGGCTTCCGCCGAGTTCGCCGGATCGAGCGCGATTGATTTGCGGAGGAGATCGGCTGCTTTTTCGTACAGACCTGCCTGTTCTGCCGTCGCGCCATAGTTGAAATAGAACCTCGCGTTCGCGATGTCATTGTCCTGGTCGAGTTGCGCTTCGTGCAATGCCTCCTCAAACGTGGCCACTGCCTGCTGGGTCTGTTTCGCTTCGCTTTGGGCAATGGCCAGATAGTAAACGATCTCCGGCGCGCCCAGAAAGCGGCGCCGGGCTTCTGTCAGCAATGTGACGGCGCGATCTGCATTCTTCAAAGGTCCAAGGAACAGTTCTGCCAGATGCAAATACGTCCCCACATGATTTGGATTAATCAGAAGGCTTTGCTCATAATTTGCGGCTACTTTTGCAAAGGTCGCTTTTGCTTCGTCGACTTTCTTTGCGCGTTGGAGGGATCGCGCTTCATCATCCAGCACCTGAGCCAGCAAGTCGTAGGGTTGATACTTTTCGGGATGCTCCTTGATGATTTGCTCGAGCATCTCAATTGCTTTACCCCGCTGATTCGTGAGGATAAAACCGGTTGCTAGTTTCTCTCGCGCGTTTGCATCGTCCGGTTGCAGCTCTAGAACGTGCAGATAAAGCGGAATTGCTTCTTTCAATTGTTGAGAGGCCGCATAGTAGTCGGCGACATCCTTTAGGATCACAGGGTCGTCGCCGGCGTGTTCGGCTGCTTTCCTGAAAATTTCGTTGGTCCTTTTCAGTTCGTCGGGTTTCGGCTGTGAATCGGACTTGAAAAGAACCGCCACGTAAAGTTTGCCGAGCCGCAGCCAAAAGCTGGCGTCGTTACTGGGAACCTTTGTGGCGCGATCCAGAACCTCTAGCGCCTTCTTCTCTTGTCCCGCTGCAACTTCGATTTCTACCAGACGCTGGTAACCTTCGATGTCCCCTGAATTCAGAGTGATGGCGCGGTTGGCGTAATCGATGGCCTGATCGGTTTTCTTCAGATATTTCGCATAAATGTATGCCAGCTGCTGATACGGGTCGGCATCCTTTGGATTTGCCTTGATTGCATCCTTCAATACGTCAATCGCCTGTGGAAAATCCTCCTGCTCTATCAGCAACGCCGCCACGCGCGAGGCGAGTTGCGATTGGCCGGGATCGACATTCAACACTTTGCGATACGCCTCCAGCGCGCGATCCGTCTCGCCATTTTCCTCGAGAGACATTCCTTCGACAAAATGCGTCAGCGCATCCGCCTTGTGTGCGCCTTCCAAACGTAGTGCAAGGTCGGCAGCCGGCTTGGAATTGGATGAATCATCCTGGCCACCAGTCTTTTTAGTTGCCGACGAAGCCCGAGTTTTTGGCAATGAACTTTTCTGTTTTTGGCTAGCCGCGGCGCTTGTCGCGATGAGGAAGAGCAGCGTAAAAAAAAGGCACCAGCACGGCGAAATTCCCCAACTCTTCTTCTGATGCCTCACGCTTTTAATGTTAGTCTCCGGCGAAACCTCCGCAAACCAGCCCCGAAAGCTTTCAGGGCTATGGCCTGGCAGGCAGTTCTTGTTTGAGTTGGGAATTGGGCGTTCTCCGGAAACGCCTTCGCCGCGCGCTACGCCTTATACCTGAGGCGCTTCTTGTGCCGATTCGCTTTCATGCGCTTGCGGCGCTTATGCTTGGCAATTTTCGCTTTGCGTCTTTTCTTAAGAGAGCCCATTCAGATTTTCAGATTCGCGAGTGCTGATTCAACCATCTAATTCGATGCCCTGCAACTTACTTCTTTGCGATGGGATCAAACGCTCGTTGTCACGGTCGAAGCGCTGTTTTACATGCTTCAGCGCTTGCTGCGTGCACCAGCGCTGATATCGCAAACTGAAAACTCCCCTTCCTAGCCGTGAAAGCCAATGTGCGGGCTCCGAGTGCGTGTGGACGACAAACAAGACTTCTCCAGCACGCTCCTCAAAATAGAACTCCGATACGCCGCGCTCCAAATGCCCGGCGAGCGTCTCATAAGCAAAACCGAGCTTACTCGGCTCGCCGATGAGCGCCCAGATGCGCACAGCAAACTCTGCACAAATACCGAAGCCAATAGGAGGCATAACAGCGCGCTGCACAATTATGTCTCCAATCCGCATCGTTCTTCTCTCGCGAATCCACTGTGCTTCTGCGCGCATGAGGAAGCGCGGGAAGATGTTATAAGCGAATAGAAAATCGGTGCGAAAAGAGCTAAGAGATCCAAAATGACCTAGCGAAATTTCACTGGTCTTTTCCGGAAGTGTTGCTGCGCGCGAAAAGTTGGGGGAAAGGTTCTGCGCTTCCTCGAATGTTAAGCTTGGCCCGAGTGAGCAGGGGACTAGCTTCATCGCGGTTATATCTAACAACAATCAGCTCGAGGTTCGCTGTCTAAATCCAATCATTTCTTAAACATCTCATCTCGCTTTGCCTTAAACTCGCTCCCGGGTTTCCATTCCGGAAATTTGTCGCCGTTGGCAACCTGATAACCAACTTCGAATAAGAGGTCGACATCCTGCACGGCGCCAGAAAGATCCCAGTTTGGATCAACTTCGTCGGAAACCTGATGATAATGGTGCGCAGTGTAATCGTCTTTCTTTTCCTGGCCGAAATTTGCCGGTTTCCCGACGAAATCCTTTCCGCCGCCAGTGTAGAGCGAGGGCACACCGCGCTTGGTAAATTCGAAATGATCGGCGCGGTAAAAACTACCTTTCTCCGGCTGACTGTTGGGTTTCATCTCTCGACCATTGCGTTTCGCGGCTGCCGCTAATAAGTCGTCGAGCGTTGAATTGTTGTTACTGAGGTCTTCGATGTCGCGGGTTTTCCCCCACGGATTCACGGTGTCGATGTTGATGTCGGCCAGGGTTTTTTCCAGCGGATACAGCGGATGCAGGGCATAAAATTTCGCGCCGAGCAATCCTGCTTCTTCAGCAGTCGTGGCCATGAATAAAACCGAGCGTTTCGGCGGTGGATTCAATTTTGTGAATGCGGCCGCGAGCTGGATAACCGATGCAACGCCCGATGCGTTATCGATGGCCCCGTTAGAAATCTGGTCGCCCTGCAATTCGGGATGACGCCCGAGGTGGTCCCAGTGCGCCGTGTAAATTACATATTCGTCGCGCAATTTCGGATCGCTTCCATCGAGTTTACCGATCACATTGTGCGACTTGAACGAGCGAAGCTGTTGTTTGATGTCGATCTTCGCTTTGGCTTTCAGCGTCACTGGCCGGAACTCTTTCGTGATTGCCGATTTCTTCAGCGCATCAAAATCCTGACCACAAGCGTCCAGCAATTTCTTCGCGCCATCGAGAGTGATCCAACAGCGTGCTTCCACGGCGTCCGCGTTTTTATTTGGTGAATCAATCTCGTAGTTCTCCTTCGCCCAGCTCGTTTTCACGACCGAGTACGGATAGCCTGCCGACCCAGTCTCGTGAATAATCACCGCGGCCGCAGCCCCTTTTTGTGCGGCGATCTCGTATTTGTAAGTCCAGCGGCCGTAGTAGGTCATCGCTTTTCCCTTAAACATTTTCTGATCGAGTTTTGATGGATCTTTCGGATCGGGAATTGGGGGATCGCCGATCAGCATCAGCAGCGTTTTGCCGTGAACATCAACGTTTTTGTAATCGTCCCAGCCATATTCCGGCGCGACGACGCCGTATCCGACAAAGACCACATCCGAATTGTCGATCTTGATTTCCGGTTGGAGACGCGCTGATGACGCGATGAAATCGTCAGGATACGTAAGGTCGGTGGTTTTATCGCCAACAGTGAACGACATCGTTGGTTCGCTCTTTATCCCAGCCAACGGAATTTCCTGTGTGTAAGTCCCGTCCGGATTTCCCGGCTTCAACCCGATCTGTTTGAACTGGTCGCTGATGTATTTAACTGAAAGCTCTTCGCCTTTTGTCCCCGGTGCGCGCCCTTCGAATTCATCCGACGCAAGAACCTTGATATGTGCGAGCAAACCATCTGGCGTGATCGCTTCCAGTGCCGGTTCCAATCGCAACGCTAATTCATCGACAGCGAAAACCGAAGTTGCAGCGGTAAGAAAAACTGCGATCAACCAACCCGAAATTTTCATGCTCTTTCTGTAGCGGCTCTCTCTGAACGTCGCAAACGTTGTGAGTGCGTCAGTCGCGACAGCGCTCGAAAACGAATTGCACGCGGGGATTCGTGGGAGATGGAGGCGTTGTCTCGTCAAACGCTGTGCACGCGAGTAACTGGCTTAAGCCAACCGATTCTGCCATCGAAATCATTCGCGCGGGCGTGAACAATTGCCATTCAAAATTGTCTTCTCCACCGTCCGGATAATCCAGGTGCACAAACAGCCGATCTTCCTCTGCGTACTTGGTTTCTCGAACTACTCCGCCAGGTGTCTTGAACTCATATCGGCCCTGATGAATCATAAAAAACTCGGCGCTCCATAGGTCCAGGATAACACGACCGCCTTCGCGAACTCCGTCAGCTAATCGTCCTAACACCTCTCGATTTGTTGTCGCATCGAAGTAGCCAAAGCTCTGAGACATGATTATCGCAACATCGAACTTGCCGGGATCTGGCCGGTAATCGCGAACATCCGCGTTCACGTAGCTCGGGCCGGCAGCTAGCGCCCGAGCTTTCGCGATTGCATCAGCGTCACGATCAAGCCCAATCACTGAGTAACCGTGCTTCGCGAGCGCCCGGGCATGTCGTCCCATGCCGCAACACACATCTGCAATTTTGCGGAAACCGGGCAGAGGAGCACAGCGGCAGACGAACGCTGCTTCTTGCATCGTACGAGCCTCGCTGATGTTGACGTGGAAGAAGTCAAACCAACGATGGGAATACGTATTCGCCTCTGCGTGCATAATTACGGTGCTGCTGAGACAATAAAGCGATGCGAGGACGCATCGCACTCCGAAAGCACTACGTGCGAAAATTGCGACGGACGCCGATCCCATTTCGCGAGGGCTTTAGGAGTGCGGACGCGTCCTCGCGTCGCTTTGGCGTCGTGCCACTAGTATTGCGCAATATCCACAAGCGCCGTCAGATTCTTTTCTCGCGCTGAATAAACCACTCAAACTTTGCTGAAAGCGTATGCGCACCGAGTTCGTCGTAGACTTCTACTCTAATTGAAATCACCGAACGGCTTTTCGAAGAAAGCTCCGCATCGAGCCGAGCGAGAGCTTCTGGTGCTGCACTCGCAGTGGACACGATGCTGCCATTCGCAGGCTTGCGGAACTTTGCCTCCACACGTCGCACCACCGGAAAAAGATCATCAGAGGAAGCAAAATGTTTGAGCAAAAACTCGCCGCTGGAAGCCTCGGCGAGCGCCAGCTGAGCGCCTGCGTGAACTGTGCCGACATGATTCAGATACTGGTTGCCTGATGGCAGTTCTAGGAGATGCGCAGAATCGCTGGCCGGGTGGATGCCCAGGAGGCAATTGAAGGGCAATTCAGTGACGCTGATTTTCACACAGTGCTATGCCTTTACCGACGGCGCAGTGAGCCAAGCTTGAATCTTTTCCAACGTCTCATCTCTATTCATGTCGAGAATTGGCTTGCGAAAAGTTAGCCGTGCCCAATCCATCAATTGCGGTCCCGAAATCTCGGTCTCGTGCGGGTGAGCAGCAAAATATTTCGCGACTAGCCATCCTGTCTTGGGAAAAAGATGAAAGTGAACGGTGCGCGTTTCCTCCGAAAATAAAGTGCAGTAAACTCGCTGTGGCTGAACGACTGCTTCGATTGCAGCTGTGACTATAGCCAACGTCGGCCCGAGCGTTGCTATTGTTGCTGAATTCATCTGCGACAGCGATTCGACAGCCTGTCTTGGTGTGGCGATCAAATAACCTGGGACGTAGCAGTTGCTGCACGCTTCTATGATAAAGTGCTCATTGGCCAGAACTGCCGAGTGGCTTTTCGTTTGCCCAGCGGGGTTTGTGAGATCCCTCACTTGGTTCGGGATGACAGGGTAGCGTTAGCGACCTTCGTGCGATGGTCCCAAGGGAGCTTTATTTTTCTCCTGTGCACCGATACCGATTTTTTTCAGGAATGGCTGGATCGATTGTTTACGGCCCAGGTACTTCTCGATTGAAACGTTTACGTCACGCGAATCGCCCGGCTCGTAGATTTCGTGGCGTAATTTCATGCCCGCTTGTTTGTCGAGGTAACCGTCCTTTGCCTTTTCGAAGACTGTTGCCATGTCAGCGGCGATTGCATCGGCCCATGCGTACCCATAATAGCCGGCATCATACCCATTCAGATGTCCGAAGTAGGAAACGAATGTTGTGCTCGGATCGATCGGCAGGAAGACTTTTTCAAGAATCGGATTTGAAGTTGCCACGCAATCGTAAGGCATGTCTTCGGCGTGGTGATCGTGCAACGCGAGGTCGAGCGACGCGAAGGCGAACTGGCGTCGATAAAAAACACCGGCATTCGCAAGCTTGGCGTCATTCATTTTTTTGATTATTTCCGCTGGAATTTTCTTCGATGGATCGCGGTAGTCGGCCGCAAACGTGTCGAGCACTTTCTTGTCCCAGACCCAGTTTTGCAGCATCTGCGACGGCGCCTCCACGAAATCACCCGGCACATGCGTTCCGGCAAAACGGCCGTACTTCGCGCGAGTGAGAATCGAATGCAGAGCGTGACCGAATTCGTGGAACAAAGTCTCGACCTCCTGGTGCGTCATCAAAGACGGCTTGTCTCCCGCCGGAGGCGAAAAGTTGCAAAGCAAGGCGACAGTTGGCCGCTGGTATTTTCCATCCGGCAACAATTTGCCGCTGATGATTTCGAATTGTGCGAAGTGATTGAATTTTCCTTCGCGCGGAAACATATCGAGATAAAACATCCCGAGCGGTTCGCCCGTGGCGGAATCGGTCACCATGTAAAGCTGGAGATATTCGATCCATTTGTAAGGTGCGGCGATCTTCTCGAATTTCAGACTAAAGATGCTCTGATAAATATTGAACATGCCGTCGAGCACTTTTTGGAACGGGAAAAATGCGCGCAACGCTTCCTTATCAACGGCGTACTTTTGTTTGTCCCGCTGGTTGGCATAATAGCGCCAGTCCCACACCTCGATTTTGGCGTTGGGGTCATTCGTTTCAGCGGCCTTCAGCTTTTGTAATTCCGCCACTTCGCTTTCAAACTTGGGCTGAATTCCGGTGACCAGATCGCTAATGTACTTCTCGGCGTTCGCACCAGTCTTGGCCATTTTGACTTCGGTCTGATAGTCGTCCCACGATTTGTAACCGAGCCGCAGCGCAATCTTGTTCCGAAGCGCGAGCATTTGGTTGAGAACGAGAACGTTTGCATCCTTGGCGAGCGTCTCGCGAATGACGTAAAGCTGCTTGCGCGTCGCTTCGCTCTTAGCGTTTTCCTCGACGGTATTGAATTGCCAGGTGACATTTGCCATCACTGTGTAGGCATCGTCTCCTGCCCTGATGCCGGGTGAAGCGAAAAAACTTTCCGGCAGTCCATTCAAATCGGCCTTGGTGAAGATCACCGGCGCGTTGGCCTTCACAATGTTTGTGTCGAAGTCAGTGCCGAGTTTAGACAACTCCTTCCGCAACTGCTCAACCTCTTTGCGCTGATCCGGCGGAAGGTCTAGTCCGGCGCGGCGATAATCGCGCAATGTTTCATTCAGCAGTTTTTCGTCTTCCCCCGAAAGCCTCGGGTGCGTATCAGCAAAAGCCTTGATTGCCTTGTAAACGTCCTCACGGTAATCAATGCCGACGGCCCAATCTTGAAAGGCTTTTATCGCGTTCTCGGCAGCGGCGCGCATTTCTGGATTCGTGTTTGTCTCTTTGATGATTGTGGCCCTGTTCGCCGCAAGTCCAGCCTGGTAGGTGAGATCATCGAGCGCGACGACCGTGCTCTTAAACGTAACTTTTTTCAGATCCTGCGAGCCGATTTGATCCAGCGCCTTGTTCGCCTTTGCGATGGCATCGTTCATCATCGCCTCGACCGCTTTTGGCGTTTGCTCCCAATCG